>SKZY01000443.1 GCA_007127095.1 Planctomycetaceae bacterium
ACGGTGTAACCACGCTTCATCCGTTTAAGGACGTCATCGTGGCCGCTCTGCGCCGGGACGTGGAGGTAGGGCGAGCATTTTGGCAGGTCATGGATCGTCTGCAGCAGCTCGGCCGTCATGTCCTTGGGATAGCTGGTGACGAACTTGAGTCGTTCGAGCCCTTCGATGTCGTGAAGTTGTTCGAGCAGGTCGGCGAGTCGCACCGTCCGCTCGCCATCGGAATAGCGGTAACTGTTGACGGTCTGGCCGAGCAGCGTGATTTCTTTGCAGCCTTGATCGGCAAGGATTTGCGCTTCGGCAAGGATTTCGGCTGGGGAGCGTCCCTGTTCGGGGCCGCGGGTCATCGGGACGATGCAATAAGTACAGAACTTGTCGCAACCGATCTGGATCCGCAGGTAGGCTTGGAACGGCGTCGGCCGCATCGTCGGATCGCGGAGCGGGTCGAAGGTTTCGTGGCTGCGGCGGATCGAATCCTGGCTGCCGTCGCTGCGTGCGAGCGACACCGCCAATTGCCGCCCTTCGCCGCCGCGGACCTTGTCGAGCAGAGTCGGGATCTGGTGGAGTTGGCCCGGCCCGACGACTAGGTCGACATAGGGAGCGCGGTTGAAAACGATCTGTTGGTCCTTTTGGGCCATGCAGCCCATCACCCCGATCGTCATCCCTGGCGTCCGTTCCTTGATCTGCCGGACCTTGCCGAGCGCGCTGTAGATTTTCTCCTCAGCGTGCTCCCGCACGCTGCAGGTGTTGTACAGAACCGTGTCGGCCGAGCGGGGCGAATCGACGACCTCATAGCCATGGCGTCGCAGGTCAGCGATCACCATTTCGCTGTCAAGCACATTCATCTGACAGCCGACCGTTTCGATATAAACCCGTTTTGTCATGGTCCCTTGCTGGCTCGATGATACGACAACGGCAGAGGTCACCCGACGCTCACCGCAGTGCAACGATAACGGCCTTGGCCGAAAAATGCCATGGTCCCGCCGTCACTCGGTCCGCCCTCGCCAGGCGACTTGCCGGCCGAGCGAGCGGTTGACCAACGCGATCCACTGGAGGGCGACGAACAGCGTCAACGCGGCCGGGTGGAAGACGACACCGAGCCACGATTGGTCGAACCGAGCCGCGGCGAGTACGCGAGGCAGGTAGGAGATGGCGATCGCTAGCGTGGCGATCACGGCAGCGAGCCACTGAGCGGTTCCGACGGCGGCCAGCAGCGTGATCCAGGGCAAGCAGGCTCCACCCAGCAAAATCGTCGTGAAGGGGATGATCAACCGTGGCGACGCGATCCCCTCGGTAGCGTTTTTCAGCAGTCCGCGAATCACCTCGCCGGCCCGCTGATACATCCGACAAGACGCGATCGGCGTACCATCGACGACGTCGGTCGCCAACCCCGCAGCTCGGTAGGCGGCGGGCAACTTGAGCCCGTCATGCCGCGAACCACGGATCGCCCGATGGGTGCCGGCGGCGTCGTAATCGGGCCGCCGAGTCAGGAACAGCTGGCCACAACCGGCGGCGTAGGCCGGCAACCGGCTGGCACGCATCCGGTCAATCGGCAAAAAACCGAGCAGGATAAAGTGCATCAACGGAATCAACCAGCATTCCAGCCAGCTGCCAGTCAGCTGTTTCGGAAAGGCACTCAACAACGCCACATCAACCGTATCTTGATAAGCGACCAGCCGTACCAGCGCGTCCGGTTGCAATCGGACGTCGGCATCGATGAACGCGAAGCGATCGTAGCGGGCGGCAGCGGCGAGTTGATAGCAAGCAAACTGCTTACCGTTCCAGCCTTCCGGTAACGCTTCGCCGGCGATTCGACGGACACGGCGGTCTCGAGCAGCGATCTCGTCGACGATCGCCGCGGTGGCATCAACGCTGTGATCATCCAACACGACCACTTCGATCTCGACCCCGCGGCTGGCCAACGCCGCCGCCACCGAAGCGGCGATCCCGGCCGCTTCGTCCCGCGCCGGGATCAGCAGCGAGACCGCCTGCCGCTGATCGGTCGTATCACCAGAATCGTCTGCGGAGTGGGTGAGTTCCCGGATCGGGACTTCGGGCGGCGGCAAGAACCGGCCGAGGTTGCGGAGAAACATTGCGGCGGGGATCGCGGCCGACACCAATGCAGCCCAGGCCAGAGTCGTGACGAGCATTAAAATCGCTGCCCATGTTCGGGTCGGAAGGACTGCCGAGTGATCCAACTCTTGCAACGCCGCATCGAATCATACAAGCCACCGGCACCGACCCGGCCGAGCAGCAGTGATTCGAGACTCGCTGGGTCACGGGCGATCACCGTAGCAGCCAACTCGCCCTGGTTATCACGAAGCCGCTGTGTCAGCAGTCGGTTCCACTCCGCTTTACTATCGCGACGCGTGCCACGGTCGGCGGCTTGAACATCGTCGCTGCTGACAGCAGGTGAAATCGACGTATCGAGCGGTTGGCCAAACCGGACCGCACAGATCGGCAACCTTTCGTCCCAAAAAGCGTACTCCAGTGACATCGGGATCACGCGGGCCGAACCGAGTTTGGCACAGAGATGCGCAAGGCCTGGCATCAGCACCGCCGACTGATCGCGAACGTCACAGAACCGACCTTCGGGAGTCACCCACAGCGCCGTCGCGGGGGCTGTCACGATCGCCGTACTGGTCTTCAGAAAGGCGGCGGCACCGGAGGTTGAAGTTAAGTCGATCCCATAGAAGCCGAGCTTTTCGAAGACGCCGTATTGCTTGAGAGCCACAGCATCGATCGGGGCATAAAACTGGCGCGGAGAAAAAAGTTGCAGGTTTAAGAAATGGGCGATCAGCGGGTCCCACCACGACGGATGATTCGCATACACAATCACCGGCGAGTCGGACGAAAGTTGTCTCGGATCGAAGCCGTCGCGGTCGAGTCCGATGCAGTGGAAATGACGTCGTAAATAAGGCCGCAGAAACGAATGGAACCCACCTTGCATGAATCGCGACACCGGAGGCGGAGAGACCGTCAACGCGGACGGCAACGGTGCGGCCGGCGAGCTTCCAGTCGGACTCGGATCGGAACTGACAGAACGATTCATGGTCAGCCGGCGACCACCGCTGCGGTAGCGGTCAATTTCCCGTCTCGGGCGTCCTGATCGAGTGAATCCGCGGCGATCCAGCCGCTCATCATCACCATCGGCATGCCCGGACCGGGGTGGGCGGCGCCGCCGGCGAGGTAGAGTCCGGAGATGTCCTTTCGGCGGTTTCCCGGTTTGAACGCCCCCAGGAATTTACCATGGCTGGCGAGACCGTAAATCGCACCGTTGAGGACCCGGTAGCGGTCATGAATCCCTTGTGGGGTCAACGACGCTTCGTATCGGATCGCGCTGCGGATTCCATCGAGTCCGGCCGCCCGCTCGAGCTTGTCGAGGATCACTTCGCGATACTTGGGCAACAGGGTGGTCCAATCGTGGTGCGGCCGCAGGTACGGCACATGGACCAAAATGTAGAGTGCTTCACAGCCGTCCGGGGCGACCGCCGGTTCGCTGATCGACGGTGCGCAAACGTAGGCCGAAGGGTCGGGAGCCGGTTCACCACGCCGATAGATGTGATCGAACTCCTCTTTGTGGTCTTGGGAGAAGACAAAGTTGTGATGCAGAAGTTGTTCGTAGCGGCGATTCAGACCGAGATAAAGGACGACACCACTGCAGGCCGGTTCACGGTTGGGGTTTTGCTTCGCGAAGCGAGCCGATTGTGGCGTCCCGGAGAGCAATTCGCGGTAAGTGCGGACTGAATCGCAATTGCTGATCACCGCGTCACATTCGATCCGCTCGTCGCCGACGGTTTGGACAGCCACCACGCGGGTCTGCCCACTGTGAGACTCGGTCTCGATCCGTCGCACGTCACAACCGGTGCGGACATCGACGCCGAGTTCGATCGCCAATGAATGCAGCGCTTCGGGAACGGCCCGGGTACCGCCGATCGGATACCAAATGCCTTCCTCGGTTTGCATGTGGGCGATCCCGCAGAGGACAGCGGGCGATGCCAGCGGTGATGAGCCGACATATTGGGTGAAGTGATCCATCATTTGGGCCACACGATGGTCGGGCACATGCGAGCGAACGACCGAGGCGACGCTACGGCCCATCCGCAGCGACAGCACATCCTTGAGGACCGCGGCGGAGAAGGCACCGCCAAGTTCCATCGTGTCGGCCAAGCCGCCAATCGATCGCCAGAAAAAGAAGCGGTCCGAGACGCCGTGCAGCTGTTCGCTCAGCTTGATGAAGCGTTCGTAACCGGCCCCTGCGGTGGGCGACCCGGTGAAGGCGTCGAGGTTCTTCCGCATCGCCGGGACGTCGGCGACCAGGTCCAAAACGGCGTTATCCGCTGGCGTCTTCCCTTCGAAAAAGCACCGCCACTGCGGATCGAGCGGGACCATTTGCAGGTAATCGTCGAGCGAACGATCGGCCTCGGCGAAGATCCGCTTGAGGACGCTGGGCAAGGTCAGGATCGTCGGCCCCATGTCGAAACGATAGCCTTCGGCGGCATGTTCGGCAGCCTTCCCACCGACCCATTCGTTTTTATCGACCAGAGTCACCAAGTGTCCGCGGGCAGCCGCCGTACAGGCTGCACCGAGCCCGGCCAGGCCGCCGCCGACAACAACGATTCGCAGCGGGTGGGAAGCTTGATTGGCGATCACGACGGAGGTTCCTGGATGACCGAGGTGGAGCAAAAGTTGTGGTCAGTATCCGAGGCCGAAAAGGGCGATCTCGAACAAGCAGTGCAATCTGACGCTCAGCCCTCAGCGATGCAAGGGCGGCAGCGGCGTATCGATTTGCAATGGCGTATTCAGAGCGACGCGTTGAAGCTGATTTTCTGACCGTCGACCAAACGGTCCGACTCGATCGTCAGCCGCGGCTGATCGCCACCGGCAGCGACCGAGAACGTGATCGCCTCGCCGGGTAGTAGACCGCGGAGGCTTCCGGCGGCTCGTACGCCATCGACTGCGACAAAAGCATCATGATAAAGCGGTGCGATTCCCTCGTTGAGCACCGTCACCTCGCTACGGCCCGCGGTCGAACGGAATCGCGTCACACGGAAACGGTATCCGAGCGCCGTTCCGGCCGCGGCGATCCGAGCGGCCGATTGGTAGTGTGGCTGGCCGTCGGCGATCATATAGGTAACGTGAAAGCGAGCCGCCAAATCCTCGAATGCGATCCCATGAGGCCCATCGGCTGCCAACGCCAAACGCTGGTCGTGGTCGGTGTAGTAGCTGATTTCGCCGCCGGCGGGCGACGTTTGCCAACGATTGGGACCGAATGCCCGCCAACTCTTTGCGTTGTATCCGCTGTGGTTCTGCGACAAAAACGAATCGTCGAAAAGCCCAAACCGTAGGCTGCAGAGCGACGCGTCGGAAGCCAACGGTGAGCGGGAGCGGTCGGCAGCATCGATCGACACCGACCACGGCGTAGCGACAAAAGCGGCGTCCAGGTGACGGACGAAGCGAGCTTGAAAAGCCTTGTCGGGAAACGTTTTTCCCAAAGTCATCGGACCGTCGTAGATGTGGTACTCGGCCCACAAACCGAACCCGGTCTGCAAAAAGGCGAGTCTGCGGTCGTGGTCGTAACGCCGCGCGAAGGCGGAATAAAAGTCAAGCGTCGTCTGCTGAAGCAGTTCGCTGCCCCAATCACAGAACGTCGTCGGTTTCCCTTCGCTGGTTCCCGCCGTCTCCTCGTAGCCATCGCCCGCCTTGATGAATGCGGGTACCGATGACTCTTTCCCAGGATAGACAAAGTAAAATCGCAACACGGCTTGATGGCTTCGTGACGCGATCGAATCGAGCGTCGACTCGACGAATTGCCAATCAAAATCATCCGGACCACGTATGACGTCGTCGTAGCGCAGGTAAGCGTATTCGAGTTGGATCGGGAGATCGCGGTTGCGGTCGTTGGTCGACCAGAGAACTAAACCCGTCATCGGCTGCACTTCGGTGATCGATTGTCGCAGCGGGATATCGCGAAAAACCGTCTCATCTGCCGACAACGAAGCAGCGGTCGCCGTCAGAACGACAGCGATCGCGGCGAGTCGGACAGCACCGATTCGATCACCACAGCCGAGCGGCATACGATGTCCTGTTTAATCGCGACTCACCAGTGATGCGCGAGGGTTCGCGACCGGGTGCCTCCTGCACCCGGCCCGTGAGTGACCCGAATAAGCCTTTCACGAAGAAAAACTGACTCGGATCATCGCCGGACCAGCCCGTGGCCGTAAGCTGGTTCCGCCTTGACTCACGCTAGGCGAACTCGCGGAAGATCGATCGATTGCCTGACAATGGAAAGCATACCCGTAAGAAAGTCTCAAACCAGGGCTTGACGCGGTTCGATCGATTAATTTTCGAAGAGCGACCGAGTGTTATCGCGCAAGTCGTTTACCAGAAAAAACTTGCGTCTTCTTGTGCTAGCAAACCACGCCTTGCATAACATCCCCAACGTGGCCGCTTCTGCTTACACCATCCGTGGTAGACACGGCATTGTCAGTTCTCCGTTCGCGGGCAAGGCATCGTGCTGCGCCCCCTTTCGGGGTCGGTTATCTGTCGGGCAATTCCCCTCCGGGGGTGGTCGCTGCGATCCAACCCCCGGCTAATGGCTTGTATCCCGAAGGGATGCTCACCGTCGAATCGATTCCGATCTCATTCAATCGGTGAACGAGCGATAGAGTTGGCGGTAGCGATCGATCATCGCCTCGAGATCATGATTCTGCTCCGCCCGGCGTCGATTCTGGTCAGCCAGATCGGCCAGCCTTTGGCGGGGGGCCTTCCAGAGTGATTCGATCAGTGCCGCGAGGGCGACGGAATCATCGGGGCGACAGGTCTGGTGGTCGGTGGTGTCGCCGAGTAATTCGGACACCCCTTCGACCAGGCTGACGGCGACCACTTTGCCGGCCGCCATTGCCTCCAGCACCACGTTGGGCATCCCTTCATAGCGGCTGGGCAACACCAGCAGGCGGCTCGCCTTGAGGAATGAATCGGAATCGCTCCGCCAACCGACGGCGCAAACGCGTGCCGCGCCGAACCGTGATAAGGCTTGGCCAATCTGTGGTCGCAGCGGGCCTTCGCCGACGAAACAGCACCTCAGATCCGGCAATCGGGCGAACAATTCGGGCATCGCGTCGAGCAGCACATCGATTCCTTTTTGGTAATCGAGGCGGCCGATGAACAGCAAAACCTCCGCGTTGGCGGGCCAACCGAGATCGGTCCAATCGATGGCTGACGCCGCAGCGATACGACCGCTATCGATCGAGTTGGGGATCACCAGCGTCGGCGGCAGCGGGGCGGAGAACGATCGCTCGGCAAACCTCGCTACCGAATCGCTGACACAGACCAAGGCATCCATCCGCGAGATCGCGGTCTGTTCGATCCAGAGCCGCCCACGGGAGGTATCGGCGACACGGATTCCGCCGACACAGGTAGCGACACCGGCTGATCTCGCCGCCCAAGTGCCGAGGACATTGGCATGGAACAGCATCGTTTGGACCACATCGGGCCGATCGGTCGTCAGCCAGTGTCGCAACCGAGCGAAGGCTTGAACTGCCCGCAGTGGTGAATCGCACTCGGTGGTGACGACGTCGATGCCAGCGTCGCGCAATCGCCTCAGCAGTACCGCTTGGGGACCTTGCGGCAGGCTACCGATCGAGGCGACGCGAACCCGATCGCCGTGATGTTGTAGGCCGAGGGCGAGTTCGGTCAGGCAACGTTCGGCGCCGCCGACGAACAATTCAGTGATGATCAGGTCGACCCGCATCGCCGTATCATCCTCGATTCCGAGCAAAACCGCCGGCGGCGGCGAACAGCCGCAGGGCGTCGACGGTCGGTTTGACCGCGTGGACTCGGATTATGTCGGCCCCGGCAGCGGCGACGGCGAGTGAAACGCCGATCGATCCGGCGTCCCGGTCAGCCTCTCGGTCACCGAGCAGTTTTGCGATGAAGCCTTTGCGGGAATGCCCGATCAAGATCGGGCGACCGATGTCCGCGAATCGGCGGGTCGCCCGGAGCAATTCGAGGTTGTGAGCATGGGTTTTGCCAAAGCCGATTCCCGGGTCGAGGCAGATCCGTTGGGCGTCAATGCCATGGCCGATGCACCAGTCGAGCCGTTGTCGGAGGTAATCCTCGATTTCGGCGACTACATCGGTGTAGCGAGGATCGTCTTGCATCGTTTGGGGGTTACCCCGCATGTGCATCACGCAGACACCGGCCCGAGTCGTGGCGGCGACTTCGACCATTGCGGGATCGCCTTCAAGTCCGGTCACGTCGTTGATGATTTCCGCGCCAGCCTCGATCGCGGCTCGGGCGACATTCGCCTTGCTGGTGTCGATGCTGATCGGCACATCGACCGATGTCGCGAGCGCTGCAATCACCGGGATGACGCGGCGGAGCTCTTCGGCTTCGTCGACGGGAGTGCTGTAGGGCCGAGTGCTTTCCCCGCCGACATCAAGGATATCCGCGCCGTCACGGGCCAGTTGAACTCCGGCTGCGATAGCGGCGATGGTTTCGACATGCCGACCGCCGTCGGAAAAGCTATCGGGTGTGACGTTCAGAATCCCCATCACCAGCGGACCGGATACAGGCGGAGGCCCAAGTGATTCAGGCCAAGACGATGTCGACCGACGAGCCGAACTCGCATCGCCAGTGGTAGACGAACGGTTCAGATCGGGACAGACCAAGGTCCGCCGGCACAATTCCCAAATTCGCTCGGGACATCGCTCGGGGGCGGGACTTGGCTCAGCTGGGCTCGACTCGGGGGCACTCACCAACGCAATTCCATTTGGGCGACGATCCGATCGGCGAGATCATCGATCGACTCCTGCAGCGCCGTCTGCACCGATTGGCCGGCTTCGGGTACGTAACGGGTGCCCTGTTTCAGCATCGTGCCGAGTTGATCGGGGATCGCGACTTCGTTCTGCAACAGCGGCCCGCCGCCACGGTCGGACCAGCGAACGGTCGCCGTGATCACCGCATCGAGCGCCCGCGGATCATCGCTTTCCGATTCGGTCAGGACCCGTTTCCACTGATCGACGACACGGATCTGCAACATGCTATCGGCGGCAGGATCCCCCGTCACCTTGTAAGGGGTTCTCAGTTCTATCTGGCGGATGACCGCTTCGGTCAGTCGTGGACCGAGATCATGCCGAAAGGTCTCGTTGCGGGCGACCGGCACGTAGATGGTGCGGATATCGTCACGGAACATCGACCGCGATCCGAACTGATAGGCGGCGCAGCCACCGGCGAACCACAGCGCCACCAATACAATCAGCCAGCCGTTAGCGGCACCATGGAAGGCAGCGGACGGGCGTGAATACGACAACGCCGGTCACCTCAGCAGCGTGGGGGAATCGTTCGTGATCAACGGCTTGGCCCGTCGGCCTTCAGGAAAGATCTTCGTCAACCACTGCAAGGGTCGTTGGGTCGTGTCGGGATAGGGTTCGATTGCGGTCAATCGATCACGGGCCTGATCGGCGTAGGGAGTTCGATCGTAGTTGGCCAGCAGTTGTTGGTAATAGACGCGAGCTGCCCCATATTCACGACGCTTTTCGCGGTACTGAGCACGTACAAAGAGCCGTTCGGCTTGCCGGAAGTCGACCTCGGCTGAAGCCCGAGCGACCATTTCGCTGACCTCCGGGTCGCGCATCTTATCGGGGAAGCGGGTGCGGGTTTGTCGGATCAACTTGTCGGCCTCCTCCAGCACCAATTGGCTGTATTTGGGCCCGGCGTACATCTCCAACTTGCAGCGGATGCCGAGCAGGTGAGCGTTGAACAGATGCTCGCTGTCGGAGAACGTCTCACGTAAGTCGGTCAAGAATTCATCGGCCGCCAGGAACCGCCGTTGGCGAAAGTGCTCAACCGCGGCGGCCATGGTGGCGTCATCGGCGAGGCGACCGGTCGGGTCGTCATAGCGGATTTGGTCAAGCATGCGGATGCCGTGGCCATCGGGGTCGAGCCAAGGCCGTTTTTCGTCGGTGAAGTTGACCGGGATCACGCCGCTGCCGCCGGCCCGTTCGGTTTCGATCCAATATTGAGCGATCGAGAACAGCCGGGCCGCCGCGCGGTCGCTGTGACGTGAATTGGGAAACTCCTTCTGCAACTTGCTGTACGCTTCGCCCGCCTTGGGTAGGCGATCGGCAAAGAACAGACTTTCGGCCTGCATGAACAACGCGTCCTGGGCGATCGCCGAGCCGGGATGGGCTTTGGCCGCCTTTTCGAATTCCTTGGCCGCTTTGGTGAAATCTTTGGCTGCCGCATCACGACGCTTTCTCGATCCGGCACGAAACGCTTCATCACCAGCCTGGTAGTGACCTTGGGCCTTGGCCAGCCGCTCTTCGCGTTCCTGGGCAGTCAGATTGGTGTTATCCGTCCCGTGCAGGACGCGGTGGGTCCGGTTCTGTGCCGACCGCATCCAGTTCGGTGTCTGCAGGCTTGAGCAGCCGCCGATCGTTATCGCGGCAGCGCAGAATAGCCCGACAAGCGCCAGTAAGCGGTGGCGGCCGGTCCGGGGGACGGGCAAAAAGCGGTCGACGGCGGACGGATCGGGAAGCAACATCGTGCGGACATCCTGGTCGCGACTGGCGCAATGGCGACGGCAAGCGGTACCGGCGCGGACCCGAATCGGTGAGCCCGGAGCCATGGGAAACGCATACTTAGTGCGCAACCCAGTTCGCTGGCAACAGCGATTGTGTCCGAGGCGCCATTCCCAGCGTGGTGCAGACGTAGCGACCGACGACGGCCCGCAAATCGCGGTAATCGCTGGCTGCAAGCGGCCCCGACAGTGGCTTTTGGGAACGTTGTCGCACGGCGATCTGGTCAATCACACCGCGGCGGACCGACGCCACCTCGCGTTGGCCACCGCGGCAGGCCGGACAAAGGACTCCGCCGAGTTGGTAGGCGAACGGTACTCGGGCACCGGCAGACTCGATCGCTCCACCACAACCGACACAGGCATCGGTCGCCGGAGCGTTCCCGAGCAGTCTCATCGCTCGCAGTTCGAAATCGAGTACCGCCGTCAAGGCGTCTCCATCGCCATCGATGGTTTCGATCGTCCGCGTCATCAAGTCGAACAATTCCTCACTGGCGACTCCGTTTTCGGTCCACATCCGCAGCAGTTCGGCGACGTAGTAGCCACAGTGCAGTCGGATCAGACTCGTCTGACCGGCCCGAAAGCGTCGTTGCAACTTGGCTTCGGTCAGCAAATCGAGGGCGTCGGATGATTTGCAAATGACCACGATCCGCGAGCAGGCCAACAGGTCGAGCGCCCCTTCGAACGGACCTTTGGGACGCCGCGCTCCTTTGGCGAGCGCCGACAAGCGGCCGAAGTGTCGCGTGTAGAGCGTCACGATCAGACTCGTTTCGCTGAACTCGACGACCCGCAACACGATCGCCTCGGTCTGCTCGGTAGACATCGTGATCAGAGTTCGTCGTGATCGGCCTCGCCGTACTCGCCGAGCTGTGAGAGCAATTCGCTCATCTCGGCCGCCGCGTGCGAGTCGCCTTGCCGGCGGGCCTCCTCGATCCCGTCACGCAGAAACTGGCGGGCCCGATCGATCTGGTCGAGATCAGCCAATTGCTGAGCCGCCATGAAGAATGCCGGAACGTAGGGCGGCGAATCCCGGGTTAACGCTTCAAGTTTCGCAACGCTGGCGGCATGATCGCCTTCACCACGCAGTTCCATCGCCAAACTGTATCGCAAAAACGTGTCGCCGGGATCGTCGGCCAACATCGCTTCGATTTTTTCTCGCCGGTTCATTGGGATAGTTCTCTTCCAAGGTGTGGCCATATCGACCCGCAGGAACTCTCGAGCCGGGCAGTTTAACCCGTTTCGGAAAACGCTTGAATCGACCGAATTGATTCAATTGATGCAACCCGCCCAGCCGATACCGAACGAGACCGCAGAGAGCTTTCAGCGGCCCCGACCTGGCCGGGCGTCCTTGGCTGACGTCCTAAGGTTTGTCCCTTCCGTTAAATACGAGCATCCATCGATGGCTAACGGTTTGCCCCCCGCACGAATTCGCAGCCGCCAAACGCCGGTCCAGCAACCGCCCGTCCAACCCACCACGTTCGACAGTGCGACGGTTCGCCTGTCCCGACGCCGCGTATTGTCCTGGGCCCTGATCGCCGCTTCGGGTTTTCCCATCAGCGGCTTGGCGATGGCGTCCGATCCGGGGCAACCCGCTGCGTCCCCGACCACCGCGACAACTCCCGCTTCCGATCAGGGAACGGTGGAACAAGCGGTCCTGCTCGACAATCCTCAGCCGGGCGACGTGATGCAGACCTCCGGCGGTCTACTCGGAACTCTGTTCTCTGGCGATTCGGATTCCAAAGACGACGGCCGTAAGGCCTACCCGTTGCCACCGCCCGATCCGTCATCAGTCGATTGGAGCGGCGTGCCGTACCACCGTGCGAATCCGTCGTTGCCGCCGCAGTCAGGGCCGGCGAACGTACAACCGATCCGCGATCCCAACCGACGATCCGAACTGGCCGCGTCAGCCCCTTCCAAGCCGCTTTCGGCGAACGCGGGTGGAACCGTGTTGCGATCAGCGCCGTCGGCGACCGCGAAGCCGATTGCCGCGAAGCCGAGCGTTACCAAGCCGTCGGCTACGGAACAGGCCGAATTGTCGTCGGTCAAGAGCAGCCGTCGCAGCGGGCGTCGACAATTGGAACCACTCGCCCCCGAGCAAGCGTTGCCATCCTTACCTCAGCGTTCGAGCGACTTGACCGCAGCGAGCGAGTCGAACGTGCCGCAGGTCGCTCGCCGAGTCTTGGCACCGCAAACGGTCCGCCCGCCCGCACGGGTCAGCGACTTGGCCGGGAAAGAAGAGGCGAAGTCCGGTGCGGCCGCGACGCTGCCCGAAATTCCGAGGTCGCTGGTGGACCAACCGGCGAAGGAGTCGAAAGCGACGGCGTCCGCCGTGGCTACGCCGTCGCCGGCTACGCCGAGGCCCGCTCGCGATGCGGTCGAATTACCGACGATCCCACAGATGTCGTTGGACAGTGCGGCCGAGCGGCTGGCGAAGAAGGCTCCGGTCGCTCCGGAAGTCGTCGGCGAGACCGAGTCGAAAATCGAACGAAACTCCGGGACGGAGGGTCAGCGACTCGCCGGATCGGAACAGCCCGGAATTCGGGTCGTCACCGAGGGGCCTGCGGAAGTATTGCTCCGCGAGACGACACGGTACGAAGTACGGGTCGAGAACCGCGGCTCGATCGATGCTAGCGGCGTCGTCGTCCGCACCAGTTTGCCTCCTTGGGCTGAGATCGAAGGACACGACGCATCGCAAGGAGCGGTCAAAGCGATCGACGTTGAAAAAGACCGCCAACTCGAGTGGTCGCTGGACAAACTGCCGGCGGGCTCGGTGGAACGTCTGTTTGTCCGGATCAAGGCGGTCAAGCCGGGAACGTTCGACGTCGCCACGAACTGGACGACCCTGCCGCAGACGCAGACCGCGGAAGTCGTCGTCCGCGAACCGAAGCTGGTGGTGGAAATCGACGGTCCCGACGAAATCGTTTTCGGGAAGTCACAGTCGTACCGTGTACGAGTGCTCAATCCCGGTGATGGGACCGCGTCGAACGTCGTCTTCTCACTGACCAACGGTTCGGGTAAAGCCGTCCGTCAAGAACTCGGTAATCTGCCGCCTGGCAAGGAATCGAGCTTCGAGGTCGAGCTGACCGCTCGCGATGCGGCCGACTTGAAGATTTCGGGATCGGCCGCTGCCGATGCCGATTTGACCGCAACCGGCGAAAAGACGGTCAGCGTCGTCGCGGCCAAGCTCGAAGCGGTACTCTCGGGCCCGGCGGTCAAATTCCAAAACACCGCCGCGACCTATCAGGTGCAGATCACGAACAGCGGCCGAGCGAGCAGCGAGTCGGTCGTCGCCGAAGTCCGCTTGCCGGCCGGCGTCCGCTACCTCGGCGGGATCGAGGGAGCCCGCATTGTCGACGATCGCTTGACCTGGAAAGTCGAAAACCTCCCAGCCGGCGATTCACGCGACTACGAATTCAGTTGCCAGATGGAGCGGACCGGCGACCAACAACTCGTCTTCAACTGCTCCGGCGGTGCTGGAGGCCAGGCATCGGTCGGACTCGAAACGGTCGTTCAAGCGATCGTCGATCTCAAATTGAGTGTGATGGATCCGCCCGCCCCGGCACCGGTCGGCTCTGAGGTGACCTATGAAGTGCTGATCAACAATCGTGGCAGCAAGGCGGCCGAGAACGTTCGCGTGGTCGCCCAGTTCGGTCATGGGATCGAACCGCTGCGGGTTGCGGGTCAGCCCGGCGAAGTCGTCACTGGCCAAGCGATCTTCAGCCCGATCGCCCGTGTCGAAGCGGGACAGCAGGTGAAGTTGCAGGTGATCGCCAAAGCCGAAGTGGCCGGCGACCATCGGTTCCGGGTCGAGATTCGCAGTGGCGAATCGGTACTGGTCGCCGAAGAGGCGACCGTATTCGTCGACGTGCAGAACCAGCGGATCAGCCGCAGCAGCAGCGACCCGACAGCTCGCTAGTGGAGTATCAGTTCGGCGGCAGGCCCGCGATCGGCATCGCCACACGGTAGAGGCCGGTCCGGGCCGTGATGTAGAGCGTCTTCAGGTCGGGACCGCCGAACGTCACATTGGCGGGTTGTTCGGCGACTTCGATCAAGCCCCGATATTCACCCGCGGGCGAAAAGATCTGCACGCCCAGGTTCGACGTGATGTACAGGTTGCCCTGTTCGTCGACGACCATCCCGTCGCCACCGGTATCGGTCTGTCCTTCGGGCTGGACCAAACGGCAAAAGACCTCGGCTTCGCCCAACATGCCTGGCCCGTTGATGTCGTAAACGAGCATCTCGGCCTGCCGGCTGGGGATCAGATAGAGCCGTTGTCCGTCGGGTGAGAGGGCGACACCGTTGGGTGCAGCCAGCGGGCCGGTCAACCGCGACACGGTCCCGTCGGCCGCGCGATAATAGACCGCCTGAAAACCTTGCGGCAGCGGATCAGGCGCGCGGAACAGCGGATCGGTGAAGTAGATCCCGCCGTGGGCGTCGACGACCAAGTCGTTCGGCGCATTGAACCGTTTGGCTTCGTAGGTGTCAGCCAAAACATCGACCTGACCACTGGTCGGGTCGTAAATCACCACGCGGCCGTCCATCTGGCAGGCGACCAGTTTCCCGGCGAACTTCCCGGTGGGTGAATAGACGATCCCGTTCGTGTGGCCGGAATCGTCACTGAACACGGAAAACTCACCGTCGCTATCGAAGGCGTAGATCTTGTTAGCGGGAATGTCACTGAAGTAGAGCACACCGGATGAGGAGTCGTAGGCAGGTCCCTCGGTGAATTCGAATCCGCCGCGGACCAACTCCACCGCGCCGAGCGGTTCAAGCGGTTCAGCCGCGAGAGCCGCACGAGGCGACGCGACGCTGCCGATCGCAGCGACCGCAAGGGTGATCGAAAGCGGGAGAACGAACCGGCGGAGACCGCGACGGTGAGACCGGGTATCAACGGAGCGATCAAGGACGTCTCGACGTTGAAAGGCATGCAGGCTGGGCATCGGCAAGAAACTCCGGGGGGGAATCGGCGGGAAAATCGACCCCGCAGTTTAACCCAACGCCATCCAAGCCGCTGGCAACCGCCACCGATATCGGCACGTTGGGGTGGTTCGTAGTGTAGTTCGCTTCTGTCCCTCGCCACTCGCCACGTACACCTCGGTTTCAGACCACTCGGGCCTGCATCATTGCTCAAACGCTCGGTGCCTGCGGGTGATCCGGCGGCGAACCTGCTGACGATGGCGGGAAAACTTCGGCGGATGGTTTTTCCCCGTGGGATTCGGGTGAGATCCGCTTAAATAAAGGTGATGGATGAAATCAGTCGCCACGAACCGCCTACTTTGCGTTACCTGGAACTGGTAACGCAGTCGCAGCGGACGCTCTACAGCGTTCTCTGGTCGTTGTTGCGCGATCTGCACGATGTGGACGACGTGTTGCAAGAGACCAATGCGGTTCTGTGGCAGAAAGCCGCCGAATTCGATCCCTCACGCGATTTTCTGCCCTGGGCGCTACGGATTGCTCAATTGCAGGTGATGGCCTTTCGCAAGCGACAACAGCGAAGCCGGCTGGTATTTGACGACGAGCTGGTCGCGGCGCTGGTTGATCAGAGCGTTGCCGAAGCCGGCAGCGTCGAGCCGCGGCGGCGGGCCTTGGCGGAGTGCCTGCAGAAGCTGAGCTTCGAGCAGCGGCGGTTGGTCGTACGGCGGTACGAGCCGGGCGGGTCGGTCAATGACTTGGCATCCCAGCAGGGGCGCTCGCCGAAGGCAGTCTCCGAGGCGCTACGCAGGATTCGCGCAGCACTGCTGGACTGTATCGAGAAAACACTGGCGCGGGAGGCCCATGCATGAGTCGAACGTCCGATGGGGAACTGGAACGGCTGTTCAGCGCTAGCGTTGACGGGTTGCTAAGCGAGCCCGAAGAGTCGGCGCTGTCCGAGCGACTACGCAATGACGCCGCGGCTCGACGGCTGTATTTGCGGTTCATGCAGTTGCACGCGGAGCTTCACTGGGATCATGGTGTTTCGGCCGCCCTGCTGGTCGAATCATCGTTCGAGGCCGGTGCGACACCTGCAGATGGTCCTTCGCGGGATGACGTGCGGAGGGCCAATCGTGCGACGTGGTACGTACTGGCCTTGATGAGCACGGCCGCGGGTGTGCTGTTGGCCATTACGATTTCCCTCCTGCGGGACCGTGCGACGCCAGCGGTAGTGCCGTCGACGATTGCCACGGTCGAATCGGTACAGGGAGCGGTCATATTTCGATCGGCTCACGAAGAACAACTCTTGGTTGATCGTGAGTCGCAGGCGTTGTCGGCCGGAACGCTGCTGCTGGAGGGCGAGGATTCGGCCGTGCAGTGCCGGTTGTTGGACGGGACGCTGATCATGCTGACGGGCGATGCCGAGGCGCACATCGCGGACGACGGCCGGAAACGGATCCGGTTGTCGCGCGGCTTGCTGACGGCTGAAGTTCAGCCACAGTCGGCCGCCGCACCGATGTTGGTCGAGACCCCGACCGCGAGGGTCGAGGTGTTGGGGACGGTGGTCACGCTATCGGCCGAGCCGGACCGAACCAGTGTGCGCGTCGATTCCGGCCGTGTGCGTATGGCTCGGCTGGTGGACGGCCGCGAGGTCGAAGTGGCCCGCGATCATGCCTGCGTCGCGTCGTTGGACGCCCGTGAAGAGCTGCGTCCGCATCGCACCTCGGCCGCCGCTAGCCACTGGCGGCAAACATTTGTCGAACCGCCTCCATCCCGCTGGAAGGGCCAATGGCAGGCTCCCGTGGGTGACGAGCCGGGCCGGATGCGAGCGGTTCCCTGCGTCGTAGGACGCAAGGATGAAGCGATGCCGGTGGTCCATTTCGGCGTCTCCGTCCGCCGTGTCGAGGGCGTCGATTTGGGGCAACTGCCGGCCGACGGCACACTGTGGATCAAGTATCGCCTCGAGCGGCCGAGTCCACTGCGGATCATGCTGGGCGTCAACCGTGGCGACGGCCGCTTCGGAGGCAACTTCGAGGTCAAGCTGGGATCGAAGACGACGGTCGTGGCCGAGGACCGCTGGCAATGGCTCGAGATTCCTCTGTCCCGATTGAAGCCGCTGGTGTCGCGATTTCCGGAAATGGCCGAGGGTGACCGGCCGTACTTGATTCTGTTTACCACGTTTGAAGACGACGGCGGTCTGGAGATCGCCGAACTCGGCATTACCGAAACGGGCATTACCGAGCTGGGCATTACCGAACCGGAGGACAACCGCCGATGATTCACTTTGACACGATCCGTCGCCGCAGTTTCTTTTACGGGGCCGGAGTGACGGTTGCGTTGCCGTTCCTCGAGTCGTTGGCCCCGTGCACCGGCCTGGCCACCGAGCCTTCGGCAGCGCCGCCGCGGCGGTTTGCCTTCATCTACACGCCCAATGGCTACTGGCAGGAAACGTTTCTTCCCGCACCGGTCGTCGGCGACTGGACCGCGACGCCGACGCTCGGGCCGCTGGCGCCGGTTCGCGAGCACGTCACGCTCGTCACCGGCCTGGATCGCCAGTTCGTCCCCGGCACCGGCGTGCATGCCCAGGCCGGTTGCTGCTGGCTGACCAGTTCAGCTCCTCAAGAGACGCTCGACGGCGGCTTCCCCACCAACATCACGCTGGATCAACTACTGGCGAAGGAACTGGGCCGGCAAACGCTGCTGCCGTCGCTGGAACTGAGCTGCAACGACTTCGTCGACAACCGAGAGACGAAGTATTTTGAATCGATCTCCTGGTACGGCCCCGGCTATGCGGCCAACACGGAGAAGGACCCGCGCGCGGTGTTCGAGCGGCTCTTCGGCAAGCCGCAGTCGGCGGCGACGCGAAGCGTCTTGGACGTCGTGCTCGCCGACGCCCAAGCGCTCCACCGGCGTCTGGGACGAGACGACCAGGCAAAGCTCGACGAGTTTCTCGGCAGCGTCCGCGAAGTCGAGCAGCGCATGGAACGGGCCGAGAAGCTGGCCGCTTCGCGTGAACAATCGCCTCTGACCCAACCGGCCGGAATTCCCGAGAAACGCGGCGATTACCTGCGGTTGATGGCCGACCTAACGATCCTCGCGTTTCAGCAGGATCTGACGCGTGTTGTCACGCTGGTCGTCGATCCGGAACGCTGGGACTCGCCCCGCATGTACCACGACCTGTTCGATTCGCCGCAGAACCACCACGTGCTGACGCACACCAAGGGGGACGAGGCGAAGGAGAAACTGGCCCGCATCGATCGCTTTCATGTCGAGTTTTACGCCGACGTCGTGAGGCGGCTGGCGGCGATCCCTGAAGGCGACGGCACGCTGCTCGATTCGTGCTGCGTCGCCATGGGCAGCGGTCTGAGCGACGGCGATTCGCACAACTACCGCGATTTGCAGGTGCTGCTGGCCGGCCGAGCCGCCGGAGCCGTCGCGCCGGGGCGGCATCTGCACTACGAGGGGCACCGCCCCCTGGCGGACCTTTGGCTGACGCTCGGCAAAATCGGCGGGATGAAGCAAACACGGTTTGCGGACAGCACAGCGTTATTGGACGAATTGTCATGAATCGTCGTGAGCGACGGCATCGTCAAGCCGCTGGTTTCCGTATGAAATGTCAGCCGATCTGGGACAATCAGATAAACACCAAGTGCAACGCGAATAAACGCACCTGGCGGCAATCATTGACCAATTTCACTCCGTGGAGCAGTTCGAGGAATACGGCTTGCGGCATCTGGTCAAGCTCAACCGCATTGGATTCGATCAAATGTTCCAACGTCTCGGCAGGCGTGGGCTTTCGCCGTGGAAAACTCGAAGTGTTTATCGCATGTTAAAGCACATTTCATTCTTGCTTGTCTCGGTGAGTGTTTGGCCGTTGTACGCCGACGCGCTGCCGCCTGCGGAGCCGTTGGTTGTCGGACTTTGGCCGAAAGAACCGCCGGGTCCACCCGCCGTGACTAACGGACCGGAGCAGGATCTGACGAAGCCTGAAGATCGGCTGATCGCGGGACGGCGGATCATCAAGCTGGGCAACGTCAGCGACCCGGAGATGCACGTCTTCCTGCCGCCGGCCGAGCGAGCAAACGGCGGTGCGGTCGTTGTCTGTCCCGGCGGCGGGTTCAGTATCCTGGCTTGGGATTTGGAAGGGACAGAGGTGGCCGAGTGGCTCAACAGCATCGGTATGGCCGCGGTGGTCGTCAAATACCGCGTGCCGACTCGGCAGCACGGGGTGCCCGGCAAATGGCAAGGTCCGGTGATGGATGCTCAGAGAGCACTGAGTCTCACGCGCCACCGAGCGGCCGAGTGGAACATCGACCCGCAGCGTATCGGCATTCTCGGCTTTTCTGCGGGTGGCGAGACGGCGGCGCTAACGGCGGTAAAGAACGGCCGGCGGCTGTACGAGCCGACCGACGAGGCGGATCGGACGCCGTGCGTGGCGAACTTCGCGCTGCTGATCTATCCCGGCGGGATTGCCGAGAAAGACGGCGTTCTCAAGGAGGATTATCGTGTGGACAAGCAGACGCCGCCGATGTTCTTCGTCCATGCAGCCGACGACAATGTCACTTGCCAAAGCAGCGTCGCATTGTTCTCGGCGCTGCAAAAGGCCGGAGTGCCGGCCGAGCTGCACATCCACACCAGCGGCGGCCACGGCTACGGACTGCGTGCCACAAACCTGCCGGTTACGCATTGGCCGCACCATGCCGAGACGTGGCTGAAGCAGTTGGGCTTGACGGCGTCATCCGCATCGGTCGCCAGTGAACCGCGGGACGGCAACCCCGTCGATCAGCTGCCGATCAAAGGAGAAAATCAGTGAAATCATCGCGGATTCGTTATCCTATCGCCGCCTGGCTGTGGCTGATGGTTGGTATCGCTGCCGCGGCGGATCGGGGTCAATACGCTCGCGACGTTCGACCAATTCTGCAAAATTACTGCTTCGACTGCCACTACGACGGCGACGATGCCGAAGGGGGCGTGAACCTGGAGCGGTTCGAATCCGAAGAGCAGGTGCTCAGCGACCGCGGGATCTGGAAATACGTTTTTGACAAAGTCGAGTCGCGGCAGATGCCGCCGCCGAAGGAATCGGCGTTGCCCACCGACGCCGAGCGGCGGCGGATTCTCGACTGGATCGCAGGCATCGCTGCGGCCCCCGACCCGGCGCTCGGTGCGATCGATCCGGGTAAGCCGATTCTGCGTCGACTGACGCGGCTGGAGTACAACAACACGGTCCGCGATCTGCTGGCACTTGATATCGACCTGTTCATGTTCCCGGAACGGCTTCCTTTGGCCAACAAGAACTACTTCCAGCCAGAAACGGGAAAACTCGAGTCGCCGCTGACCGTTCGCGTCCGGGAGTATGGCGGCAAATATCCGGTGCTGCTCCCTGCCAGCGGCCTGCCGGGTGACAACCGGGCCGAACACGGTTATCGCAATCGGGGCGATGCGATGAATGTCTCGCCGCTGTTGCTGGAGAAGTACGTAGCCCTGGCGAGCGAGATCGTCCATCATCCGGATTTGCCCCGGCACAGTGCGGTGTTTGCCTGGTTGCTGGGGATCGATGCGGAACCGGCACAGGCTGCCCCTGCAGTTGGACCGCGTGAACGTCTGATCGTCTTCTTAAGACACGCTTTTCGCCGACCGCTAACCGACGACGAAATTGTGCCGTACGTTGAATTGTTCGAATCCGCTCGGCAATCCGGCCGGTCGGAAGCCGACGCCATCCGCGTCGCCGTACAAGCCGTCTTGTCATCGCCCAGCTTTTTGTTCCTGGCCGAATCCGCCAATCCCAGCGGCACCGAGTTACCCCTTCCCGCGGCGAGCCACTCACCAACGGTTCGTCCGCTGACCGACCATGAACTGGCCAATCGTCTGAGTTACTTCCTCTGGTCGTCGATGCCCGACGAGGAACTGATGAAGTTGGCCGACAGTGGGGAGCTGAGTGACGAAGCGACACTGACCGCCCAGACGCTGCGGATGCTCCGCGATCCCAAGTCGCGCGAGCTGAGCGAATCGTTCGCGGTCCAGTGGCTCAGGCTCGATCAGTTGTACACCTCCCAGCCGGACCGGCGGCTGTTCAAGCAGTATTATTCGGGCCCGCAGGGGAAGAACACGCTGCACGCCTCGCAGCTTGTCGAGGCCCTGCTGCTGTTTGAAACCGTGCAGGTTGAGAATCGCAGCATCCTCGATTTGATCGCAGCCGATTACACCTGGGTCAATCCTCGGCTGGCCCGCCTGTACGAATTCGATCTGGACCAGCAACTCGATCCTCCAGAGGCTGGTAGAGCCGTAGGCAATCGCGAACAGCCCCCCTCCGACCGTAGCTCGAACAACCTCTGGTGGCGGCTGCCACTGGCCGACTCCTCGCGGGGCGGCTACCTGACCATGTCCGCCCCGCTGACGGTCACGTCGCTGCCGTTTCGCACCAGCCCGGTCAAACGCGGCGCGTGGATGTTGGAGACCATCTTCAACCGCCCGCCGACCGAGCCGAAGGTGGCATTCGCGTTTGATGACGACACTCAGGAATCTGCCGCGGCCGAGAGCATTCGTGCCCGTTTCGAGGCCCACCGCAGCCAGGCGGCCTGCTATTCGTGCCACATTCGGATCGACCCGCCCGGCTTCGCCCTAGAGCATTTCGACGCTATCGGCGCCTGGCGCGAGTTCGATGGCGGTCAGGCGGTGGACGCGCGGGGCGAGTGGAACGGCCGCGTCTTCGACGGTCCCGCCGAGTTCAAAAGCCTGCTCCGCCATGACCCACACGAGTTCACCCGCGGATTCATCGAGCACCTGCTCAGCTACGCCCTGGGCCGAAAATTGGAACTGGCCGATCTGCCGATCGTCGAGCAGATTCAGCAAAAGGCTCAAGACTCCGATTATCGGCTACAACAGATCGTCTGTGAGGTCGTGGCTTCTTACCCGTTTCGTCATCTGCGGAGCGACATTGGACGACCGGATTGAATTCGCGTCGAACCGGCTCCAATCAACGATTCCCGACACTCAAAGCCGCCTGGGCGGAGAAGTGGTTCGAATCAAACTCACCGACGACCTGCCCCGAGGGCTCGCGTTTCAGGCAGTAAACCGTTTCGGCCAGTGACTGCGGGGCCATTCGCGGTGCCTAACGGACCGTGATCGTCGGTTCGTTTCCCGGATCGATCGGCGGCAACGCGTCATCGAAGCGGGTCGGGTCATTGATCCGGTTGACGTATCGCCACATCGCTACGGTCAGGATGAAGATGATCGCCAATGTCACCGCGCCGTCGACCAATAGCCGGCGTTTGAGTTCACCGACCGGGGCGAACACCTTCGACAAGCGGTATTGCACCAACACGAGCAACTCGGTCGTCGGTACCGTCGAGCGGTCTTTGGCGGCGACACGGTCATCTTCGGTGGTCGTCGGCGTGCCATCGGTCCCCGTGCGGGTAGCGTCGAGTGGGACGACCGATGAAAACGAGCCGCTGGGGGTGAATCGCCCGTTGGGGCCGACGATTTCTCTCGGCAGCGACACGGGCGCGACCGCGGCGAGCCATTTGCCGGCGAACAGTTCGCCACCCGGAGCGGCCGCCATCGGGTCGTGGTAGTCGACATCGCCGCCGGCGAGCAATTCATCGAGTACTCGAGGTTCGACCTGAAAGTGTTCTTCTCCTAACGGTGAAACGCTGTCGGCATGGCGATCCATCAACGGGTGCTGCAAGACCGTTCCTCTCAGTGGGCCTTCTCGAACATCGACAACCACGGCCAATTGATCACTCAGTTTGCCATCGCTGGTCGATTCGAAATCGCCCAGGTTGGTCGTGATCACGAAGACGCCGTCGGGCGGTCGCAGTTCGGTTTCCGGGTCGCCGGCCGCCCGCTCGGGGGTGAGGTAAATCGGCATGCTGAAAGCCAATTTCCACAACCCGGTGGCGGTGCTTTGGAAGGCCCGTGAAACGTGCGGCCCGGTCAACGGGGTGATCGACCTAGGCGGCGTATCGCGAGGCAATTCGTTCCGTTCGCCGTGAAAGTAGGTACGGAAGGCAAAGTTCATACCGGTACTCAGCTGCGCCTCCTCGACATCGGTGTCGAACGCGATCGCTACGATCGTCCCTTGGGCGTCGGTGATGAACATCGTCGAAATATCGGGCAGCAAATTGTCGGGGTCATCGAGGTAGTCGGTTAAACGCAGGCTGAGTTGGGCATCGAGCGGGAGGCGATCGGCGTGCCGCAGGAAGTTTTCTCGATCGCCGGCCGCTTCTGCGGGGGCATCGATGATCCGTTGTCGCATTTGAGTCATTTCGTCCGACGCCAGTAGGTCACGAAAGACGGCACGAGTGGCGCCATCAGCCGCTTCACGGGCCAAGACGTGAAAGTAGCTCTGCAGTTCGTTTTCCAATGACCGGGCCGCAAACCGGGCGGCCATCTGGTTGCTGGCCCGCGCCTCGGTTCGCAACGCTTCGGTCGCGCGGCTGCTGGTTTCGAGAATGCTGTAGGCGGCGAAGCCGCCGCTGAACAGCATCAACAACAGCGGGCCGACGATGCCCAACAGCATCAACGGACGCCGGGCCCGCGCTTGGTCTCTTTGGTCGAGCGCCGCCAACACCTGTTGAACGTTGGCGAAACGTTGCGCCGGATCGGGGGCGAGACAGCGATCGACGATCGCCGCCAACGACCGGTCGACGCCACGACGACCGCGATGAGCGATCGGACGGACGTCATTCACGATCGCGGTGCGATAATGTTCGAGCCGCTTGGGCAGCGACCCGGCGGTGTCGATCCGACCGAGGAGCGATTCGTCACGGTGGGGAATTTTGCCGGTCAGCATTCGGTACAGGATCACGCCCAAGGCATAGACGTCCCACCGCGCATCCGGGGCTGCGTCGAGGTTCGCTTGCTCAGGAGCCATGTAAAACAAGGTGCCCAGCGAAGGCGATTGGTCGTGTGACATCCGGCTCTGACCAAAATCGGCCAGGCGTGGCGAATTGTCGGAATCGAGCAGGATATTGCCCGGTTTGAGGTCACAGTGCAGCACCCCGCGACCGTGGCAATGGTTCAAACCGACACAGATCTTGCGAAAGATATCGACCGATTGGCTGACCGGCAGTCGGCCGGTCGCCTGCAGCAAATCCTCCAGCGATCCGTTGGGTAGGAACTCCATCACGTAGAATGGCGGTTCGGCATCCCAGCCGACATCCAACACCTGCACGATCGACCGTTCGGCCGACAACTGCACCAGATTCTTCACCTCACGGGACAGCAGCGACCAATTGACGCCGCCACGGTGCAGGTAGAATTTGACGGCGACCGGGCGTCCCGTGTTCAAGTCATGGCCAAACCAGACCTGGCCGAACGTCCCAGCCCCCAAGAAACGATCGAGCCGATAACCCGGCAGCACCGCCGGTGGAGCCGTCGGCCGACGACTCAATTCCTCGGCTTGCAGCTGTTCCCCCAAGCTTTGCTGTTCTGTCTGATCGCCAATCACAAGTTCCGTATTCCTCTCAGCATGCTGCCCCATGACACGTTCGTTTTCGTTCCTGTTGATTCTATCGCTGATCGTCAACCGAGGAGTCATTCCGACCGCGGCAACCGCGGCTGACGACATCGCGGCCGACCGAAAAACCGACGATCAAGCTACCGACAACCAGGGCGCCGACGTGCCGCTCCCGCTCGACGGCGAAGCGGGGCGCGACCTGTCGGTTCGACTGTTCACCCCCCGCAGTCGGCTGGTCACGCCGCGGACCGAGATCAGCGGGGCGAAGTTTCCGGTCGTCGACGTGCATACCCATTTTTTCTACAAGTTACGACACAATGAGCAGGCGTTGGACGATTTTGTCAGGTTGATGGACCGTAACGACATTCGCGTCTGCGTCTCGCTCGACGGGCGGCTCGGCGGACAATTAGACAGTCACATCGATTTTTTACATCGGCGATATCGGGACCGATTCGTGATTTTCGCCAATATCGACTGGCAGGGTGATGGCGACCCTCAAGACCCGGCCACGTGGGACTGCCTCCGCCACGGATTCGCTGACCGCACCGCCGCCCGCTTGAGCGCCGCCGTCGACCGCGGGGTTGCCGGGTTGAAAGTCTTCAAGCGATTGGGCTTGGAATACAAGGATGCCGAGGGGGAGTTGCTGCGGATCGACGACCCGAGGTGGGACCCGATCTGGGCGGCCTGCGGACGATTGGGAATCCCGGTATTGATCCACAGCGGCGATCCGGCGGCCTTCTTCGACCCGGTCGATCGCTTCAACGAACGCTGGGAGGAACTCAGCCGCAACCCGAGTTGGAGCTTTCACGGCCCTGAGTTTCCGGCGCTGGACGAACTGCTGCAGGCCCGCAACCGCGTGATCGCTCGCCACCCGCAAACCCGCTTCATCGCCGCTCACCTGGCCAGCAGTGAGCACGACCTAGAGACGCTCTCGGTTTGGCTGGACACCTATCCCAATCTGTATCTCGACATCGCATCGCGGATCAGCGAATTGGGGCGGCAACCTTATTCGGCACGCAAGTTTCTGATCCGACACGCCGACCGCGTCCTCTTCGCCACGGATGGCCCGTGGCCCGAACAGCGGTTGCACGCCTATTGGCGATTCTTGGAAACACGGGACCAAGCCTTCGACTACAGCGAGAAAACGCCTCCTCCACAGGGTTTGTGGCAGATTCACGGACTCGGTCTGCCCGATGATACGCTGCGAAAAATTTATTACCGCAACGCCGCCGAATTGATACCTGGCATCGCAGACAGGCTGGGCGACGTCGAGACGGAGGTCGATTGATCCGAACGCGGCGGTTGGAGGAGTCTGACGGTTGTATCGATTATCTCGGCGTCGTCCCTGTCGATGGCCGGACAATCGTTATTGGCCGATTCAACAGAACAGTCCCTTCCTCCGACGCATGAAGCCGTGTTTGTGAAACCGAGTTCAGGAAAGCCGCTACGGTTCCTCTGGTCCATCGGACTGGTCGTCTTGCTGACCGGATGCGGTGCGACGCGGTTGACCGATACTTCACGGAGCGCTTCGGAAGAATTGTTGCTCTCCCACGCGATCGATCGGGCGGTCGGTCAGCTCAATCTGACGGTGCTTGCCGGACAAGACGTCTATCTCGACACGACCAACTTGGGCGACGTCACCTACAGCGGCTACCTGACCGGCGCGTTGCGCCAGCACCTGCTGGCCAGCGGGGCTCGGCTGGTTCCCGAACTTGAACAAGCCGCGGTCGTTGTCGAGGCCCGGGCCGGTTCGGTCGCGACGACGCGTCACGATTCGATGATCGGGATTCCCGAGACTCAGGTTCCGGCAGTTCTCGTCGGCGGTTCGGGGACGTTGCCCGAGATCGCGTTGATCAAAAAGGCGATCCACATCGGCGTCGCCAAGGTCGGCGTGTTCGCTTATCGGACGGTCGACGGTGTCGGGGTTTGGCAATCGGGGATGCGGGAAACCCAAAGTATCAGCGAAAGCAATTGGTACTTCGGCACGGGACCGTTTCAAACCGGTGACGTGGTCATCAACGGGACTCCCGACGTCCGACGCGGTTTGCGTCCGACACGTCGTTCGCATCGTCGCAACAGCCCTTTGGAATACGAAAATTGGTTTGGCGAAATGCCGATCGACCAACCGCGGGACCGGGCGGCAGCGAGCGACTCGTCGGCGGGAATCTCGGACACCGAAGATGCCGACTCGGCAGGCCAGGCGGACGGTTCAGCGCCCGATGGCGACGAAACGCTCCCGGAGCCGATCGAACCGGGCACCCCCGAAGCAGCGCCGGGTGAGGAACCACTTTGGCACTGGGTCACGCCGGCGGCGTTTCGTCAGGATTGATCAGGCTGGGCGGCAACGGCGCGGCCCGGTCGGCTCGAATCGCCGCCAACGTTTGCTGGGCGATCTCGTCGATTTCGCGACCGACGGTGTCGATTCGGTAGCGGGCGACCTGATCGTAGAGCGGTTGTCGCTCCGCCAATAGCTTTTCGATCTCTTCTCGCTGTGGCAGTCCGGTCAGTGCGGGTCTTCGTTCGGCGGTACTGGCGTCACGTTTCAATCGCTCCAAAACGGTGGTGGCGTCGACTTGCAACCAGACGCAGACGCCGGTGTCAGCGATCAATCGGCGGTTGTTCGGCCGCAACACGGCACCGCCACCGAGCGAAATCACGGCTGGCGGTTGGCTGGCGATCGCCGCCAGCGTCGCCTCCTCCCGATCGCGGAACTCGGCTTCACCGCCCGACGCAAAAATCTCTCGGATCGAACGGCCCACGCGTGACTCGATCGCATCATCGAGATCGATCCATGGCCGACGTAGCCGGGTCGCAAGCAGTTGACCGACGGAGCTTTTTCCCGAACCTCGGTAACCGGCCAGATAGAGATGGCATGCAGATCGGGAAATATCGGTGCGGTCGGGATCACGGTTCATGATCCACCTTCTTGTTGCGCCCCGTGGACTTCCGGACCGACGTAGCATCCCGGGCGATCATCGGCGTAATGGGTTTGCAGAACCGACTCAACTTCGGCCATCGAGCCGACCCCGACCAAGGCCGCCCGGACGGTGGCATGATCGGGATGACTGGCCGAGTACTTGATGCAGAACTTGCGCATCATCACGGTCGAGCGTTTTTCACCGTAGGTCTGCTGACAGAGTCGGTAGTGTTCACGGATCACCTCGGCCTGTTCGGCGAGTGTCGGTGGCGGCGGCATCGGTTCGCCCCGCCAAAGTGCATCGACCTGACGAAAGATCCACGGATTGCCGATCGCACCGCGCGCGATCGTCACCCCGTCGACACCGGTTTGATCGATCATCCGCAAGCAATCATCGGCGGTGAACAGGTCGCCACTGCCGAAGATCAACCGCTGCGGGCCGACGTGGCGTTTGACTTCGGCCAAAAACGGCCAACTGCTGGGACCGACATAGCGTTGTTGGACGGTCCGGCCGTGAACCGTGACGGCGGCGACACCGAGAGAGAACGCGCCATCGAGGATCCGGAAAAAGTGGTCGAGAGCTTCGGCGGTATCGTCGATCCCGCGGCGCATCTTGACCGTCACCGGGCGGTCAGCCGGGACGGCATCGCGGGTCCGAGCGACGATTTCGAGCGCCACCTCGGGTTGAGAGAGATGAAAACCGCCACGGCACCGACCGAGCACCTTTTTCACGGGACAGCCGAAGTTGATGTCGATGACATTGAACCCGGCAGCGGCCAATTTGACCGCGCCGGCGGCGAATTGTTCGGGTTCACTGCCCATCAGTTGCCCACCTACCGGGCTTTCCTCTGGCGATATTTCCAAGAAATGTCGGGTCTTGGGGCGATCGGTCAACTGGACCAAAAACTGGTCCAGCATCACCTCACAGAGCGTGTAAGCGGCGCCGTGTCGACGGGCGAGTACCCGCATCGGCAGGTCGCTGTAACCACTCAATGCGGCTTGAAAAAACGGGCTGGCGATCGACACGTCACCGATTTTCAACGATCGCCCCCTGTCGGCGACGGCAACGCCATGGCACGATTTCGAGAAGGGGTCGTCCCCCCGAGCGAGCTTCGCCGGAAGCCGTCCGCTCTCGGTCGAATGACGGTCATCGTGTCGGTCGCCGCTCGTTACTTCCGCCTGATTCACGCGGACACTCCGAAATACAAGTCTGGAAAGGCCATGCAGATTCAATCGGTCCCCTTCGGACAGACGCCCGACGGTGAACCCGTCGCCCTGTTCACGCTCACCAATCACCGCGGCCATTCGGTCCGGTTGACCAACTACGGCGCCGTCCTGATGGACGTGAACGTCGCTGATGCCGCCGGCAAGATCGATAACGTCAATCTGTCGTTCGACTCACTGCCGCCCTATCTCGATCGCCATCCCCATTTCGGATCGACGATCGGCCGGTTCTGCAACCGGATCGGTCACGGCCAGTTTACGATCGACGGCGGATCGTACCAGGTGACCAAGAATCTCGGCAAACACCATCTGCATGGCGGGACGATCGGTTTCGATCACCTGCTCTGGCAGGCCGAGATATACAACGACGGCGACGTCGCCGGGGTCCGGTTCGAATTGGTCAGCCCAGACGCAATGGAAGGCTTTCCGGGAACGCTCAAGGCGACCGCCGATTACAGTTTCAGCAATGACGACGAGCTGTCGATGACGTTTTCCGCCACCACCGATGCGCCGACTCACGTCAACCTCTGCAACCACAGCTACTGGAACCTCGGCGGCGCCGGCAGCGGTCTGGCTACCGATACGGTACTCACGATCGAAGCCGATGAGGTGTTGGATGTCGACGCCGACCTGATCCCGACCGGCCGGATTAACTCGGTCGATGGCAGCGGACTCGACTTCCGGCAAGCGACGCCGCTGGCCGAACGACTCGATCAGTTCGCGGCAACCAAAGGTTACGACCACTGTTTCGTGATCCGTGGGAATGCCGGTGAACTGCGTTTAGCGGCCCGGGCCGAACACCCGGGGTCGGGGCGAGTGATGGAAGTCTGGACCACTCAGCCGGCGATGCAGTTGTACACGGGCAATCACCTACCCGGAAACGCTCTGTCGGGCGGTTATGGAGCGCACGAAGCGTTCTGTTTGGAAACGCAACATCATCCCGATGCCCCGAACCATCCGCATTTTCCGTCGACTTTGTTGCGGCCTGGCGAGACGTATTCGCAGCGGACCGTGCATCGCTTTCTAACCCGTTGACGGAATTCGTCATCCCCGACCCACGTCATCAGCGGCACCCGTGATTCGGTGTCAGTGAACGAACTTGATGCACATCGGTTTGGCGACAGTAATGCTGTGGCCGGTCGGTTCGAGGTCGCCGTTGCGGGGGTCGACACGAAAGACGGCGATGTTGTCCGAATCTTGGTTGGCGACCAAGAGGAAGTTGCCATCGGGCGTCAACCGGAAGTTCCGCGGCGTCTTCCCGCCACACGGCAAGCCGCTCCGTCGAATCAGTTGCCCACTGCCGGGGTCGTAGTCAAAGATCGCCATTTCGTGAGGGCCTCGGTTACTGCAATAAACGACCGGAAGGCTCGGGTGAAACAGGATTTCGGCGCACCAGCGATTGGCATCGTCAGGGGTCCCCGGGGCCATCGTACTGACGGTCGACAGAGGTTCGATTCCCGCGGTTGGATCCTCCGCCGAGTCGGCGTCAGCGTCTACCGGTCCGAAGGCAAAGGTCGAAATCGTTCCCGAAAGTTCGCCCAATGAGAGCACGAAACGGTTATCGGGTGAGAACACAAAGTGGCGTGGTCCGCTGCCCGGAGGATTGATCAGACTCGGTGGCCGAGATGGGGTCAATTCGCCCGACTTCGAGACGTCGAAGACGAAGATGTCGTCGGTGCCGAGGTCGGCGGCCAGCAACCGGGAACCGCTGGCGTCGAAGCGAACGCTGTGGGCGTGCGGGCCGGCTTGCCGGTTGGCGACCGGGCCGCTCCCTTCATGCTGGACGGTCGCCGACGCCGGTGAAAGGCGTCCGTCGGCAGCGAGTGGATAGATCGTCGTGCTGCCGCTGCCATAGTTGGCGACTGCGGCGAAGCGGCCATCGTCGCGGACGGTAACGAAACAGGGACCGCTGCCGCCGGCGTGTTGGTAATTCAGCAGCGATAGCGTTCCGTCGGTCGGGTCGCGTTGCCAAGCGACGCAAGCGGGGTGCTTTTCTTCACCCGGTGGCTCGACTTCGGCAACGCTGTAGAGCACATCCAACGTCGGATGAAGCCAGATGAACGAAGTCCGCTTGGCCGGAGTGGCGAGTTGAGGCGGTGCGAGACTGCCATCGTCCAGATCGATTTGGCTGTAGTGAATCCCGCCCTCATCATCGCTGGTCGCGGTCCCGATATAGAAAGCGAGTTTTTCACCGGCAGATGCGGGAAGTGAATGATTCGCGGAGGCGGCAAGCAGGGTGAGCAAGGCGAGGCGGGGGCTGAGCGGCCACATAATCAATCTCGTCGGCGGGTGGTCGAAACAGGCCGCCGCCCGCGCTGGGCGATCGGCGACCGCCCAGCATACCAAAATCCTCGGTCACTCCTCGCTGATCGTGACCGTTTTCATCTGGTCACCCTGCCGGATCGCGTCGACGACATCTTGGCCTTCGATCACCTTGCCGAAGACACTGTGCTTACCGTCGAGCCAAGGCGTCGGCAGGTGGGTGATGAAGAACTGGCTGCCGTTGGTGTTCGGCCCCGCGTTGGCCATCGAGAGGACACCGGGGCTGTCATGTTTGAGATCAGGGTGGAACTCATCTTCGAACTTGTATCCCGGACCGCCGGTGCCCCGTCCCTCGGGGCAACCACCCTGGACCATGAAATCGGGGATAACGCGGTGAAAAATCAAGCCGTCATAGAAGTTCGACGAGACCAATTTCTCGAAATTAGCGACCGTCTTGGGCGTTTTGTCGGCAAACAATTCGATCCGGATCGTGCCCTTATCGGTGTCAAAGGTGGCAACCTTCATCAATCAGATTCTCTGGAGTTTCGAGTCGGCGTTCGCTTCCAAGTCGTGAAGCGCAGGGGCTGAGACGACCGCCGCCTCGACCCTTCATGATCGCGTCAGGAGACGCGACAGGCTGGGCGTCGTCAAGCCACGTGGGTCAAGATCCGACCATTGTTAGCCTCATTCTCAGCAGGCGGGTCGATTTCCGACGGCGCCGCAGGCACCGGTGCGTCGGACGGCAGCGACGCGTCTGGCGGTGGTTCACTTTCGACCTCTCGAGCGGTTCCGCTCAGACCGGTCAGCGGGATTCGCTGGCCATCGGGGAGAATCAGTAGATAGGCCTCGGCCTGATCGGGGCGATCGAGACTGCTCATATCGACCGCCAGTTGGGCCGACCCGCGGCTACCTTGAACGTCGAAGACCATCTTTCCGGGCTCGTTCGACCGCTGCGTGGCCGTCAGATTAATCGCCACCGATTCGACGTCGCCGACGTGTTCCGCGATTTCCGGGGAGCCGGCGATCTGTTGACGGACCTGTTTGGCAAGTTCTTGGCGGGCAATTGTCCAAGCAAAATAGCCGGTTCCGCAGCAGACGGCGATCCCGGTAAAACCGATAGCCGCCAGGATGCCAATCACCCACAACAGTGTGCGCCCGCCCGATTTCGACCCCGACTGGTTGTCCAGTTCGTACTGACTCGGTGGGTAACTTTGGCCCGACTGTGGGGTTTCAGGCCGAGAACGGGGCTCCCAATCGTTATCGTAAGACATGATCTCTCCCCGGCGGTTCGCCAGGCGTGTGTAAGGATCGGTTGGAAAAAAATGTCCGTTCAGCCGAACAGATAACGGGCACGGAGGCAGGCTTGGTGCGTCCGCGCCAGCGATGCGCGACCGAGTTGCCGAGCGGCTTCGGCAGCCTCAGCCAATTCGCCCAACAGCTGACAGTATCGCCGGATCGAATCGCAACCGACATCCCACCCGGCCCGATAAAGCGTCTGATAACGCTGGGCCGCAGCTAGCTCGGTCGACGCTTTGGGTGATGACCGGTCGGTGGTGGCGCTCGCGGCGTCGGCCGAACGGGCGTGCCTGAGCCAGTAATCAGAGACGCGATCACGCCAGCCCGGCGATTCCGACTCCATCGCGCCTTGGGCCATCCGCAGGTGGGAAACGTATTCGGCGTCGAGTTGGTCGGCGGCGTTGAGTTGAACCAATCGAGCGACCGAAAACTTACAGACCCGATCACTCTCAAAGTGGGTTCGAAAACGGACCGCTTGATCGGAAAATACCGAAGTCAACGCGCCGTGGCGGTAATGGCTGATCGCGGTTGTAAGATCGCCATCGCGTTCGGCCGCCCAGCCGAGAATATCGTGGGCCCAGGCCAAGTCGTCTCGCCGATCGGCCACCTGGCGACAATGGACTCGCGCGGTCTCCCAATCCTGCGTTCGCCAATCGGCAGCCGGCAGGGCCCAAAGGACTGCTAGCCGCTGGGCGATCTCCGGCGGCAGGTTTCGCGTGTCAAACATCCAACGGACCACGTCGTGTTCCCAGCGAGCCTCCAATAACGCGGCGGTTTGCGGCGTCATCCGGCGCAGTAACTCGTTGTCGAGCGCCGCTAGCGTCAAGTCGCAGCAGAGTGGGACGACGGCGATTCCGAGCCCGAGCAAGTGGTGCGCGGTATCGGCGACAGGAAAATCGGCTCGCAACACTTCGCCGGCCTGGGGCGGCAAATGGTTGGTCGCCCAGCGTAGCGACGGCGTGGTTCTCAAGCTGTCGGTCGTCGGTTCGAGCTGATCGGTCGCCGGGACCGCCAACCGCCGCGCTTTGCCCGGGAACCGGGAAGCGAGAGCGTCGTACAGGATCGCCTCGGCGATCGTGTCGCCATAGGGCAAACAATCGCCACCACCGTGGTACCAATGCACCACTTCGACAATCGTGTCGTCGGCACCGACACGACCACAAAGCCAATCGCCCATCGAATTACCGATCAACGGGAGCAGGTCGGGCGGCATCAATCCCGGCCAAATCGGCTCAGGCGATTCCTCCAGCAATGACTTCGGGTCGACCACCGACGAAAACTCTCCGACCAATCCGCTATCCGCTGCCGGTCGATCGAACCAGTCGATCCACTGGGGCGTCAGACGCAACCGATATCGCTCCGCCAAAGCGGACGAATACCGCGGGTCGTGAACGTCGGAGCAGGTGACGGGTCGGTCCAAAGCGGTGCCGGATCAGAGTCGAGTTTACGGATCAGAGGTCTTTTAAACGTTTGACCGCATTGCGGGCTCGGTTGAGAAACGCGGTTTTCGATTCCCCCGATTCCAACCAAATCGGGGGGCCGATCGTGATGCAACTCAACAACGGCACCGGCAATACCTCGCCTCGAGGCAAAATCCGATTGACGTTATCGATGTAGACCGGAACCAATTCCAAGTCCGGTCGCTTCTTACCCAAATAGTACAATCCACTCTTGAAAGTTCCCATCTCGTCGCCGTCGGCGCGACCGCCCTCGGGAAATACGATCAACGAATAGACGTCACCCATTTGGCGAATCATCAGGTCAATCGGACTCTGGTGGACCTTGATCTCTTGGCGATCGATCAACAGCGCATTGAACGATTTCGCGATGTGGGGACGGAGCCACCCGGTCGACCAATAATCCTTCGCCGCGACCGGACGGGTCAGCGTACGGACACCTTTCGGCAAGGCAGACCAGAGCACGACCGCATCGAGATGGCTGGTGTGGTTGGCGAAGTAGATCCGCTGGCAGGTGTCCGGTGTACAGTCGATCCACCGCACCGTGAAGCCGCTGAACAGTTTGGCGAGCATCACGATCGCGTGGCTGGTCAACGTCATGGATGTGTACAGAGAGGCACGACAAGTAGGTAGCGAGTGAAATCCGAACGATCGGCCCGCCCGCGAACGGGACTCGATCTAGTCTAACGCCCTCAACGACGACGTCGAGCCTAAGTTCAACACCCTCCGAGCCGTTTTTTGCAACCGGCTCAAAAGGGTGGAACTGGTGGCACCAGCAATCGTTCGAGCCGATTCGACATCGCTATCTCTTTGGTCCCAGCGACGTCGCTGCCGCCGTTCACGCTGCCGATGCCGCGCTTTTGGCATTGGGGTTGCACCTCAGAGCGTTTATGCCAGATACCGAAATTGCCCGAAAAGTGTCACGCCCCCAGGGATTCGAAATGGACAACCACATCAATCACGTTGCCGCGATCGTCGTCGCGCTGACCGGCGTCCTCGCCCCCATACCACGGTCGGCGTTTGCCGAATCGCCGACATCACCGGGTGTTGAGGACTGGGAAACGCCACAGACGCGGTTGCGACCGATCGGGGCAGCTTCAGCGGTCGACGCCTATCGGGACGACACTGCGGGGTCGGTCCGTCCATCTACCGCCGTGGGGGAAACGTCGTACGTGCGTCAAGCGGTGATGATGCAAGCCGACAATTTTTCGATGCCTGCGCCGTCACAATCGCCGTCAGGACCGAACTCGTTGCCGCAACAACTCGACTCGTCACAATCGCTCGGTCCGATCACGACGCCTCCGCCGAGTAGTGATAACACGCCGCTGCCGCGTCCTGATCTGATGCCGTCACCGAGCGGGCCGACATCGCCGAGCGGACTATCGCCAAACGGGCCATCGTCGAATGGGTCAGGGCTGACGCCGGTGCCCCGGTCGGGAAGCTCAGCCGGGTCCTCACTGCCGGCCGGTCAAAGTGGCGACTATGCGCCGCTGGCCCAACCACGGCTCGGTGACCGATTCGCCACCCTCGGCAATTGCCGGAATGTATCGGGACCCTCTTCGTATCGATCCGACCGGATCCGCTGTGCCCCGCCGACCGGCTACGTGACGACGGTCGGGGCGACATCGTCACCGCCAGTCTACGCTCCGCCCCCGGCGCAACTCGGGCCGCCGACGATTTTGCCGCCCACGTACGACCCCTCATTGGGGATGCCGATGACCGCAGGACCGACGGTGATTCCGGGCTCACCCGGCTATCGTCCGCTCGTTTCGTTCGGCCAAGACCGTTTCCCGGTGCAAGTCGGCCAGGGGATTCTCGGTCAACCGGTCGCCTACGTACCCGGGCAGCCGGTACGCAACGTGATCCGCTATCTGACCTGGTAGTGATTACAACCGATTTGTCAGAATTGCAATCCTCCGTCGGCTGAATGCAATTCGTGGGGAAAAAATATCAGGCTCTTTTTGCGAAGCACTCGTCCTTCGCCGCTTCGCAGAAAAGGTTCCCAACCTTTCATTTCTCCGCTCGATCCTCAACATCACCGGCAATCCTTCATCGTCAAATCTTCGGGGCGATTGACGTTCCGCGATGCCTCGGCAGGCAGTGCAACCGGGTCAAACGGTTGGCCGGCCAGCCAGCCACGGAGCCCGCGGTGGTCTGAAGCAGCCAGAATTTCGATCTCATCGGTATAGCCAGCCGGATAGATCGCCGGCATCGGCTCGGGGCGACCGGTGGTGAACTCGGCACAAACCACTCGCTGAGTCTGGGCCCAGCGAGCGATCAATCGGGCCAGGTGGTCGGTGGTCAAATCGGGCATGTCGATCGGCGTCACCAAGACCGCCTGATACCCCAATCTGATCGCCTGTC
>SKZY01000227.1 GCA_007127095.1 Planctomycetaceae bacterium
GCAGAACGGGAGCGTCGTTGAGGGTTTCGTTGCGGCCCATCCAGAAACGGAAAGCGTGGCGGACAAAAACCTGTTCGGCACGTTGGCTCGCCGCGATTTTTTCGATCATCTCAATGGCGTCGGCGACTTTACCATCCAGCGTGGCTTCGCCGGAATCGATGATTTCGCCCGTGGTGTCGACGGGATCATCAAGCTCTGTCTCGCGATATAGCCCTGCGTGGTTATACATCTCAAATGGTAAGCCCAGCGGATCCATCTTCCTGTGACACGTCCAGCAATAGCTCTCCCTGGTCACGCGCATCCGCTCGCGGAGTGTACTGTTTGGCTCATCGGGCAGCATCGCATCGACGGTGATCGGCACATCGGGAATACCGCCGCCCAGCAACCGTTCGCGAATCCAGCGGCCGCGGAGGATGGCATGATTATCCATGGCATCGGAGTGTGAAACGAGCCAACTGGGGTGGGTCAGGATGCCCAGCCGTTGCCCTTCCGGTGCCGTGGCCAAGATACGTTCCGGTTTCAGCGAACCGTTGCCGAAGCTGCGACGACTAACGCGGGCGTAAATCTTCGGTCCCGAAAGGTTTACCTCGGAAACCCTATGGTTGATTTCCTGTCGTTTCTGCACTCGAGGCTTCGGCGGCTTTTTCTCGGGGTCGGCATCCTTATCGGCCTCGAGTTCGGCCGCTTCGGCTGCCGCTTTCGCCACAGCCACAGATGCGGCTCGTTCCTCCCTGGAATGCTGCCTGCCAAAATAAACGTTGTCCGCCTCGGTGGCGACGACCTTGTCAGTCGTCAGCAACTGCTTCAAGACGTCCTGGTCGTCCTGCAGAATCAGTTCGATCAACCGATCGGTGCTCGCTGTCGCATCGAACATCGCGGTATAATGGGCTGTGCCCCTGATGCTAACGCCCGTATCTGCAAGCGATTTGGAGTCCTTGCATATGTATCCCCCGAGGTCGTAGTCGAAGTAATCGCGAAAGAAACGCAGCACACGTGGCTTTCGAATGCTGTCGTCGGCCAGGATGCGTTTGACTTCGCGTTGCACATCTGCCTTAGTCCGCATCTGACCAGCGACGATCGCCCGCCGCAATTGTTCGTCGGGCCGGATGTATCGCAGCGCGTGATTGACCGCCAGCCCCAATTCCCAGTCCTGCAGCATCACGCGTCCGTAGCGATCAGGTTCTCCCTGCTCCACAAGTTCAGGTCGAAAGAGAGCATCACGATCGAGAAAGATGGATGACAACCCGAGCACGGCGCCATCTTCCTCGCCAATTTTCTCGATCGATTGATTAGCGATCGCCAGATAGGCATCTGATTCGGACTCGCTCGGCGGTCGGAAGGTCAGCGACTCGAACAGGAAGTCCACCGCGGCTCGCAAATCCGCCTCGTTGAAGCCATCCTGGCGCAGCAAGTCATAGACTGGTGTCAGCGGCCGTACGACTTTCGTACTGTAGACCAGGCTGGTGGGCAGGCCACGGATGTCGCCCTCCATCTTATACGAACCCGGGTCGTCCGTGATCTGGTCCGGTTCGGCGATACTGAGGGGCCCGTAGGCCATGTAGCGAAGGATGTCGTCGGCAACGCTTAGGATTTGCGTCGCTTCGGCACTGTTGACGGTGTAGAAGTCAGGGTAGTTTTTCAGCCCATGATTTCGCGCTGACGACAGGACGGCGGGGACGCTCTTGACTGCGGTGGCGTAGGCGACCGTCCCGCCTTGCCACTTGATAATGCGATCGGTTCCGAAATAGAGTTTGAGTTCGCCGCCGTGATTGGTTGGTACGGCATCGCCGTGGGTGCGTAGGCCTGGGTATTGCGGATCATACTCAGGTTCCGTGTTGATCAACTCGTTCAAGCGCGTTAAGTGTTCCTGCGGCGTCACTCGCCAGAGGCGGGCCGGGGAAGCGGTTGGTACGAGTTCGATTCCATCGGGCAGTGGACCGAAGAGCAGGTCGTGATCGACAAAGTTAGCCTTATGCGGGTCAAGGTGAGCGTGAAACCCACCCTTGTCTTGCATGACACTTGTCAATTCACTGACGATCCAATCTGAAAACTTTAACCGCTCCATGACGTGGGGCTGATCCATTGTCGAGGGCGGCATCTCCTTTAAGGTGACTTGCGCCCAGACAGCCTTCCAAGTGCCCGAATTGACTTCGTCGACAGGCCCCAAGTTATGCAGCGAAAGACTGCCCTCCGGATCTGTGTCGCTATGGCAGTCCACACAGTAGTTGACAAGAAACGGTCGGGCAAAACTGGCAAAGTCTTGCTCGACCTGCTGTCCGGGCGTGTAAGTTTCTGCACGTGCCGCGAGCAGCGAGGCCCCCGCCAGCATCAGTGCCATAACGACGCTGAGCTTGGTAAAACCGACGAAGTTCATGCCAGTACTTCACGGAGGGGACCGGTGCTGGCGTCGAACTTCTTGGCCAGATTGTCATTCATGTTAAAGCGATCACAGTCCTGTCCGGCCGCCCGCAATAGCGTCGCGAACAACGCGTTGATCGGACGCTTACCGTCCAGTTGCGTGAAGCAACCGGTCTTCATCGCGCCATCCAGGTTGCCCAATAGCATGACCGGCCAGTTGGCGCCGTTGGTGTGTTGCTTGTCGGCGTTGTTGCTGGTGTAGACGATCAGAGTGTGGTCCATCATGGTGCCGCTGCCTTCGGCCTGACTTTCCAACGCTTCCATGATTCTCACCAGCATACGGCTGTTGTACTGGCGGATCTTGATCCAGATCGGATTGTCTGGCTGCTCCATGTGCCCCAGGTTATGCCCCTGTTGCTCGACACCCAACCCCTTCCAGGCACCGAAAATTTCACCACGCCCCGAGCCGATCGTCAGCGTATTGGTAATCCCCGAAACGAGGGCCGAGATGCCAAGGTCCAACAAAACATCGTGCCAGTCGGTTTCAAACTCGGGTTTGCTATAGCGTTCGTCGACCTTGGGAGCAAACTTGCGCAGCTGTTCGGCAACCGTGTCGAGGCGACCGCGTAGGCCATTGATGTCGTTAAATCCCTGGACATATTGACCGTATCGCAACTGGTCTGCGGCCGGTAACGCCCGGCCCTTCGTGGCTGCCAGCATTTCGATCTGACTCAACACATTCGACCGCGCTTCGTGTTGGAGTCGAATGTCGCCTGTCGAGATGCCGCCATAGAGTGTTTGATAAAGCTGGTTCGGATCCGAGTACATGAAGATCGGCTGGCCGGCACCGCTGGCCGACAGCGTCGCAAGCGTCGGCTTGGTCGTCATATTCTCGATCGAATCCATGCCGATGCAAAGATGAGGCAGCAGCGTCTGAGGCAGGGCCTTGCTCAACTCAAAATCGATCGTCGCGGCACTGGGCGGTACACCATCACCACCACGGTATCCGCCGAGCGCGCCGAAAAAAGCGCTATGCGACGGGCTGGTGTGCCTGCCGTGCAGGCCGTTGATGATGTGCAGACGCTCCTTGTAGGGCTCGAGTGCCGCAATCGGCTCTGGCAGCTTGGTTCCCGCCAATGAACCACTGCTGCTGAGCCCTTCCGGAATGCAGGTCTTCGGATCGAAGCCCTGGTTCTGCATGAAGAAGACGACCCGTTTGGGGGTCGTGGAACTGCTGGCCGATGCCAACAGCCGTTCGGGAACCAGGGAGCTACCGAAAGCCGCACCGACGCTGGCGGCCATTCCGTGCAGCATGTTTCTGCGATTGAGCATGATCGATTTTTCTATCGCGGGCAGTGATCGAGTCATTTTCGAAAACGCGGCCGTGACCAGCGGCCAAAGCGGCGTCACCGACGGAACATTCAGGATACCAGTTTGGCCGTCCCGAATGGTGGATCA
>SKZY01000078.1 GCA_007127095.1 Planctomycetaceae bacterium
GACTAAAGGTTCCCAAACTCGTACAGGGGACTCGCACCCCACAACAATCACGCCCATGCCGGACGTACCCATGCGTTTGACGGGAGGCCTCGGATTACCGGTTGATGAGGCCGAATCGTGGGCTCGGCCCACCGTCAACGCAACCGTTCGTCCGAAGATTGATTCATGGCGATCTACTACATTGAGACGACAATTCCAAGCTTCTACCACGAGGTCCGAACCGATCCCGACATGGTGGCCCGACGCGACTGGACTAGACGCTGGTTTGAGGTCGCGATAACCACAGACCGGGTCGTGACCAGTCCTGCGGTCTTGGCTGAACTGGAGAATGGCGACTTCCCTGGTCGCGATCAGGCAATCCAAATGCTTGATTTCCTCGAACTACTCACCGTCAACTCGGCTGTGGCTGAAATCGTCGAGGCCTACACGCGTCATCATCTAATGCCGCGTGATCCGTTTGGTGATGCACTCCACTTGGCACTTGCGTCGTATCATCGGTGCGACTTCCTAGTTACCTGGAATTGCCAGCATCTTGCAAATGCCCGAAAATTCGGTCACATCAGAAGACTAAATGGTATACTTGGGTTGTATGTCCCCGAACTTGTAACGCCAATGGAACTACTTGGTGAGGACTGGAGCCAATGACTACTCCGCCAATCTTGGACGAGATTCGACGAGTCCGACATGCAATGTCTGCCGAAATTGAGCATGACGCGAGCAAGATCGTCGAATATTTTGCCGCAATTCAAAGACGGAACAATCGTCGTGTCGTGAATCTAGCCGATCAGGGCCCATACGGAGGAACAAAGGATTGCACCGAAGCCGACGACCACCCGCAGCCTGATGGTAGCTCTACACCGCCGGCTCGGTGAATCCAGGCGTTCTGTCCGATAGACATTTGTGCCGACATGCCGAATCGTAACACCGCTTCGGAAGACCTACACGCAAACGTTCGGCTCTGCTTACTCCGCGAGTGGGATCCGATCGGCGTACAGCAATGGCCTGAGGCTCACGACGAGTACGACTCCTACGTTGGTGGCGTATGTCGCCTGCTGCTATCGGGCGCTGATGCCCACAAGGTCCGTGCGCATCTCGCGCACCACGAAACAGTGAACATGGGACTATCGCAAACGTCCGAAAATCTAGACGCCGTCGCCCGCAAGCTGCTGTCGTTCGTCCAGCGATGAGCACGATCGCGACCCGATTGGCGGGCGGCGCGTCACGCGGCGCTCGCACCGTCCCATGCAGTCCGCTATGCTCGATCATATTCGCGCGATGCGATTCGCGCTGCAGAAGAGACAGAAATCGGGTAACGACGGCCCTTGCGGGCCGCCCTCCCCACACCACCGTACATGCGGGTCCGGAGCGAACTGGAAATGTTTCATTGACAAGTGGGTGCGACTCCCACCCGAGTAGCTCCTAGCCAGAGGCCCGGTATCGAGTGTTGCAGCGTGGCTGGTAACAGCCTCGTTGAAGCGTACACAGAAAGGAATGGATTGGGCTGGCCGCCCAACGTGGCGGGCGTCGACGCGAAGCGATTCCTGTGGGCGGCAGCCGGTGTCGATGGTCGTGATCACGAGGTCACGCAGAGACGGGTTACGGATGTAACGAAGGAGAGCTTCAACCTGATCCGGTGTGAAGGCGATCTCCTTGTGGTCAGCAACCGGAATTTCCAGCGTTGCTACCGGATTGACGTCGATGAAGCCTTGCTTCAGAGACCAGTTCATGCATCGCTTGACGCTCCGCATGTAGTTCCGCCTGGAGGTGACGGCGAAGTCGTAGTCATCGACCCAAGCTTCAACGTGGTGTGGACGAACGTCCGGGGCTTTCAAGTCGGGATACTTCTGAACGAAGCGTTCGAGTCGGTAGCGATAAGCACTCGTAGGTATCGGGCGAGCGCTTTCGCTGGACCCATTCGAGGAAGCGGTCAGCGAGGGTGGCAAACGGGATCGCCTCTGCTTGCACCCGTGGTGCCCCGGGGCTGGGCCATCATCGCGTAGAACTGATCGAAGGCTTCTTGTTTCGTGGGGCCGAGATTGTGCCGCACGCCGTCAATGGTGACGAACCAGGCGTTGCGGTCCTTGCGGAACCAGGGGGTGGGGCGTCGAGCCATGGGAACAGGCCTCTCGTGCTTGAGTGAAGGAACCACACGAGCAAGCTGAGAGGCTCGGCCGAGAGCTGCCGATGATCCCCGGTACCAGCGGGGAGAAATGAAGAACTCGCGGGATTGGGCCGTGCCGGAAGTCGAACCGGGCAGAATTCTGTACCCAGATTCTGTACCGGCGGGAGGTCCAATCGTCGTAAGTCGAGTACACCCCAGAGGATTCGAGCAACTCTCGCGTTTCACTCGGGAAAATACGGGGTCAAACGAGATCGGATGCCGCCGCCGATGGCTCCGTGGTCCCGCTGGTGGTCCCATCTGGAGAGAATCTCGAGCCATCCACAGCCGAATTGCTGGCGGTGTGGGAGGCTCTGGATCATGCCGCACGTCAGGACCTTCTGGCAATTGCACGCGGACTGGCTGGCGCTCGACTACATCGGAACCAACCGTGAGGCCGTTTTGGTTTCAAAGCGTCACCAGAATCATCTATTTCGCTCGGAGACGTGCTTGAGACCGGTCGGGACAGATTCCCGGCGAAGTGGTGCTTGGTGCCCGCAGAGGCAATTTTCAACGATCCGAACGGCATTCCCGTCGTGTCGCCCGGCGGGGCGTTGCGTGGCTTGGCGAGTCGGGATTCTCGCTGGCACGATACGGAATCGCTACCGTTCGATCCATAGGAGCGAGAAGCGGCGATGACACCCCGCCGCAATTCCAACCAAAAACCTCTTTGCTAATGACCAGTTTTTCCTTTCCTGAATCGGGGCTGGGTGATGGCCCTACCTGCCGTGACGCATATCTATTGCAGGTACATCTTGTGTTCTGAACGTCGCGGCGGTAAGTGGAGCGGCCCTGGATGCCTCGTTTAGCGCACTTTCGACGCAGCAACGCACAGTCTGGCGGAGTGGAGGACGCGGTTTCTCGCAAATCAACGGGTTTCGCATCGTGGGCGTGGGGTGGGGCACGTTATCGGAGGGAGGGCGAGCACGGTCGTGCAAACCGATGCGACTCGTTCGATGGTTTGGCGGCTGGTTGGGCGACGACCAGGTTACCGAGGGGCGGGCTTGCTGCTCGCTCGCTGGGGCGCAAACGGTGGTGCCTAGCCCTTCGATCGTTTGGCTTCTCGATCGCCGGCAACGTTCCTCCGCCGCTATGGATGGACGTACATCGCTCGGCGCCTGGAGCCCTTCCGAGGGACATGGGAACGTGAGAGCCGGACAGTCCGGCTAGCTATCGGAAGCAAAGGCTTGCCCGACTGGGCCATGGATTTGAGAGTGATTGCTCGTCTACCCGATCGGTGATGGTTGGCGGCGATAGAGGGGGTAGGCGGGCGTGGGGCAGAGCTGGGCGGCGGTGCGGCCGGCTCGAGGCGAGGGATGGTCGATCGATCGACGAGCAAAGTTGAGAAAGGGGGCCCCAAGGAGGCTGAGGATTGAACCAGCGACGGCCGTGCGACCGCGCTAATACAGGTAAATACCCTGCACAACCCCCTTCACTTCCCGCCAGATCGGGATCGAGCGGGGATTTCAGAAGGGGGCCCAGTTGGGATCGGAGTCTGATTTTGTTTGTGATCGTCTGGGCGTGGTAATGGGGGTCTGGTGAGCGTGACTATTTGTGGACTGCGGGCCAGTTTGTTCACGTCAGCGGAATGGTCTCGGACTCTGAGTCCTCTGAGTACTCTGTGCCATCTGTGTCCTCTGTGTCCTC
>SKZY01000310.1 GCA_007127095.1 Planctomycetaceae bacterium
AGTCGTCCTGAGACGATTTCGGGGGCAATCCTCGTCGGCCGCGTCTCTCGGTCGTCGTCACGGTGGCGAATTGCCTGTCGTCTAGGATGCGGCAGTGCTGGCTCCAGCAGTCGACTCCCCTCATTTTTGGTTTGCGAGTGATTTCATGGCTGTCCGTCATTTAGTCGTCGTTCTCGGTGACCAGTTGTCGGAGAACCTCACTTCGCTGCGTGGTTTTGACGCGACCCGCGATCGGGTTTGGATGGCCGAAAACGATCAAGAAGCGACTCATGTTTGGTGCCACAAGTTTCGCTTAGTCGGTTTCTTTTCGCCGATGCGACACTTTCGTCAGCGATTGGGCGAGCGGAATTGGGCGATCGATTACCACTCTTTGTCGCCCGACCGCAGACGGGCCAAGGGGTGTAGTTTCGCGTCGCTGTTGTCCACCGCCTTGGCCGATCGTCGACCGCAGCGGGTGATCGTGACGATGCCGGGAGATTTCCGTGTCCGAGAATCACTGCGCCAGGTCTGTGAAGACGCCGGTATCGGTCTGGAAATCCGCAACGACGACGACTTCTACTGCACTCCCGAGCGGTTCGCTCGTTGGGCTGAGGGAAGAAAGTCGTGGGTGATGGAAAATTTTTACCGTCAGATGAGATCCGAACACGACATTTTGATGGAAGGGCCGGATCGTCCCGTCGGTGGGCAATGGAATTTCGATCATGAGAATCGTGGCCGGTTCGGCAAGCAGGGGCCTGGAGACGTGCCGCATCCGCCACGGTTTAAGCCCGACGCCATCACGCGTGAGGTGATCGAAATGGTCGAGCGACGATTTCCTGACCACCCCGGAGACGCCACGGCTTTCGACCTACCGGTGACTCGGGAGCAGGCGATGGAGTATCTCTGCGATTTTGTCGACAACCGACTGCCGAGCTTCGGTGAGTACCAAGATGCGATGTGGGCCGGCAGCGATTTCCTCTATCACTCGCGACTCAGTCACGCGATGAACCTGCACCTGTTGTCGGCTCAGGAAGTGGTCACCGCCGTCACCTCGGCTTGGGCCTCTGGCCGGGCCCCGCTGGCGGCGACCGAGGGATTCATCAGGCAGGTGCTCGGTTGGCGGGAGTACGTCCGCGGAGTTTATTGGCTGAGAATGCCCGGCTACGCCGAATTGAATGCACTCGATTGCGCTGCTGACCAAGACGTTCCGAGAAGCTTTTGGGATGGCCAGACCGAGATGGTTTGTGTCGGCGACGCGATGCGTCTGCTGCTGAAGACCGCTTATGCGCACCATATTCAACGGCTGATGGTGCTCGGTCTATTCGCGCAACTGATGGGCGTCCATCCGGCGGCGTTTAACCGCTGGCACATGGCGATGTATGCCGACGCGGTCGATTGGGTCAGTCTGCCCAACGCGTTGGGGATGAGCCAATATGGCGACGGCGGAATGATGGCGACGAAGCCCTACTGCGCCAGTGGCAACTACATCAACGGGATGAGCAACTACTGTCGCGGCTGTCGCTACAACCCGAAGCGGGCCACGGGCGAGGATGCTTGCCCGTTTACGACACTCTACTGGGATTTTCTCGATCGTCATCGAGATCGGTTTCGTTCGAATCACCGGATGTCGCTGCAGCTAAAAAACCTGGAGCGAAAGTCGGCGGACGAAATGGTCGCGATCCGTCAGCGGGCCGCAAGCATCCGCGACCAAACGTGGTCTCCCTGAACCTTATTTTCCGCTCGATCTTAACGCAACGCCAGAAAAGCCAGGACGAGAACCAGCGCCAGGCTGATCGTCCCCAGAATGGTCACCACGGTCAGCCGTTTGCGACTGCGCGCCAGTCGGACCGCGCCGATCGCCGGGTCGCCGACCAGCCCGTCGTTCGCCGGGGTCGGTAGGCTGATGGACGCTGTCGTTTCGCGGCCCGCGGCGCTGGCCGGCGGTACGTCGCCGGCCGGCTTAACGACATCTGGGAGAGCTTCCCTCGCCGTCAGCCAATGCGACCACCCCGTCCGCCAAACGAGTGTGCCGGGAGTAACCCGGTGCTCGCTGATCCATTGTCGCAGCGTCGGACCGTCGGCCGGCCCGTACTGACCGCCGGCTGGCGGGCGGACGAACCATTGGGCTTCGGCATCGTCCAGCGGAGAGCTTTGGGCCGCGGTTGCGGGTAGCTCTCGCTTGGCGGGTGCCTGCGATTCGATCGCCCCGCTTGCGGCGGCAGTCGTCGGCGTGGAGGGAACGGCGGGGGCCGTTGTCACGGCTTCCGATTCGACGGCGAGTGAATGGGTGCTGTCGGTCAGTGGGATGCGAAACCGCTGTCGGCAATCGGGACACGTGCCGACACGTCCGGCCAGTTCTTGCTTGATATTCAGCGAATGGTCGCAGTGGTGACAAGCGAAGCGGATACCCATAGGAAACGGTTGGAAGCGGATTCGTGGTCGGGATGGGACGGACGACAGGTCGGGAAGTGTCGGGGGGGTGGGACAATCAGCGTTAGCGATAGCTTTCGTGACACTTTGAACACGATTGCGAGACGGCTCCTGCACCCCTCCGCACCGCTTCGGCGTCCTGACGGTCGAGCGCCAGCGAGACCGATCGACTCGCCGTGATCAATTCATCGCAGAGTTCGGCGTAATCGGCATCGTCGGCATCTGCCAACCCATCGGTCTTGAGGATTTGACCGACCATAGCGAGCAATTCGGCGGTCCGGCGGACACGATCACCGAGCGACTCGATCGCCTCGGCATCTCGGGTCCCTTCCTTGAGCGGTCCTTCGAGCAGTCGATCCGCATAGGTCATCAGCGGCACACGGTCAGCGATCAGCCCCCAATCGTTCTCGAGTTCCGCTTGGCGGTCTGCCAAACCGCTACCGGAGACCAGGTCTTCGAGATCGGCCTTGCGGAGTTTCGTTTCGTTGTAGACCTGGGCTGAGCCCGATTTGCAATTCGCGGCCGAGCGGGCGAACAGGTCACGGGCGGCAGCGGCATCTGCTTTCCAACGCACGTCGCCCTCATGTTCGACCACGACGGCGAACAGGGCCGCCAGAGTCGTCAGGTGCAACCTCGCCTGCTGGAAATCGCCGCTTCGGAAGGCTGTCGGGGTTGTGATCGCGGCATCGAATTCCAACCGCACCCGTTTGATTTCGTCCTCCAGCGACGTCGGCGAGATCAGATCGGTAAATGGGCTTTTGCTCGTTGCCGAGGCGGACTCGTCCCGAGCGGACGGTTCACGACCGGAAACCGCCCGGTTATCGGAAGGTTGTGGCGGCTGACCGAGCCGCGGCCGCTGCCCCCGGATCGCCTCGGTAGCCGAATCGAAAAAGGTGTCGCGGAAACGTTCGTCTGAAAACGTCGGTGAGGGGGCTCGACGTTCGGTCGCGGCGACGATCCCGAGCCCCGTCGGGACGACCAGAATCACGCCGACGACGGCGACGAATCGTCGCTGGGGGCGGTTCATGATGGAGTTACCTGATGAGTTGGGCGGTGGCCCGCGATCCACCGAATACAACGGAACGGACGAACAAGTTTACCCCTTCGCTCGCCAGCGGAGAAGTTCTCGCGCGAAGACCGGCTCGGCTGGCCGGTTTGACGCAAACGCCTTGATTTAGTTCCCAACGGCCTCCGGCCTTGGTGGTTGATTAGCCCGAGAATCCGTGGCCTGACGGCCACGGCAGCAATTCTGTCGGCCTCCGGCCTGGGGCGATGCGTCGATCCGTGTCAGGGGATCAAGTCGATTTCGATCCCACAGAGTGGATAGCCGGGGTCCGTCAACTCGAGTCGCAGGTCGCTGGCGGCTTCGACGGTGGTGTCGACGATC
>SKZY01000331.1 GCA_007127095.1 Planctomycetaceae bacterium
CGCGTTCACCAGAACGCGGCCTCATTGAAGCGCGACGTCGGTAGTCGGTTTCTGGCGGTGGTTCGCTCTTTCCGCGTTCACCAGAACGCGGTTCATTGAAGCGACTCGGGTATTACAAACTCTGGGGGTTTGGCTTCCTTTTCGCATTCACCAGAACTGGAGCAGGAAACACGGGTCGGCACTTCAGTTGCGCCAATTTGATATGCAGGATCAAAATAAAAACCGGGGCTTCTATCGGCCGGATATGGGGTTGTTATAATGAGGATGAAGTCGTTGGGCGTCCAAACGTCAAACATCGTTGCTTGCGGATCATTCAAAATTTCGGGATTGAAGAGCATCCCAAAGGTATTTCTTTTATGGTTGAATCGGAGGAAATGTGATGAGTGAAGAAGAGCCGATTCGTGATGGTCACAATAACGAAGGCGACGCGGGGGCTGGATACGCGAAGATCGTTGCCGCCGATGGAACCGTCTACAAGGGCGAGAATTATGTTGAGCATGAATATCCGCTCGATGAGAAATTCCTGGACATGGAACCCGGCGAGCAAGATGACTATGAAGACGACGAGGAGTTGTCGTTAGAAGATTTTAAGAAGGCGTTCCAAGACCCTGAAAAGTCAGCGATTTGCTTTCGGTTATACGGAACGGCTGGCGAATGATCTCATCACGAGGACTCGGCTAAACCCGCTACGGGTGTAGCCGGCATCCCGCCGGTCAGCAGGCGACCGTCAATGGTTTGTAATCGCCCAGCAGCTCTCGGTGGGGATAACCCTCGTTCGTCTGACACACGCTGTAACTGTCCTGAAAGCCACACAAATGGTCGCTCTGGAATGCCGCTCGAACATTCAGCATGCTGCGAGCACCCTCGAGTCTCCATCGCATTCCGCTCCCTTGCTGCTGCCAGCGACGGAAACATCCGTTACCATCGCCGCGAGAAGTCTCACACCGGCCCGTGAACGGTCGCGTCAGCTGCGGCCGAGTAATTGGCTGGGGTTGTCGCGTAGCCAGCGTTCGATTTGTGGCTTGGCGATGCCTATCGATTCGAGTACTTCACACATTCTCGGTAGCGTGGTGGCCGAACCGGCAAAGTGGCTGCGGTCGCCGCCCCAGGTCGATCCGTCGGGCTCGACATGCACGATCTGGTCGCCGAGCTGAAATTCGCCGGGCCCGAGCCCTGCCGCACTGATCGCGTCGGAGACGATGATCACGTTTTCCTCGGGGACCAGGCGGAGATAATTCGCCAAAGTCATCAACGGGATGTGGTGCCCGTCGGCGATGAATGAGATCGATAACGAGTCGGCGAGTCGCAAAACCCGTTGGATGATGTTGTCGTGGCGGTGCATCATCATCGGGCAACCGTTGCCGAGATGGGTGTAGAGCTTCAACCCTTGGTCGATCGCGCCTCGCAACTCGTCGAGCGACGCGTCGCTGTGTCCGGCTGCGACGACGATTCCCTGGTCGGCCAACCAGCGGGTGGTGGCGAAACCGGCGTCGGATTCGGGAGCCAGTGTCAGCAGGCGAACCTTGCCGTCGCCGGCGTCGATCAACCGCTGGGCGTCGGCGACGGTTGCCGGCAAAACGGCGTCGGGCGGGTGGGCGCCAACGAAACCGGCGGTGCGATTGATGAACGGCCCTTCGACATGAATCCCGATCAACCGCTGGGCGACTTCGGGACAACGGTCGATCGCTTGGCTGAGCCGGCTGATCCGGCGGATCATCGCGTCGAGCGGTGCCGTGATCACCGTCGCCAATATCGCCGCGACGCCGTCGTCGCCCAACCGCTGACAGACATCGATCAGCGCTCGATCGGTCAGGTCGTCGGAATTGAAATCGACGCCGTAATAGCCGTTGACTTGTAAGTCGATCCAACCCGAACCGTTCATAGCGTCTCCGCAGCTTCTCGGGTGGCCGGGCTGATCCGCGACGCGGCGGGTTCGTCGATGATCAGGATGGTGTCATCGTGCTGACGCAGGATGCTGGCGGGCACCTCGGGGGAAACCGGTCCTTCGAGGGTCGCTCGTACGGCTTCCGCCTTCCGCTCATCGGGGACACTGCAATAGATCTTGGACGTCCGCATGATCTGGCGGATCGACATGCTGATCGCGTTTTGGGGGACGGCGTCGAGGTTGGGAAACCAGCCTTCGCCGACTTGTTGCTGGCGACACTGCTGATCGAGTTCGACGATCAGGTAGGGTTCGTCGGTCTCGAAATCGGCGGGTGGATCGTTGAACGCCAGGTGACCGTTTTCGCCGATGCCGACCAGGGCGACATCGATCGGGGCTGTGGTCAATTTGGCACCGACGCGGAGGATCGTTTCGCTGGGGTCACCGAGTCCGTCGAGGTAGTGGAAGTCTCGCAGCGGCAATTTGCTGACAAACCGTTCCCGCAGGTAACGGCAGAACGACGCCGGGTGATCCGCTGCTACGCCGATGTATTCGTCGAGGTGAAAACCGGTCACCGCGGACCAATCGACGTCGCCGCGTTTCGCCAAGGCGTCCAAGACTTCGAATTGGCTGGCACCGGTGGCGATGATCAGCCGGGCTTCGCCACGCGATTCAATCGCGGCTTTGAGGTCGGCGGCGGCGTGTTCGGCGACCCAATCGCCGAGTCGGGGGCGGTCGGCGGCGATGATCAATTTCATGGGAGTCTATCCGCGGAGGGGAATGCGTGATCGAAAGTCGGATGTCGGCGGTCGTCGGGTGGGGACGGGCGTTCAAAGACGTCGGTGTAAAACATGGCGGTCGGGTTGATCCCGAGTCGTTCGTGTCGATCGGCTCGACGACGAACAGCGGCAGAATCGCTCAACGCCGGAAGCAGCCATCCCCAAAGGATGACGATTCCGAGCGAAAATATCAGCAATGAGGTCCGACCGTTCAAGGCAGCCACCGGGTGATCGCGTCGCGAAACAGCCAGCCGAAGACGAGCGTCGCCATCAGGCCCGTTAACGCGATGTTGAAGGATTGCCCGACGGCGTAGAGGACCAATGTTTTTCCGCCGCCGAGTGCTGGCAACAGCGAGCGGACGTGGGTTTCCAAACCGATGCAGACAAACGCCAAGCAAAACAGCCAATTCCGCAGATGCTTGGTGACCGAACCGACCGAGGCATCGATCAACCCCGCGCCAAAATCACCCGACCAAGCCAGACCGCTGGCGATCAGCGAAGCGGCGAGGAATCCGAGCACGAACTTGGGGAATCGCCTCCAGACTTCGGTGAAAAACGCCGAAGTCCGCCGGTCGGAGGTCGCGGCGGACGAATCGTTCTCGTAGCGGGTCGCCCAGTAGATCGAAACCGCGAAGGCGATCACGCCGATCAGCACGTTCTGGATCATCTTGACCGTCGTCGCGATCTTCATCGCCCGGTCGCCCATGCTCGCCCCGGCCGCGGCGACGGCACCGGTCGAATCGATCGTTCCGCCGATCCAGGCGCCGCCGACGATGTCGTCGACGCCCAGCAGCAGGAAGGCTCGCGGCATGACGACCATCATCACCGCCGTGAAAGCCAACGACATTCCGATCGCCAGCGACAATTCTTCCTTCTTGGCGCGACAGGCGGCGGCGGTCGCGATCGCCGCCGAGACGCCACAGACCGACATGTCGGCCGCTACGACCATCACCAGCGACGGCGAGCGGATTTTGAGGATTCGGCAGCCGAAGGCGAACGTCGTCACCAATACGATCGGGGTGACGACCCAGGAGACCATGACGCCGGGGATGCCCAGAGTGACCAATTTGCCCAGGAGGATCTCGGCGCCCAGCAACACCAACCCCCATTTGATGAACA
>SKZY01000392.1 GCA_007127095.1 Planctomycetaceae bacterium
CGGTTGCTGGCCGTCGGTTGCGGTCTGGCCCTGATGTCACTCGTACTCGTGGCGACCGGCGACAGCGACCGTCAACCGGCGGTCGGACGCGGGACTTCGCCATCGGTCGTCGCTGAGGACGATCGGCCGACCCAGCTGCGACCTTTCACTCCGGCCGATAACAGGCCGAACGGCCGGGTCGATATCCTGGTCTGGTCGCCGAGCGACCGGTCTCGGCGGGGAGTGCCGATCGACAATCCAGGTGTCCTGCCGCTGAGAGCGGACGACCAAATCAGGGTCGAAGCGAAATTGTCGGCTCCGGCTTATGCCTATTTGATTTGGATCGATGGCAACGGGGCGGTCAGCCCGGTCTATCCCTGGCAACCGGGCGACTGGGAACAACGCCCGACGACCGAACACCCTGTCACCCGGATCTCGCTACCGGCGGCATTCGATAGCGGTTGGGAGGTCGAGCCGACGCCGGCGGTCGAAACCGTCGTGTTGCTCACCAGCCAGCAGCCGATCGAAGACCGTCACGAACTCGCAGCTACCCTGGCGGCGATCCCTCGACCTGTGACTTACGATCTAGCATTGTGGAGCCGTATCGGCCCGCACCGGCCCGGCAGTGAAATGTTGCGAGCCCCGAGGTATACCACGTTGGTACCGCTGAACGATCCGTTTCTCGAATCTCACCAGGCCCTGGAACAGGCTTTGGCACCGCGTTACCCCGTGATTTCCGCGGTCAGTTTCTCTACTTCAGCGAGTGAATAGATCGCGTGACCAGAAACTATCTCTCGGCCTCGTCATGGGCGATCGGATTCGTCAATCGGCGGATGTTAGCAGCGATGTTTGTTTGGGCCACGCTCGGCCCGCTTACCGCCTCCGCCCAGGCGATTCGCCCGGCAACCGGCAGCACCATTGAGCAATCCGATCGGACGAATGCCGACGACACGACCACGGAAGTGGCGCCGCCCAACGCGGCTGCCTTGATGATGTTCGCCGAGAGCCTTGCCGAACTCGGCGATTACGAGGCGGCCGCCCCGTTGTTGCAGTGGGCGGTGGAACTCCACCGATTCCGACATGGCGAGTCACACCCGTTGACCGGTCAGGCGATCGAGGTGCGTGAAGCGACCCTCGACGCCGCGACCAACAACGCCATGATCAGGGCCGAAGCGATTCACGGCCACGATCGGATCGCCGCGCGGTTCGAGTTTGAGCGAACCGTCCATGACCTGCGGTCTCGCTGCTACCCGCGAACTCGCCATCCGATCGGCCATCGTCGTCTCGCCCAGGCGATGCGATCTCTCGGCGACGTTCACCTGGCTTGGGGTGAACGCGGTGAAGCCCGCAAGTGGTATCAGCAATCGCTCGAAATGCAGCAGGCGATCGACGACCGGGATTGCCCCGCGGGACACCCCGACACCGCCGACGCCCACCTGCGATTGAGCAGCGCCCTACACGCCCACGGCGAGTACCGAGATTCGGGGTTCCATGCGGTGCAAGCCGTCCGCATCCTGCGTGAAGTCTATAACCCGCAAGAGTACCCCGATGGTCATGCCGACCTGGCGCAAGGGTTGACGCAATTAGCCTACATGCGCGGCGGTGATCTCAAAAGTGTGGAGCTCTACGAAGAAGCTCTGGGAGTGCAGCGAAAACTCTATCCCGATGGCCACCGCCAGATCGCTTCGACTCTGCTGAACCTCGGCAACGCATTGATCCCGTTCGGCGAAACCGAGCGGGCATTGGAATGCTTTACCGAAGCATTGGCCGTCAGCGAGCGACTCGGTGATGCGATCAGCTTCGAACAGGCGACGACGCAGCAGTACCTCGGACGGCTCAACCTGCGTCTCGGTCGCTTTGCCGAGGCTTTGGAACATTTCGACGACGCGATCCGAACGTTTGAGCAGCTCTATCCCAGCGACTGGTACCCGCGTGGGCACGACCACTTGGCCAGCGCCCGGCACGAGTACGCCGTCGCGCTCTGTGCGGCAGGGGAGCATGTGCGGGCGGCGGAACAGTGCGAATTATCGGAGACGATGCGATACCGCATCGCCGCGGCGCACATCCCCGACGTGTCGGAGGCTGAGGCGTTGAACTTTACGATCCTGCACCTCGATACACCTGACCTGTTGATCAGCGTTTGGCCGGCATCGGGACGCGATGTCGGCGAGTTGTATGAACAGATCTGGAAACGCCGGGGATTGATCCACCGCGTCTTGGCGAATCGCCAGGATGCGGCCCGCCGGTCGACGTTGCCGGAGGTCCGTGAACTACTCGGCGAGTATCAACAAGTCCGCCGCCAATTGACGCGATTCGCGTTTACACAAGCTCCCAACGATCCCCAACGGCTCCAAGAGCTCCGCAAGAAACTTGTTTCACTGACCGTTGCTAAGGAGTCGCTCGAACGCCGCCTGGCCGTCTTGGTGCCCGAGTCGTCGCTCTTTGCGGCGAGAGCGTCGGTGACGACACCGAATCATGCCGAACTGCTGCCCCGACTACCCCAAGCGACAGCTCTGGTCGACTTTGTCCGGTTCAACCGCTACTGCTCGTTGGTCGGCGTCGGCCACGACGACGAGGCGGATGCTGCCGAGACGCCGGTGGCCGGACAGGTTTCGGCGCCGGTCGCGTGCTATGCCGCTTTCGTCCTGACACAAAGTGCCGGAGTCCGGCGAGTCGATCTCGGCCCCGCCGAACCGATCGAAGATTTGGTCCGTAGCTGGCGGCAAGCGTTGATGGTCGGTGAGGTTCAAGAGCGAGGAATCGCGGCTAAGGTCAGCGAGATGGTCTGGGAACCGATCGTCGCGGCGCTGCCCGATGGCATTCGCCACATCTACATCAGCCCCGACGGGATCATCTCGGCGATCCCCTGGCCGGCCCTTCCGGACCATGACCGCGGTAGTATCCTGCTCGAACATTACGCCTTTGCGACGGTCCCCCACGGCACGCTGTTGCTCGAACAGCTCGTCAACGCATCAGGCGAATCAACCGAGATCGCCGCCGCGCTCCCCACCCGACAATCCCGGGTACTAACGGTCGGTGACGTCGCCTTCCGTCAAGCCTCCGCGGAACTCGACAGCGACCGTGACTGGTTTTGGACGCCATTGCCGGGGACCAAGCAAGAACTCGACAACCTGGCAGCACTCAGCCCCGCTGCCGTGGTCAACTTGCAGGCGGCCGACGCGACGGTGCAGAACGTTTTGGCGGAATTGCCGAACGTCGACTACGCACACCTCGCAACGCACGGGTTTTTCGCCGATGCCCAAACCCAATCACTGCTGGGGGTCGATCCCGAATCGTTTGAGGCCCGCGGCGGCAGCATCGAACATCGTGGTTCGGTCGCGGCTCGCAACCCGCTGCTGCTCTCCGGACTGGTGCTGGCACCGGCTGGGTCCGCTTCGGTTGCGCCGCTGCCGATCGCCGTGGCGACCGAACTGACGCCCGTCGGTGGCGACGATATCCTGACCGCCGAATCGATCGCCTCACTACCGCTCTCTGGACTCCGACTGGCGGTTCTGTCTGCCTGCGATACCGGGCTGGGCGATGTCGCGGGTGGCGAAGGGATTTTTGGACTCCAGCGGGCCTTCCATCAAGCGGGGACTCGTAATGTGATCGCCAGCCTGTGGAAGGTCAGCGACCAACCGACCGCCGCGTTGATGCGACTCTTCTACATCAATCTCTGGGAACAAGGGATGCCGCCGATCGACGCGCTTCGCCAGGCTCAGCTCGCGATCCATCGTCACCCTGTCCACGTCGAGACGTTGGCGGGCGTGGCCCGCGGCCCGAACTTCGACCGGGTGGTGAAATTGGTCACCGATGACGAGGCGGCGACCGATTCTCAGGCATCACCTCGGTGGTGGGCTGGGTTTGTACTCTCCGGCAGTGGGCTCTGATTCGTTGGCTCACCCGCCGCCGGCTGGCCACGCGAAAGCGAAATAACCTACCGATCGAGCCGCCTCAGTGGTAAACTGAGGATCGGTCGGACGCCTCCCGCCGCTGGCCTCAACCGACTTCGCCCGCCGGCATCGTTAGCGTTCGCCGCTCCCCGCCTACCTCTGCCGTTCTTCGGCCGCCTACCCCGCGACGTTGCCCCATGTGCCAAACCCCTGCCTATCGCCCGCTCGTCACAACACGCCGAACACGACGTTCGGGACGCTCGTTTCTTGGCAGCCTGGTCGCGTTCGGTTTCCTGACGATCGGTGTAGTTGGATCGGGGACGGTGCAAGGTGAAACCGCTTCACCGCCGACAACCGATTCCTCGGTGACGTTTGAACGCGACGTGATGTCGGTGCTGTCCAAGGCGTCGTGCAACGCCGGAACCTGTCATGGCAACGTGAACGGGAAAGGCGGGTTTTTTCTCTCCTTGCGAGGGCAAGACGCCGAGCACGATTACCGGCAATTGGTACAGTCAGCTGCGGGTCGCAGGATCAACCGGATCGCTCCCGAACAAAGTCTGGCGGTCGTCAAGGCGACCGCTCAGATCGCGCACGAAGGCGGCAAACGGTTCGACACCGAGTCGCCCGAACACGAAATCCTGACGCGGTGGATCGCCGCGGGGATGCCTCGCCCCGACCCTCAAGCCGCGGTGGTGACGCATTTGGAAGTGACGCCCGACGACGTCGTTTTGTGGACCCCCGAGAACGAGTTGGCGTTGTCGGTGACGGCCGTCTTTTCCGACGGGTCACGGCGTGACGTGACGCGTTTGGCGGTCTATGAGCCGAGCGACCCGTTGGTGCGGGTCAGTACCGACGGTGTCGTCCGGTTTACCCAACCGGGCGTGGTGACCGTGCTGGTCCGTTATCTCGATGGTCAATTCCCGGTCCGTGTCGCCTGCCGGACGACGCCCGACCATTTCGAGTGGGAAGAATTGGCGGGAGGTAATTTCGTCGACCACTACATTTTTGAGCGACTCCGGCAGTTGCAGATCCGTCCGGCGGATCTGGCCGACGATTCGGTTTTCCTAAGGCGAGTCTCACTCGATTTGCTGGGCGTCTTGCCGACCGCCGCCGAGGCCCAAGCGTTCGTCGCGGATGAGGCTCCCGATAAACGCGAACGCCTGGTCGACGAGTTGCTGTCGCGTCCGGAGTTCGCGGCGATGTGGTCGCTGAAATGGTCCGACCTGGTTCGCAACGAAGAAAAAACGCTCGACGCCAAAGGGGTTGAGCGTCTGCACGAGTGGATGCGGGAGCGTTTCGCCGCGGACACGCCGATCAACGAGTTCGTTCACGATTTGATCGCTTCACGCGGTAGCACCTACGATAACCCGCCAGCGAATTACTGGCGGGCCCACCGCGAACCGTTCGTCCGAGCCGAAACGACCGCTCAAGTATTCCTGGGGGTGCGGCTGCAGTGCGCCAAGTGTCACAATCATCCGTTCGATCATTGGTCGCAGGACGAATACTATCAATGGTCGAGCCTGTTCTCGGGGATCGATTACGAGATCGTTGAAAACGAACGCCGCGATCGCTTGGACAAACACGAGTTTGTCGGAGAGCAGATCGTGTCGGTCAAGTCGGACGACGGAGTCAAGAATGCTCGCACAGGGCAGCCGGCGGCAGCCAAGTTTCTCGGCAGTGACGAGCCGATCGAGGGCGACCGGCTCGAACATCTGGCCGCTTGGCTGACGCGATCCGACAATCACTTGTTCGCCACCGCCCAAGCGAACCGGATCTGGTATCACCTGATGGGTGCGGGACTGGTCGAACCGGTCGACGATCTGCGTCTCACCAACCCCGCGTCGCACCCCGAACTGTTGACGCGGTTGGCCGACGAGTTGGTCGAAAACCGTTTCAGTCTGAAACACCTGGTGCGGACGATCGTGCTGTCGCGAAGTTACCAATTGGCATCGGAACTCGATCCGACCCAGTTCGGCGAAACCGAGCAGTACGACGAGCGTCTCTATGCCCGCGCGGTGGTGCGGAGGTTGCCGGCCGAGCAAATCCTTGATGCCCAGTCTCATGTGCTGGGGCTACCGGCCCGGTTCGAAGGTTATCCCGATGGGACTCGAGCGGGTGAAATCGCCGGTGTCGAACGGGTCCGTCGCAAACTGGGCGATGGCGATGATTTTCTAAGACAATTCGGTAAGCCCGAACGGTTGCTCGCCTGCGAGTGTGAACGGAGCGACGAACCGACGCTCGGACAGGCGCTCAGTCTGGTCGGTGGCGAAAGCTTGAATGATCGTTTGCGACGACCCAATAACCGGATCGGCAGGTTGTTGGCGGAAACGGACGATCCGCAGGCGGCGGTCGAACAGCTGTTTTGGACCGCTCTAGCACGTCCGCCGACCGCCGACGAAATCGCCGGCGTGACCGCGTTGATCGAGCGGACGGGAGACGCCCGTGGGGCGTTGGAAGATTTGACCTGGGCGCTCTTGAACGCCAAAGAATTGCTATTCAGAAATTGAGGACCTGCGGCCATGAGACGACGTTCCCCCGCCTGCCAAAACTTCAACGACAGTTCGCTCGACCTGTCTCGCCGTGGACTGCTGCAAGTCGGCGGTTTGGGGCTGTTGGGGTTGAACATGCCGACCTTGCTGCGCGCCGCCGAACAAGACAATCGTCCTCCCGCACGGGCGAAACGGGTGATCTTCCTGTTCCAGTGGGGCGGGCCAAGTCACCTCGATACGTTCGACATGAAGCCCGACGCGCCGGCGGAGATCCGCGGGCCGCTGCGACCGATATCGAGTGTCGTACCGGGGTTGCCGGTTTGCGAGCACTTTCCGGAAATGGCGAAGCGGATGGATCGTGTCACGCTGATCCGCAGCATGACCCATACGATGAAAAATCATAACTCGGCGGGCTACTACGCACTGACCGGTCAGGCACCGCCGAGCGACGATCAACGGCTCCGCGATTCGCTCGATCTTTGGCCCGCCTACGGATCGGTGGTCGACAAGTTGGCACCTAGCCGAGGTGAGATGCCGACGTTCGTCTCCTACCCCTACACGATCTCTGACGGGTCGGTCACGCCGGGACAACACGCCAGCTTTCTCGGTAAGCGGCACGATCCCTTCTTTTTCAAAAACGATCCCAACGACAACAACTTTCGGTTGCCCGAACTGACGTTGCCCAGCGACCTGCACCTCGACCGGATGCAGCAACGACGCGGCTTGCAACAATTGGTCGATCAGCAAGCACGTCTGCTCGACCGCTCGGTCGAAGCCCGCGGTTTCGACGATTACTACGAGAAAGCGATCACGATGCTGACGTCGGATCGAGTCCGCGCGGCGTTCGATCTCGAAAGCGAACCCGAATCGGTCCGCGACCGCTACGGCCGGACCACCTATGGCCAAGGCTGTCTGCTCGCCCGACGACTCGTCGAGGCCGGCGTCAAATTCGTCACGGTCTATTTTTCCCGTTCGATCGGTGGTCGCCGCGTCAACGAAGGCGGTTGGGATACCCACGGTTTCGACGACACGCGAATGTACGAAATCGTCAACAAGTACCAACACCCGATCACCGACCAAACGCTGCCGACATTGCTCGACGACCTCGAGGACCGCGGCCTGCTCGACGAGACCTTGGTCGTTTGGATGGGTGAGTTCGGGCGAACACCGAAGATCAATAAAAACGTCAGCCGCGATCACTGGCCGCAGTGTTATACGGCTCTGCTGGCCGGTGGTGGGGTGAAACGCGGTTATGTCCACGGCGCCTCCGATGCCAACGGGATGTTCCCTGATAAACACCCCGTCCGCCCCGAAGACTTGGCGGCGACGATCTATTCGCTGCTCGGGATCGACCCCAGCACCGAGGTTTATGACCGCGGTAACCGTCCGCTGATCATCGCCGGTAAACCGGTAACCGACGTTTTCGCTTGACCCGCCGCTGACGAAACCCGCTATGTCGATATCGCTTCTCCGTGGGCTGCTGATCGCCCTGGTCGCTTGCTTGCTATCGCTCACCGAATCAATCGCCCAGGATTCGCCCGACGTGCTCACGGTCGTCGAATCGATCGATGATCAGATCGCCGAACTCGATCGACAGCATGCCGAATTGAAAAACGAGATCCTCGACTCACGCCGTCGAGCGAGCGATCTCGACCTGCAGTGGCAATCACTGGCCGGCGAGCTCGAACGGTTACAGAGCCGCCAGCAGGAGTTGGAAAAGCTTCTGAAAGAGAAGCAGCAAGCGACCGCAGAGGCCGATAAGGATAAGGATGCGGGTACGAAAACCGATCAGGAAGCGGATGAGGCAACTGACCCGGAGGCCGAAACCGAGACCGCTGAGGAACGTGAGCAAGCGATCGCCGAGATCGAAGCCGAGTTGGTCGCGCTGAAACCGAAGTTCAAGCCGCTGACCGCAGCCGTGGCTGCCGCGAAAGAGGTCAGCGAATCGGCGCATCGTGAGATCGAGGCGGTCGAGACGCAGACCGCCAAAATCGTCGATCAGCGGCGACAACACGGACAACGGATCGAATCGTTGCTCCGCGATGCCGGCCACTGGGTCTCGTTCTCCGACCAGATCGCTCCGATCTTTCACCAGCGATGTGTCGCCTGCCACAACGCCCGTAATTCGCAAGGCCGCTACAACATGGCCAACTTCGCCGCGGTGCGGGCAGAAGGCGAATCGGGCGTCGCGGTCGAGCCGGGTCAGGCCGACGATTCGCTGCTGTGGCAGTTGGTTCACGACGGCTCGATGCCGTATGACACCGACCCGCTCGACGAATCTCAAGTGGAACTGATCCGCCGCTGGATCGAGCTGGGCGCACGACTCGACTCCGCCGCCGACCCCGACGCCCCGTTGATCCGGATCATGCCCCGGGTCAAACAACCCGAACCGCCGGATCATTACCACGTCCCGGTCCCCCTGACCGCGTTGGCGATTGCCCCGAGTGGTACATGGCTTGCCAGTTCGGGCTACCACGAAGTGCTGCTGTGGAGTTTTCCGGAAGGCGAGCTGATCGGACGGATCTCGAATCTCGCCGAACGTGCCCACGGTTTGGCCGTTGATCCCAGCGGATCGTTTCTTGCCGTCGCTAGCGGGACACCTGGCAAGCTTGGCGAAGTCAAACTGTTCGATCGCCGATCGGGCGAACTGGTCAACGACCTGTTGGTCAGCGAAGATTCGATGTTCGACGTCGCCTGGTCACCCGATGGCAGTCGCTTGGCGGCCTGTGGTGCCGATGGTTCGATCGCCATCTTCACTTTCGCCCAGGATTCGATGGAAACCAGCGAACCGGTCCGGCTGATCGAAGACCATGCCGACTGGGTTCACTCGGTCGCCTGGTCGCCCGATGGCCAACGGATCGTCTCAACCAGTCGCGACAAGACCGCCAAAGTCTTCGACGCTCGATCCGGCAAGCGGCTGATTACCTTCGGTGGCCATAATCAGAACGTGACCGAGGCCGCTTTCCTGGCCGACGGCCAGCGGGTGGTCAGCGGCGGCGATGATAAAAAACTGAGAATCTGGAACGTCGCCGATGCTAAACAGCTTCGCGATATCGGCGGATTCAGTAGCGAACTGGCCGGCCTGCGAGTCCTGCAAAACGACCATATACTTACCGTCAGCAACGACGGTCGCTACCAACGGCACTCGTCCGAAGACGGGAAATCGATCGCGCAGCAGAGCATCGCCTCCGATTGGGTCTCCGCCATCGCCGTAACGACTGACGAAACGATGTTGGCAATCGGTGACCACGCCGGCCAGATCCACCGCATCGAGATCACCGCAAAGCCGACCGACAACGATTCCGCCTCTGATCGTCAATGGCTCGCGGTCCCATCGCCGATAAAACCGGTTAACCAAGACGCGAGATCAATTGATGACTGAAGAACCGATCGCCTTCAACTGTCCCGCGTGTGACAAGGTGTTGAAGGTTAAGGCCAAGGGCGCGGGGAAGTCGATCCGTTGCCCGGGGTGCAACGCCAGTGTCACCGTTCCAACGCCCGATTCAACCGGCGTGTCAACCGGCGTGTTCGACCCGTTCAAGGCGATGCGGAACGCCCCGAGCCCACAACGTCGGGAAGCATCTTCCCCGCCGCCGATACCTCCCATACCACCGATACCGACCCACGCAGCCACTCAGGAAGCTGACAACGCAACGCTTCAGGAATCGTCTCCCGTCGAATCGCCCAAAGCGGATTTGCCCCAATCGGAGTCGTCCGCTGCGGTGGGAGAGATTCCAAACCGCGTGGCGGTAACGCCTCCAGCGACCCCGGACCCCTATGCTTCTCCGGCCGCGGTTCCCGAGCTATCCATATCCTCGCCAATTCAGCTGCCGCAGCAGAGGACCTATCCGGTACTGTTGATCGTGGCAAGCGTCTATCGATACTCTGCGTATGTCATGATCGTGCTCACCGCGATTTTTATCAGCCTGACCCTCGTGGTCAGTTTGTCCACAGGACGCGGTGACGGTGTGACCTTGCTCGGGGCTCTCGGACTGTGGCTGTTGACGTCCGTTCCAGCCGCCCTCGCGGCAACCTTGGTCGCCGTGTTTCTGATCATGAACGCGGAGCTGATCATGCTGGGACTGCACGTCCAGGAAAACACGTTGGCAACGGCCCATGCCGTGCGGCAACGACACCCTTAAAACGGTTCGCCAAAATCGCTGAGCATGTGAACCGTTGGAGTATCCACTCCACAGCACGACCCGGGACGTCTGAAAACGGTTTGCCAAGATCGCTGAGCATGTGAACCGTTGGAGTATCCACTCCGCAGCACGACCCGGGACGTTTGAAAACGGTTTGCCAAGATCGCTGAGCATGTGAACCGTTCCTGGACGGGAGTGGTTCGAGCAATTGGCGCCCAATACGCGGTTCCGCCAAATCGCCGACCGTTCGGAACTGCCCCTGAACAGGGACGGCCTAGGTTTGTTGGCCGGCGAAGCGGAGGCCGCGGATGACCCGTTCGCGAACTTCGGCGGCATCGACGTCGGTCGCGACTTCCATGTTGAATTGCCATTTTTGACGGCTACGACGGTCGAACACGGTCGCGCCGCGGGTCAAGATCCCTTGGGTTTCAACATCGCCGGCGACTTCGCGCCACTCAAATAACTCGGGCTCAAGTACGGCCAACAGGGCCGTGGGGTCGGCCAGATTGATCGATTCGCGGCCGAGATATTCGTGTGCGGCGCGGAACGAGTAGGGGACGATGCGATGCAACAGGCTGCCGACGCGGGTCCGTTTCGCTGGCAACGATTCGAGCAGATCGATCTCAAAGGCGACCCGTTCGGTGACGTCCAACGGGATCAGGCTCTTAGTCGTCGCCGAAGCGAAGACGTCGCGGGCGGCCGGCGGGTCATAGTGCATGTTCGCCTCGGCGGCCGGCGTCCGGTTGCCTGGGCTCAAGTACGTACCGCCGCAGATGACGACCTTGTCGACCAGCGAGACGGTCGCCGGGTCGCGGCCGAAGACACGGGCCAGGTTCGTCAGCGGGCCGCAACAGAGAATCGTGATCTGGCCGGGGTGCAACCGCAACATCTCCGCGATCACTTTGTCACTGGTGTGCCAGTGCTGGCGATCGGTGACGGCGAAGTGGCAGCCCGCCAATCCATCGGGGCCGTGCAGATCGTTGTCGTCGGCGACCGGTGCGTTCTCCGAGGGCAACGCCGTCCCGATCCGCGGGTAACGGGGCGGGTCGAGCAGGTCGACCAGAGCCCGGACGTTGGCGTTGGCGCGGTCGGATCCGACCACACCGGCGGTGGCGGTAATTGCCAGGACCTCGAGTCGGGGGTCGAACAACGCCATGCAGAGTGCCACGGCATCGTCGATCCCGGGGTCGCAATCGATAATGATTTTTCTTGCCATGGCGGCGATTTTAGCGCTTCCCGCGTCGCCCAACGACCCCATCTGCGATAAAACGTCGGGTCGATTCCTAGACCCATCCCGGACGGACCGCTGTCATGATTTCACTGCCCGACGCCATCGCATTGGTCCGGTCCGGCAACGACCTATCGGCCGATCAGACCGGCCACCTGATCGATCGTTTATTGCGGGGTGAGGCCGATAACGAAGCGGTCGGACAATTATTGCTGGCGATCCGCGAAAAGGGAGAGTCGATCGACGAATTGGTCGGCGCGGCACGGGCGATGCGGCGGCATATGACGCCGATCACCCATCGCCACGACGCCCTGCTGGATACCTGTGGGACCGGCGGCAGTGGCTCGGGAACGTTCAATATCAGCACGGCGACCGCGATCGTCACCGCCGCTTGCGGGGTCGCCGTCGCCAAACACGGTAACCGTCGCGCGACCAGTCTGAGTGGGTCGGCCGACGTCTTGGAAACGCTCGGCGTGTCGTTGCAGTCGGAGCCGGAGCAGGTCGCCGAAACGCTCGACCGTGTCGGCCTTTGCTTCTGCTTTGCACAGAAACTGCATCCCGCGATGCGGCATGTTGTCGCCATCCGCCGCGCGCTGGGTGTCCCGACACTCTTCAACCTGCTCGGCCCGCTCTGCAATCCCGCCGCTGCGACCCATCAACTGCTCGGCACCGCGACACTCGAAACTCGTGACAAAATCGCTGCCGCCCTGCAGAGGCTGGGCACCACCCGGTCAGCAGTCGTCTGGGGGGAAGACGGACAAGACGAAGTCACGTTGGGGGCGACCACGCGGGTCGCCGAGATCGCCGCGGGGAAGATCGACCAACACCTCTGGACGCCGGCGACATTCGGACTCGGGTCGGTGCCGCTCAGCCAGTTGGGTGCCGACAATCCACAGCGAAGCGCCGAGATCATCGAAGGTATCCTGGCCGGCGAACCGGGGCCACCGCGCGACGTCGTCCTCGCCGGTACCGCAGCGGCGTTGTGGCTGGTCGGCCAGGTTACCGAGCTGACGGATGGTGTCCGCCGGGCCGCCGCAGCGATCGATTCGGGCGCCGCGAAAGACAAGCTGGCGCAACTCGTCGGCCGTTCGGGCTGAAACGCTCGTAGACTAGGCACTCTGTGAAGGGTCTTGGGAAAGCCCCTAACGGATCGACGGCTTGTCGAGCCCGAGAATCTGCGAGTTGGAGACGTTATTGCCGAAGTCTTCAAAGCGATCGAGCGTCCAGACGACCCGTTTCGTCTTCGGTTCGAGCTCGATCAAGAGCGGTTGGTCGGGACCGGCATGGCAGTTGCCGATCACGTAGTTGCCGTTGCCGTGCAGCAGCACGGGATGATCGGCCTGTGAATCGTCGGCGAGTGAGCCGGCCACAACCGCAAAAACGAGCCAGGCGACGAGATTCTGAACCGACAAAAAACGAGGCATGACGAGACGATTGAAGAGATACATGAGCGACCCGAATGGAACGAGAAAAAGCAGGCAACCGCTTACGGCTCGAGCGCCAACAACTCGCCGGTGGTTGGGGAGATGGTCCGTCGACAGTAAATCACGCCGTCGGCCAGCGCGGGCAATGAGCGATACGATCCGGCGGGCAGATCGGCGGACGCCACCGGTTGATAGGCGTCGGGGCGGGTTGCGAACAATTCCAACCGCCCGTCGGTCAATTGAGCCAAGATGCGATCACCGACCACGATCAGATGGCCGGTACCGAAATCGGGGCGACTCCAGCCGACTTTGCCGTCGGCC
>SKZY01000261.1 GCA_007127095.1 Planctomycetaceae bacterium
CCGGCGGAAGAGTTATTGGTCGATCGGGCTCAATTGCTCACGTTGACCGCTCCCGAGATGACGGTCTTGGTCGGCGGGTTGCGGGTGCTGAACGCTAACGCTGGCAGCTTACCGATGGGCGTCTTCACAGAGCACCCTGAGACGTTGACCAACGATTTCTTCGTCAACCTGCTTGATATGGGTACGACGTGGCAGAAGTCGGCGATTTGCGATCACTTTTTCGAGGGTCGCGATCGCGAGACCGGTGAGGCCAAATGGACCGCATCGTCGGTCGATCTCGTTTTCGGGTCGAACTCGCAACTACGAGCGATCGCTGAGGTTTATGCCAGCGACGATGCCGAGCAAAAGTTCGTTTCCGACTTTATAACCGCTTGGAATAAAGTGATGAACTTGGATCGCTATGACCTTGAACCGGCTCAGCGGAGCGGATTGACGGCGGCGACGCCACGTCAACGCTAAGCGATCGGCAGATCCAGCGGACATCGCCAGCATCGGTTGTCGAGCAGACGACCGGTGCTGGCTTTTTTTTCGACCCGACCATCCAACCAACTTTAGAGCCGCCCCGGCGCCGCGTCGGCGTCGAGTCGTCTTAGTTTTTCAAAAGATAGGTCGTGGGCTTCGGTAGCCTCGGTCGGCCGGGGGTGCCCAAAGGTTGCGGCGATCGACCGCAGTGTTTCGGTTTCGAGTCGACAGGGGGAAAGGTCGAGGGTGTGGGTTTGGGTTTGGCGGTCCTCGCCGATCAGGTCGACCGTATCGCCCGAAGCGGAGAAGGCGACTTGGTGAATCGGACAGGTCGGTTTGAGCGGTGGCGTCAGGGCGACCCCGAGTTGTGAATCCCAAACGCGGATCGTTGTCGAATCTCGATCGGTCACAACGTCCAGCATCGACGTTTGCGGGGCACGCGTCAGCCAGTTGCGGGAGGCATCGTTTACGTCGTTTGGCTGATTCGCGGTCAGCGATTGCCGGGACCTTGTGGCGTCCGTGTCTTCGGACGATCGGCCGTAACGGAGGATCACGCCGATCCGGACGCGGTGGAGTCTGGCTCGTTCGGAATCATCTTCTGCCAGACAGGCCGCACAGAGTGCCGTCAGCGCGGCGAAGGGATCACCTTGGGAGACAGCTGCCGCCGCTTCGTTGAGGTAGACGTCAGCCAAACGTTGACTCAGATCGAGCGTTTCCTCCCGCGCCCGAGTCGCGTCGGCGGACGCTTGTTCGGCGGCCTCCTTCCAGCCATCCACCTGAGCGACGAGCACTTGGTTGACCCGGTTGAGACGCCAGGTTTGCGAGGCCATCGCCACGGTCACCACCAATAACAATGCCACGGAGGCGACGAGGGTACCGTGCGGATTCACCTCGCGGCGGACGACGTAGCCTACGCGTTCGTGAAGCCGTTGCCGCCGGGCCAAGATCGCTTCTCGGTCGTAGAACCGCAGCAGGTCATCGGCCAGATCGGCGGCGGTTTGGTAGCGAGCCGCCGGCGATTTGGCGATCGCTTTCATGACGATCGTTTCGAGATCGCGGGGGATCAGCGGATCGATCCGGCGTAGCGGCAGCGGGATGTGATGCAGGATCCGGTCGATCGATTGGGTGTGGCAACTCGATTCGAACAGTCGCTGACGGACGAGCAATTCGTAGAGTGAAACGCCGAGGGCATAGATATCACTCCGTTCGTCGGCCAACCCACGAAAACGCTCGGGGGCCAAGTAGCGCAAGGTCCCGACGAGTTGTCCCGAGCGGGTCAGGTCGTCATCCTCGATTTTGGCGAGTCCGAAGTCGACGACCCAAACCACCCCTTCGTCATCGAGCAGCAGGTTGGACGGTTTGATGTCACGGTGGATGACGCCACGGGCATGGGCGTGAGCCAGGGCGCTGGCGACTTGAAAACCCATGTGAGCGATCGAGCGGGCCCGCAATTCGCGATCGAGCGCCGCTTCCCTACTATCGGTTGGCGGCTCCTGCTGCCGCTTGTCATCGGAGGTTCTCAGTTCGGTGTAGAGTTGGGCGAGCGAGCGTCCGCTGATCAACTGCATCGCGAAGTACTGACAATCGTCGGTCTCACCGATCTCATAAACCGGGACGATATTCGTATGGTGCAAATTGGCCGCCGCGCGGGCTTCGCGGCGGAATCGCTGAACCGCCTCGGGATGGTGAGCGATCGAAGCCGGTAGCAATTTCAACGCGACGCGGCGATTGAGCGATTGTTGGTAGGCTTCATAGACGATCCCCATCCCGCCTTCGCCGATCACGCGGACGAGTCGGTAATCGCCGATTTGTCGGCCGTTTTCGAAGGCCTGAACGCTCGACTCGGCGAGCCGGAGGCGGTCGACCATCGGGTCAGCGGTGACCAACCGTGCCAGCGAATCACAGCATTTCGGACAGTCGGCCAAGTGATCGTCGATCGACTGCGAGTCGGCTTCGTCGAGTTTACCGAGCGAGTAGTCACGCAAGCGTGCGTCGGCCGGGTGATCGCCCGAAACAGCCTCCATGTCGGCTTCGTCAAACGGTCGCAGCAACGGATCGGTCACGGGTAGCGTTTGGTCGCAGAGGATGGCGGACCCGTTCCGGCTTGGCCGAGACGGTCAAATGACGGGAACCCGGTCGTCGGATTCGAGCAGCCCTTCGGCCTCCTGCCGTAACCGGCGGAGAACTCGGGACTTGACCTGGTAGACGCCAGCGACGGAAAGCCCGAATTCGTCGGCCACATCGCCGGCGGGGACCTGTTGGACGACGTGTCGGCGGAACACCTGCATCGATTTCTCGGTAAACTCTTGCTCGATCATCGCCGTGATCTGACGCAGCACATGGACATCGTGTTGAGCGTTCCAGCGTTGGGTCAACTCGCTGTTGGGGTCCTCGAGTTCGGCCAGCATCATCCGGAAATCGCTGTCGCCTGTCGCTTGCGGGCGAACCCGCCCGTCTCGCCAGAATTGTCGGACACGGTTTGCGGTCACGTTCCGCAACCACCTGCGGAATGCGCCGGTGCGGCCGGAGTGTTCAAAATCGGGCATCTCGCGGATCATGATCGCCATCACTTCTTGCGCCACGTCGGCGGCGTCCTGGGCGGGAACGTGATGACGACGCAGCCAACCCGCGATCAACGGTTGATAGATCGAAACGAGATGCTCCCAGGCGGCACCGTTGCCGTCACGTGCCAGGTCGAGCAGGGAACGACTGGTTTGCTCCATCGTTACTTCCGGATTCCGCAGCGAGGTTCGGAGCCAAAGGATCGGGATCGGTCCCGGCGTCGATTCTACCATCCGCGGGGCTGTGATCAGCCAGGTAAACCGAAGAATAGTCGAGTAGCGAGCCTTTTTCAAAATGAATGTTTTTGATCGCGATCGCATGATCGACCAGTGATCGGATGTATTCGGCATCCGCTTCGGCCTCTTGACGATAGACGTCCAGCAAAATCGCCGCTTCGATATTCCCCGTTCGCTGGTCGCGTTGTTCCAGCAGTTTACGGCGTTGGGTGATCGCCTGCTGGCGGTGGTAGGCGGCTCGCGAGACCTCGTGAGCCCGGTGCAGATCGGAGATCGCGTTGGACAGGTCATGACCGATCACACGCTCGGATTCCTCTAGGATCGCTCGTTCGCGGGCGAGTCGGAGTTGGGCATTGCGGACGGCGTTGTAGCCTTCGCGAAATCCGATCGGCATCGACATTTCGATGCCCAACAGCCATTCCTGAAAATCACCGCTGAGCAAGTCCGAGGTGGCGTCACCGAACCG
>SKZY01000219.1 GCA_007127095.1 Planctomycetaceae bacterium
ACTTCGCCCGCCCGCCACGCGTCTCACCGGTCGCCGCGTCCTTGTACTCGACCTCAATGCCATCGATCAGCAGCGAGTGAAGCCAGCGGTTGTTTTGGATCAACGTCGGGTGCGGCGGCTTGGTCGCCAGGCGTACCACCTGGTCGCACTCGCTGGCGGAAAGCTGAGGGTTCAACCGCGTCACAGCCGCCCGCAGTCGATCGACGAGGATCACTTCGTCGTAGCCACCGCGGGCGCCGCTGGGGTGATCGGGGGCGAGTTCGACTCCGGATCGGCAGTCGTAGCCGAGCGTTTTCAGTAACTCCAGCGTCCCCTGTTCGACCTCCGCTTCATTCATACTGAACTTTCGCTTTTGGGCTGACGGCAGATTGTGGCGATCACTACACGACCCGCCGAATGGTATCGTCGTCGGCCTCCAGGGTACCTCGACGGGCGGCGGCATCGAGCGCCGCGGCGATCGGAGCTTGGACGCTGCCGACCAAGCGAGTGAATCCGAGATGATTCGCGACCGCTCGGGTGGCGTCATCGGTCCGCATCGCCTGGCCGGGTCGCAGCACCGAGCGCACGACGTCGACCAGATCGTCGGTGCTGTAATCGGTCATCGACGTGGTGCCGGCGGCCACCCGGTCGGGACCGTCGGCCGCGATGATTCGCCGGCGAAGGGCGGCGCGAAGGTGATTTTTGAGGCGTTGCCGAATGACGGTGCCGAGCCGTCGATAGCCGAGATGATCCGCCACGCGTTTGAGCAATTCGTCGCGGGTCATCCAGCCACGATTGCGGGCGGCCTGTCGAAACGCCGCCATCACCTCCTCGGTCGAGCGATCGTCGATCGGGGGAGGCCGGTCAGCGTTGGCTGTAACGGGCGGCTCGGCCGCTTCAGCGACCAGTAGAACGCTTTGCACGTCGGCCGCGTCTGAATACGTGTTCTCGTCTTGGGAGGCGATCCGCGGGCGGCTGTGGCCGGAGAGAGCGTAGGGAGTCGCGACGCTGGTCGAAGTCGGATCGGTTTTTTCTTGGTCGTCGTCGAACTGAAACGCGTCCGGCTGCTCCGCCCACTTTTCGGCATCCCGAACACGGACTTCACCCGAGAGCAACTTGGGAAGCAAGTAGTCACGAAGTTCGGTGAGCTTTCGGGATTCTCCCTCCAACGCATCAATACAATCAAAAGTGGGGCCCGCAATCGCGAGAAATGCCGCGTGTAGTTTTTTATCCGGAACGACAAAGTGATAGCTTGGTAAACCGTGCTTGCCGAGGTGAAGAACCGTACTGCCATTCGTGTGCCCATAAATGTGCGACTGGAAGTCGTCAGTCTTGAAAAGACAGTACAAAAATGGGATTGAAACGTCCGTACGAGGACGCACGATACCAAGGTCCAGACTAGCAACGAGCGTTTGGTACTGTCTATTTTCGCGAACAATTGCGGGCTTCCCAATCACCGCGGCCTCCTGGGTGAGGTCCGTAAAGGCGACGACTAAATCCCCCGGTTTCACCACCTGATCTGGCTTAAACGGTCCGGAATATGGCTTGAGTCCCTCATGACGGTAGCCGCCACCTCTCGCGATTGACTTAAGTGTCACCAATGCGGTTGTCGAAGGCTGGAGTTCAATGCTTTTGTAAGATCGGCCTTTGACTATAACGATGTCATCGCCAAGCTGCCGGACCTTCCAGCCAGATGGGCAGAGACCGGCTTGAGTCCTTTCGAACCGGTCGGGCAGCGAGTCGAAGACGTCTTGGGGCATGGACGGAAAGCTGGTGGCACCGGCGGCCTTGGCGTGGACGGGCTCGAAGTCGACGAACCAACTCTTGAACAGTCGCCGCGCCATCGCCTCCAGCGTCTCATTCATCCGCCGGTTCAACTCGATCTTGTCGTCCAGCGTGCCGAGAGTGTCGGCGATGCATTGCTGTTCTGATACTGGGGGAACAACGACTTTGAGTTTCCGCTGGGCAGTGATTGGGACTTGATTCCGAGTCGAATGGGTCATGACGGCCTTCAGTTGGTTCTGAAAGCCTCGTCCACTGAAATATACGGCAAGATATCGCGGCAACAAGCAAGACTGGTTGAGGCGGAAATACGTCAATGATGTTCCTACAAGCATGCGTTCCCTCAATCGTGGAACGACGGCTACACGGCCAATCGTCGCGTTGTGAGAAAGCAGAACATCACCCTCTTCGATGAATCCGAAACTGAGCTTTTCGGCCTTAGCGAGTTTCAGGCGTGGTGCTTCGCTAAACTGCAACTGTCCCGAGTCGCTGATAAATTTAGCTGTCAAGAACGGCACACCTTGCTTGCCGAATTCGGAGGTACGAGGATAAAATGATCCGTAGTTGCCGTCCTTGTGAGCGGTGATTACGCCGTCACTGATTAGCGTTTCGATTGTCACAGTGTCCCATTTGTCAACAGCCACGCTTCACCTCCACCGAAAAGCGACGAAGCTTGGCACCGCGCCAACAACTGCCTATCACGAATAACCGCTCCTGCTGGTGATGGAATCGAACGTCAATCATTCTTGCCTTTCCGCTTCTTCGCCGTCTTCGTCTTCGGTATCTGCTTGTGCGTCCGCTTCTTTCCGGCCGGTTGCTTCGCCTGCTCCGGCGATCTTAGCTCGGCTTCAATTTCCTCCACCGTCGGAAGCGTTCCCCGCAATTCATCGGGAAGGTGGTCGATCACCTGGGTTTCCCAATCGGCGACGCCCAGCGGTTGCCGCAAGCCTCGGAGCGCATATTCGACGACCAGGCGATCCTTGCCCTGGCAGAGCAACAGTCCGATCGTTGGCTTGTCGTCGGGGTGATCGACCAAGGCAAGTTCGATTTTGTGTTCGCGGCGGGTGGCGAGCTTCTCCAGCTGCGTGACTTTGTGATGCCAGCTGATTTGTGCAAGCGCCTCTTGCACGATTGCTCGAACGGGCCAGGCTTCGCTGCGCGGTGCCGGAACCGGAATCATCGCCTCGGACTTCGCCTTGCCGAGAGATCGCCGGGACTGCTCGCTGACATTGCGCGCCCGCTGCTTCATCATGACGACTCTTTTTCGGTGAGGCCGACGCTGGCCAGATTTCTGAGGATCGCTTTTTCCAGCTTGGCCGACTCGGCGAACTGCGATTGCAGCTCGGCGGTCAACTGCGCCATCCGTTCTGCAAACGGCATGTCGTCATCGTCATCGATGTCCGCCGCCCCGACGTAACGGCCGGGGGTGAGTACGAAACCGTGCTGGGCGATTTCGTCCTGCTTCGTGGCCTTGCAGAAGCCGGGGATGTCGGCATAGGCCCACGCGCCATGCTGCTTGGCATTCCACCACTGCGGAGCCGGCTCGCCGCGCCATTTACGGAAGGCGTAGACAATCCGGCCGATGTCGCTGTCCGGGTTCGGATCGCCCATCCCGTCGGCCAACAGCGTTTCGCCGTCGTCGCCGCCGGTGAGGACGCGGAGCTTGCGGGTTTGCATCGTGCCGAATTGGCGAGCATCGATGAACAACGTCTCGCCTTGGCGGCCTCCGGGACGTCCCCCGTTTTTTAAATTTCGCCCGGTCTTGTCGCGGGTCAAGAACCAGAGGCAGACCGGGATGGCCGTGGTGAAAAACAGCTGACCCGGCAGGGCGACGATGCAATCGACCAGGTCGGCTTCGACGATCCGTTGGCGGATTTCGCCTTCGCCGCCCGAATTGGACGACAGCGACCCGTTGGCCATGACGAAGCCGGCCACGCCGCCACCATGGCCGTTGGATGGGGC
>SKZY01000104.1 GCA_007127095.1 Planctomycetaceae bacterium
ATCGCGAGCTCCGCACTGTTGTTATTCCAGAGTTCCCTGCCCTCGCCGACACGTCCGACGTTGCCACCGTTGTTTGAAAAGCCAACATAAAGTTTGCCATCCTGCTCGATCGCGCAGGGATAGCTGAGTGCCGCCCTGGGATGGGATTCGCCGGGGCCCTCGGGGAGCTCGGCATGGCGAATCACGAAAATTTTTCGGAACACCGATTCGCCAGGTCGACCGACCGCGATCGTCAGCGGCGAACGACGATTGCCACCGTCGGCGCTGGTCGAGGCGATCAGATAACGCTCTCCGGTGGACAGCGTGCCGGCACATGGCTTACTGGCAGCCATCGGCAGATTGGACGGCACCGACGGTGTCCAGGTCTGACCAAAATCTTCACTGACGGACACGAGTGCACGCGACTGGGCACCCCAGCGGGCAATGTTCGTGATTCGCGAGCCCGCCACGATGACAGCCGATTCGCCCCAAACTTTGCCGAGCCCTTCGGATTGAGGGATGACGACCAAGTCCCACGCCAGCAACTCATCGCCGTGGCTGATCGCAACCGCAGCGGGGTTCCCGTCACCGACGCAGAAACCGGCCATGATCCAATTTCCATCGTCCATTTTTTGAGGTTCGCCGAGCGGCCAGAATCCGCCTCGGACGATGGTCCCGTGAGGCTCCCACGACCGACTCGACTCATTCAGCCGATAGGCACGCGTGTGAACGTTTTGCATCGTACCGGTGTAAGCACCATGGAACGCCCAAAGTTCGCCTTGGTGCGAGAGGAACACCCCATGACTGACACCGATTCCTTTCATCGGTGCCGCATCGATCGTTGCCATCGGGCTCCAGGTCCGCCCATCGTCGGTGCTAAAACAGAAGCGAGCTTCTTCGGTGTCGGTGTTTTCGCCACCTCGATTGTGCCCGACCGAGGCATAGAGCGTTTCATGATGAAAACAGAGACCGACGCCGTGCAAGAATCGATATCCGTCTTTGTCGAACTCGTACGGCTTAATCACCTCGAACCGAACGTCATCAAGCGACGGCAGATCGACAGTCCGCGACACCGTGACTGACTCGTCCCACAGCAGCGCCGGCTGATCCGCCCGCCCGAAGACCGCTGTCAGCACCGCGATGCTGAAGATAACCTGCGACGTCAATCGGTTCTCAATCGGTTTCATGTTAGCTGGGACTTTCTTGAGGATTCCGATCCGTCGTCCAATCTAACCTGGCAGCCGGATGGACAGCAGGCTCGAGATCAAAGTTACGGCAGCGGAAGCACGCCGATCCGGCCAAAGGCCCCGGCCACAAAGTACTCGCTTAACCTCCCTGCCGAGCGTGCTCACCGCGGACAGGCCGTCGGCGCGGGCAACGCGACAGTTGACTGACATGTGCGACCGGCCGAGACGCAGTTTTACCGGGAGCGATTTCCGCCAGTCGAAGTCTAGCCCGGCAAATCGGGGCGAGCAAGGGAATCGGGCTGGACTGGGCCGGTCGGCGATGGGTTGGGAACGTTTAGCAACTGCGGCATGGGAAGAGTGGTTGCTACGCTGCGGGCCACGGTAGACTGCCGATGCCCCAGCCCACCTGAATGGACGCAAAGGTGCCTGGTAATTGCTTTCTGCTGCTTCCTCATGGCCGGAAGTAGCCGAATCCTGCCTGCTGCTTGTGGACCACCTCGACAGCGCCCGACGGGACCGTGGTCACATTGGGAAGCAGGTTCTCTTTGGGGATGGACCTATCCCGCAGTGTGTTTTCACACGCCGCAAACCGTACCCCCTGCTTGATCAGCCGAGCGATTTCGTCCGCATGCCCTGACTGGTCATCGATCAGCAGCCCGATCCCTCCGCCGTGACAGACAACTTCGATCTCAGCTCCCTTTTCTTCTCTCAAGATATTGGCAACATTTTTCAAACCACCTTTCTGCCTCTCGCTGTCGGTGAAGTTGATATGGACAACAGCTTTCAACATCGACTTTTCTCCATCGGATGCCTTGACGCGTTCGCCAGCTTCGCCCCAAATAGCCAAACCCAGGGTCAGACCTGCTGCGACTAAAACCAGCGGAATTAAACATTTCATAATCGGTTCCCTATTCAGACGACTTGTCATTACGGTTAGAGAATCATCGTTGCCGCTTCGATTCGGCCCGCAGGAGGCGTGGTGACCGCTTGCTGCTTAGCGACCCATTTGCGGATCATCTCGTACTGCGAACCGTGTTCGGTCCGCCCATCGCTTTTGGTGAGCGTCTGGTAGCTGTGGCCTCCCGCGGCCATCATCGTGTTCGTGGCGACGGTGTACTCGTCCGACGGCTTCCAATAACCTTGGGTCCGTTCGACGTGCCAGACTCGGAGGCCCTTCATCTGCTTGGGGTCATAACCGAAGCGGATGCCGCCCACTTGAATCATGCCGCCGACCTTGACCGCGGGATCCTCGCTGAAGACGTTCTCGATCGACTGCTCCAGAACCTCGGTGATCTGTTCCCCGGTAAGCCGTAGTGTGACCACCTTGCCTTCGTGCGGCACCAACTGGCGTAGTTGGGCGGCCGTGATAGCTCCGGGCGGAATCGCCACTCCGTACCCGACTCCCGGCAGCAGGGCTACGTCGGACCCGGTCTGCTCACGGAGGATGTCGGCGAATAGCGAGTCGATGGGCGATTCCTCGTCCCGTAGGCGTGCATCCTGGCCAGCCAATGTCTGTGCCCGCACCAACCAATCTGCCGCCTTGCCGATGACCTCGTCCAGCGCCTTGCGGTGCGGCTCGAAAAGTCGCTTTACAAGCTGCTCGGCGGCGGTGTCTGCCGTCACCTGGTCGTGATCCAGGAGTGTCAAAGTGCAGTCGCTTGCCATGACTTTGCCGCGCTCGATGGTCAAATCCAGCCGCCCCAGGTCGGAGCCATGTGCCCCCGCCTGGACGATCAGCGTCGCTCCCACCTGCTCCGCCTTTTGCATCCGGTTGTGGCTGTGGCCGCCCACGATCACGTCGATCCCTTCGACCGCCTTGGCGAGTGCTTTGTCGCCGCCCAGTCCGAGGTGAGACAGGACCACGATCAGCTCGGCTCCGTCGCGGCGCATCTGTGGCAGGCAGTGCCTGACGGCTGGTACGGGGTCCTGAAACTCGAGCTCAACCACATTTTTCGACGCGGTTGTCCATGCCGTTTTTGGATACGCCAGGCCGAGGATGCCGACAGAAACGCCGGAGACTTTCTTGATGATGTATGGCTCGGCGAACGGTTTACCAACCTTTCGCTCGATAAGATTGGCGGCAAGAACGGTGAAAGTGGCGTCCTTCATCCGCTGCCGCAGCACGTCGATACCGAAGTCAGGTTCGTGGTTCCCGATCGACATCGCATCGTAGCCGAGGAAGTTGAGGGCCTCGACCATGGCCTTGCCTTCCGTCAGGTCAGCGATCATCGAGTCACCGAGGAGGTCACCGGCATCCAGCAGCAGAGCGTCTTTCGCTTGCTTTCTCACTTCGGCGATCGCGGCTGCCAACCGACCACAGCCGCCGACCGTCTTGCCCTTCAGGTCGCCCTCCCACCCCGTCCAGGCGGCCAGGTGACCATGAATGTCGTTGGTGTATAGGATCGTTATCCTCGTCGCTGACCCCCGAGCGGCGGATGCTTGACGATGATCCAAGCCGAACAACCCGAAAAGGATACCGCCAGCTCGATGCAGAAACGATCGACGACTCATTGCCTTCACTCCCAAACTCGACTGCAAAACATGTCAAACGGAACGGCTACCAGGACACTCGTCGGCAACGACCACCGAGTTCAACTCAGGTCGGTGTCTGTCCCCTTCTTCTGCACGTCCGGCGTCTGAACTTCGTAGCCGAGTGCCTTCCATGCCTTCCAGCTACCCGGCACGTTGTGGACGTCCTGGAAGCCCATACGCAGGAGCAGACTGGAGGCTAGGCTCGCCCGATAACCACTGTCACAGTAAACAGCCACAGGTCGATTTTTATCGAGACGTTTGGCCTTCTGACTAAGCTCAGGCAGGAAGATGTAGGTCGAACCGGGGACGTGCCCGGCTTGTCGCTCGCCGGGTGTCCGCACGTCGAGGATCTGTAACTCCGTCGGTGGCAGAGCCGCATTCAGTTCGTGGACCGGCATCTGGCCCATCTCGGTGATTGGCAATCCCTCGTTATTCCATGCCTCCATACCACCGAGCAGGTAGCCACCGAATCGGTAGTACCCGACCCGAATGAACTGCCGCTGTACCTCGGGCAGGTCGGTGTCTTGGGGCAGGACGAGAAAAATCGGCTTCTGCGGGTCGAGCATCCAACCGGCCCAGATGGAGAGTTCCGCTCGCGGCCCGATGTTGAGCGCGCCGGCAATGTGTCCGCCGCCAAACGATAGCATTTGGCGATTGTCTACCAACTGCACATCGCCCTGGCTGACAGCTTCTTCAAAGACTTTGGGAGCCATCGGCGGACAGGTCGGTAACCGTCCCAAAACCGTCGGGCCTGCCGTGTTCTCTTGCTTCATCCGTGGGTAGTAAACCGGTTCCGGCGGGGCGGTAAACAGGACGTATTCGCTGAACGCAGCTTCGTCCTTGAACTGTAGGGCGGGGTTGTTTTTCCGTTCGTAACCGATGGTGGTGACCAAGCGGTCACTGATGTTTGCCCCACACGGCGACCCGGCCCCGTGGGCCGGATGGACACGTACCGAGTCCGGTAACGCTAAGTAGAACTCATAAATCGACTCGTAGAGCTGCTTGACCAACCCGGTGGTCTGGTCGTCGCCCAACAGATCCGGTCGGCCGACCGAATTGGCGAACAGACAATCGCCGCTGAAGATGGCAAAAGCCTGATCCGGATGGTTGTTCTCCGAGACGAGGTAAGACATGTGCTCCGGCGTGTGGCCAGGAGTATGCTTGGCGGTCAAGATCACCCGCCCCAGATCGATCGTATCGCCATCTTTCACTCCTTCATGCGGGAAGCCGTACTCCGGACCGCCTTCCGCACTCACATAAACTTTGGCAGTCCCGGTGCGGTCGGCCAGGCCGAGGCAACCGGAGACCAGATCCGCGTGGATGTGTGTTTCCAAAGTGTGCGTAATCGTCAGCTTGTGCTTGCGGGCCAGTTCGACATAAATGTCGATATCCCGGCGAGGATCGATGACCGCGGCCTTGCCCGACGCTTTGTCGCCGATCAGGTACGACAGTTGAGCCACTCCCTCGGTAAGCACCGTCTCGAAAATCATGCTCGCCGGCGGTGCCGACTGCGGCTTTGCATCGGCCGCGGCCAGGGTGCCCGGCCCTAAAAGAACCGTTCCGATGCCGACACCACCTACCTCTGCGATAAACTCACGACGTGACTTTGACATAAAAAAACCTTGTAATTTCACCGAACGAAGACCGGGCGCCTCCTAGTTCAAAACTGGGATTGAAACGCCATTACCGTCTAAACGCAGCGCCAATCAGGGCACCGATTCACTCCATTTTTTCTGCTTCCTACCCGTTTCCATGCCGTGGCGATCGCAGAATGCTAGCATTCCGTCCGTGGACCTCGACTCCAAGTCGCGAGTCGCATTTGCTCAGTGGTGGCGGTTAACGAGTCATTCCCGTAGATGCTCGATCCTTTCCCGCGAATCCGTCGTTCCCTGCAACAGCCCCCTTCCAGCTACCGCGTGGTGAACCGGTCGACCGCAAAGAGGACCACGATTAAAACGGGCACCCAGACCAGCAGGAATGGCGTGCGCTTCGTCCGGATCAGATCAGGCAGCGTGAGCTTTCCACGCTCGCCCCAAGTATTGATGGTCTGGCTGATCAGGCCCGAAACCTCGGCGAAGAGATACGACCCCAATAGCAGGCCGACGATTCCGCTCAGCACGTCCCAGTTGCCTTGACCCAACGCGGCGGCTCCGGTGCCAGGGCAGTAACCCAGCAAACCGAAGCCAATGCCAAACAACAGCCCGCCGATGACATTTGCGGCATATCGCGTGGGCTTGATATGCAGCTTCACCAAGTTAAACGAATGAAGACAGAAAATCCCGACACAGCCGACGATGATCGCAGACAGCATCACTTTCACGACGGTGAAATCCTCCAACAACAGGGCGCCGATCAGTACGTGATACTTCGCAACGCCTCCCTTTTGCAGCAAGAATCCGAAAATCACGCCGAACAGGACACCCAGGAGCAATTGATTGGAGAACCGCTGCGGCTTCAGCGGATGTTCTCGATTACCTCGAGAATTATCGGCTGACCGCGAATCGGAATGTGTCAGTGAATGTGATTCTGGGGCCATAGCATGTTTTCCTGAATACGACCTTGACTTGCTTCTTCCAGTCTCATTTTCTGAAAAAGACTAAACCCTAAACATCACCATCGCGGTCGCTATGCCTCCGATGAAGAAACAGATGACGGCGATCCATGAACCGACCGACAGCTGTAGCGTCCCACTGATTCCATGACCACTCGTGCAGCCACCCGCCAGCCGAGCACCAAAAGCCATGAATAACCCTCCAACCAGGGCGACCACGAGACGCAGCGACAGGCTGTCGTCACCAAATCTCGCAACCCACATGGGCGACAACCACTGTCCCGTCAGCTCGTTTCCAGTCCAGGCGGCAAGGAATGCACCGACGACCGTTCCCAAAAGAAGCATCAATCCCCAACCGACCACGGGCGGATTTTCATCAAAGTATTTGAGTGATTCGGTGTGTTTCGGGGCAACGCTGCGCCCCAGCATGCCGGCCAGCGCCGCATAGGCTGATGAGGCACCCAGAGGCTTCGCCGAAAAGTAGAAAGTCGCCATCGACAGCAGTCCGATCAGTGAACCGACAAGATACGGTGACCAAGCAGGCCCGGGGTACTCGAGCGGGTCAGTCCCCGGATAGATGGCGACGGCTAAGCCAGGCATGACTGCAATGCCGGAAAGTGTAGAACGTCTCATGATGCATCCTCGTGTTTGATTAACCTTACCGGTCAGTATCCGACGCTCGCTTCCGTTCTCTCGGCTTCTCGATCGAGTATTCGGCGGCCTGCCAAGCTTTCCAGCTGCCTGGTATGTTGTGGACCTCCGAGAACCCGATTTTTTGCAGAATGCTGGCCGCGAGACTCGCTCGGTAGCCGCTGTCGCAGTACACAGCAACCGGCTTTTTCTTATCGAGACGGTTCGCTTTCTTCTCGAGTTCCGGCAGGAAGATGTAAGTTGCACCTGGTACATGGCCGTCCTGCCACTCATCCGGCGAGCGTACGTCGACGATCTGAAGGTCGCGGGGCGGCAGTTCCGCATTCAACTCCTGGACCGACATCTGGTCCAGCTTGGCAATCGGCAGTGCCGTGTTGTCCCACTGTTCCATGCCGCCCAGCAGGTATCCTTCGAATTCACTGAAACCGACCCGCAGCAACTGTTTTTGGACTTCCGGCAGATCGGCTTCGTCAGGCAGGACGAGCAGGATCGGCTTCTTCGCATCAAGCACCCACCCTGCCCAGATCGACAATTCGGCTCGTGGCCCGATGTTCAATGCACCGTCGATGTGCCCGCCGCCGAATCCTCGCATTTGACGATTGTCCACCAGTTGGGCGTTACCGCGGCGAACCGCGCCCGCGAACTCCTTCGGCGACAGTGCCACGCAGCAAGGCAACCGCCCCAACACTTCCGGTCCCTCGGTATTGAGTTCCTTCATCCGCGTGTAGTACACGGGCTCAGGCGGGGCATTGAAGAGGACATACTCAATGAACTCCGCTTCACCCGTGAACTGCAGCGCTTCATTATTGCGTCGCTCGTAGCCGATGGTTGACACCAACCGGTCGCCGATATTCGCACCGCATGGGGAACCGGAACCGTGAGCGGCATGGATCCGCACGTCGTCAGCAAGTTTGAGAAAGAATTCGTACAGCGATCGATAGAGTTGCGCCGCCAATCCCTCGGTCGCATCGTCACCGAGCAGGTCCGGGCGACCGACCGAATCAGCGAAGAGACAATCGCCACTGAAAACCGCGAAGGCCTGGTCTGCGTGATTTGCCTCCGCGGCCAGGAACGACATGTGCTCCGGCGTATGGCCGGGAGTATGCTTGGCGGTCAGAATAACGCGCCCGAGGTCGATCGTATCGCCAGCTTTCAGCTGTTCGCATTCGAATCCGTACGTCACCCCGCCTTCGACCGAAAGGAAAGCCTTTGCCGAGGCCGCGCGGGCGCAGAGTTCGCGGGTTCCCGAAACGAAGTCGGCATGAATGTGAGTTTCCAGCACATGCGTGATCGCAAGTTTGTGCTGTCTGGCCAATTCGATGTAGACATCCACGTCTCGGCGGGGATCAATGATGGCGGCCTTGCCGGTTGCACGATCGCCGACGAGATACGAGAGGTGCGCGACTCCTTGGGTAAATACCGTCTCGATTACCATCGTTGAATTGGACACCAAATCTCTCCCGTCGCTGCGTCAGCTTTTGAACAACTCTTGATGGCCGAGATTATCGTTGTTCAGAGATATGGATGGCATCGAGCGAATCATGGAAACCGCATAGCGAATTCCACCGGACCGGTCGCCGACCGGGTGATCGGGTACGTCTGCAACCAGCTTCCTAGGGACCGATGAAGTATTCAGCTGCTACAGATCGTAGTCTTTGGTTGCCTCCGGCTGAAAGTAAATCATATCAATTTTCAATCGTCGGATTCCATCTGGAAACTCCCATTCGATCGTGTCTCCTACGGAAAAACCGATAATGGCAACGCCGAGGTCGGAGAGGATTGACAGCTTTCCTTCCTGGGGGTTGGCATCGGCCGGATAGACCAGTGAATACTTCATTTCTTCCCCAGTCGTCGTATCGATCAAATGGACACAGGTATTCATGGTCACGACATACGGCGGAATCTCCTCGGGCGAGACAACTTTGGAACGAGCGAGCTCGCGTTCTAAAACATCGAGAATCGCCGGATTTGAAGGAGCGAATTGCTTGGCGGTTATCAGTAAATCCTGCAATCGGGCGAGATCGAGCGAAGACAAGATGATATTGCGAGCTGTCATGAGTTTCTTCTTTTTTTAGGGTGTCATCGGGCCTGGCCGCAGGAAACACGGCGGGGCTTACTGCGGAAATACCGTTTTAAGTTCTGCCGGAAAAGGGGGCCTGACCCTTTGGAGAGCACGCAAAAATGTGTGGCAAAACGGCGTCTCCTGAGAGGGTCAGCCCCCTTTTCTGACAGCGTCTCGTTTAGCTTTCGAGATGCGCCGCCAGGTTTGACGACCAGCAGTTTAACTCAGCCACCCGTCCACGGAAACGTTGTGCCGCGAGGTCGATCGTTGCTGGCACTCATCGTAAAAGCCACCGCGAGTGGCGTAACCGCTCGTTGTGACTGCATTGAGTGGTTAGACTGGCAGAATTGAACCGCTCAACTCTCGACAAATTGTGGGACCGATCGACGATGCGAATTCTCGCTACCCTTGCCCTGCTATTGCTCACAACCTGCGGCACGTTGATTGCGCAGCACGCACCCTACGACGACCCTCCCACCGCCGAACCGCCCTACTACCGTGTTCGATACGAAGCATCCTTGGTACCCGGTGACTTGATTTACCCGGTCAGCTACACGGTGTGGATCCCGCCCAGGGTCGCGAAGCTACGTGGAGTGATCGTTCATCAGCATGGCTGCGGTGAAGGATCGTGCCGTTCCGGACAGACCGGCGCTTTTGATCTGCATTGGCAGGCACTGGCCCGCAAACATGACTGCGCACTGCTCTCGCCCGTGTACGAGCAGCCAGACGGAGCGGACTGCCAGATGTGGTGCGACCCGCGGAATGGTTCGGACAGTGCGTTCCGAAAGTCGCTGGTCGATCTGGGAGCCGAGTCGGGCCATGCGGAACTCGCTACGGTGCCTTGGGCGCTGTGGGGCCATAGTGGCGGGGGACATTGGGCCGGTGGCATGACACTGCTGCATCCGCAACGGGTTGCTGCCGCATGGTTGCGTTCCGGTGTCCCGCTGTTCGCAGCGATCGAAGGCCGCTCGATCGAGCCTTACCGCGTTCCGGACGCTCCCTTCGACGTGCCGATCATGTGCAATCTGGGCACCAAGGAAGGCTTCACGGTCAAGGATGGTCGATTCGCGGGCGTTTGGCCGCCCAACGAAACCTTTTTCAATCGTCTCCGCGACATTGATTCGCCGATCGCGGTATCCGTGGATCCGCTGACTGCTCACGAGTGTGGCAACCAGCGGTACCTGGCGATTCCGTGGTTCGATGCCTGTCTTTCGGCACGACTCCCGGAGAAGCAGGAAGATCCGCTGAAGGTGATTTCCGGTCAGACCGCTTGGCTGGCGCCGTTACCCGTAGCTGGCGAAGAACTGGTTCCACCGGTACCCGCAACGGAGTTTACCGGAGAGCGGTCACGCTCGATCTGGCTCCCCAACCGATCGATCGCGATCGCCTGGACGCAGTACATGACTGACACCGCTGTTATCGACACGTCACCGCCGCCAGCACCGACGCGAGTCGAGCTCAAGGGTAACGAATTGACTTGGGAAGCGGAGGCCGATTTGGAGAGCGGCATTTCGCACTTCATCATTGAGTTTCAGGGGAACGCCATCGCCAAGGTACCCGAAAAGCCGAGCAATCCGTTTGGGCGTCCTCTTTTCCAAGGACTCCAGTACAGCGACACGCCGCAAGCTCCGTTAACGCCCATGCGCTATCGGTTGGATCCCACAGAATTAGGTCAGACAGGTCGCTATGACGTCCGCACCGTGAATACCGTCGGGTTGATCTCCGCGGCAGGAAATCGGGACGGCGAGGAAAATTAGGTCGGTGCAGATCGTATGAGTTCCGTCGATTCTCGTGGTTGGCTAAGGGAGGTTCCCGCTGAGGTAATCGATCCGGCGGATCAGTTCGCCTTGTGACTGGGGTTCGAAGCCGAACCGAATGCGAGCGACTTCGATCGGGAAACGGCCGTCGGCGAAGTCGTTCAGCAAGACGGCGGTGTTGAGCATCGGCAGTGCTTCGATATCGGACTCTGCCCTCGAGATAGCCCGGTAGAGCAATTCCCGTGGGTCCTGATCGGCTGGTGTCGGCACGCCTTGAACGGCGCTGACGGCTATCGACTCGGCCACCCGTGACGCGACCAACGGTTCGGGATCGTCGGCCAAGGCATACACGTCTGCCGTTAGCGATGCCGCTTCCGCTCCGAAACAGCTGGTGGCGATGACTGCCCAATAACGGACCCAGGGGTCCGAGTCGGTCAAAGCCGCTCGCAGCTTCGGGCTCGCTTCGTCCCAGGTCAACAGGGCGAGATCGACTGTGTTGATCAGTCGCGTGATACGTGAGGCTTGTCGCTGGCCGAAGGCGACCGGGTCGTCCATCGCTTGCTCGACCAGCACCGCTTCCGGGAAAAAGCTCAGGTCGGGCCAAGCTATCAACCGTTCCCGCAGTCGTTGTCGCATCTGCCGCAACCGCTGGGCATGTTGCGGTTGAGACGCCAAATTTTCGGTCTCATGCGGGTCAGCGCTTAGGTCATACAGCGCTTCCACCGGCTTGGGCTGGAAAAAACGGCTGCGAGTCGCATCGAGTTCGCCACGCCTAAACAGCTCTCTCCATTCGGCATAGGCCAGCATGCGGTATCGATAGTTGTTCTGTAGGCCGTCGGGGAGGAAAGCTTCGTAGTTCCGCGTGTATTTCCAATCGCCTTGACGCAGGGTCCGAACCAGGTCGTATTTTTCGTCAAAGCGATCGGCGTAGCCGACCGTTTCATCACGCGCATTCACCTCCTCGGCCGGTACGTCTGGTCCCAAAAATGGTCGACCGTCAACGCCAGCGGGGATCGGGACTCCGGCCAGCCGAAGCACGGTCGGGCCGAAGTCGACAAACTCGACAAACCCCGGGCAACGGGTCCCTGGGGCACGATCGACCAGATCCGAAAAGTTCCGCGGGACGGAAACGATCAACGGCACGTGGAGTCCGGCTTCGGACAAGTATCCCTTGGAGGCTGGCAGCACGCCACCGTGATCGCCGAAGTAGAAGACAAACGTGTCATCGAGGACGCCGGACTCTCGCAGGTCGTCGACGAACTCACCGACCAGACGGTCGATCACCGCCATCCGGTCGTGGTATCTCGCCCGCGTGACCCGGAACGTGGTCGTATCCGGAAAGTAGGGCTGCAGTTTCACGCTCGCCGGGTCCGTGCGGGTCGGCTCGCGGAGTTCGTCGGCGGCAAAGTGCAGTCGGCCTTCGTGCGATTCGGTGTAGGTCTGCACGTGGAAAAAAGGGGTCGAAGCGTTCGGCCGTTTTTTCCAACTGGCGCGGCGACCGGATTCGTCCCAGGCTTTGGGGGACTTCACCGCGTTGTAGTCTTCTTTGCTGTTATTCGTCGTGTAATAACCGGCCTCGCGAAGGTAGGCGGGAAACATCTGGAAATGATCTTCCAGCGACGCCAACCGGTTGCGGCGATGGAACTGCGTGCCCACGCGGGGCGCATAGCTGGCCGTGATCAAGGTGGTCCTGGCGACCGAACAGACCGGCGAATTGGAAAATGCCCGATCGAAGGTCACGCCTTGGCCGGCAAGTGCTTCGATGTTCGGCGCCGGGGCGCCGGCCGGGTCGAAGTGCCGGAGATAGTGCTTAGAATTGTCCTCGGACATGATCCAGACGATGTTGGGGCGACGCTTTTGGCCCTCTTGGGTCACCGCTGTCGTCAGCGATATTCCTGGCTCGCTGACACCCTGGGCCGCGACCGGAGTCATCAACCCCGATAAGGCGATCAAGACGCACGTCCAACCGGCAGACGAAATCATCCGCGCTCGACGGTCGTTCACGCGCTTTGTCCCGACCGCCGTTTTCGAATCGCGTCGGTTGTCGGTCCGGCAGTTGGTGAGCCGACCAAGCAGCGACAAGACCGTGTTTGGTGGCTGTCGTGCCAAGCAACCCGTGGGGGCTTGCCGACCCAAAGTTGGCGGATACTTGTCACCCCCACGCCCTACAGTCGGGCGGTTTGTACGTCGAAGCATGAGATCGCGATTGAGAGAAGGAAATGAGGTTGTATTCATATTTGACCGGAAGCCCCTCGATAGCCGATCAAGCGAGTTCCGACGGTGAGGAGTCAGGAAGTCATTGTAAACGCTCGGCCGCAGCCCGTGGGTTAGGCTGACGGTCGCACAAAGTCATGCCAGAGGAAGCCGTCAGGCAGACTCTCCGACGCTGCGAACTCCAAATGCAAGATCCTGCGATGCCGTTTGGTACCGGGTGTTGATGACCCACTGCTGTGGCTGAGCAACGGTCGCATTGCCAAACGGTCGACACGAGTGGGATGGATGCGATCAAATTTCTTGCAGCGTAGACATGACCGCGACTGGATCGGGGTCGCAAGCCTTGAGAATCGTCGTCGAAAGCATTCCGGAAGAGGTCCACCACGCAAATGACGGTATCCGGCGAAATCACCCGCGGCAACACACAATAGCCATCGCGTTCAAGACGCTGCCCCGACCAAATCCACACCCCGAGGAGTCA
>SKZY01000177.1 GCA_007127095.1 Planctomycetaceae bacterium
GTCGGCGGTGGTGTGCTCGCCGCACTCGGAACGGTGGAACCGGAATCGCGCGAGCCCGATGATCAGACGATCGCCGGCCGGATGCGACGCCTGCCACCGGTCGAAGTGACACGAACGATCTCGTTACAGGAGGTTGGAAAGCCGCTCGAGTTGCGAGTTGACGGGGTCGTCGTCCCGTATCGCGAGTTTCAGATCGCTGCTGAGGTGTCGGGTCGGATCGTGGAGAAGTCGCCCAATTGTCGGGCCGGTAACTTTGTCACCCAAGGCGATCTGCTGTGCCGCATCGACCCGACCGATTATGAGCAGGAAGTGATGCGATTGTCGCAGGCGCGAGAGCAGGATTACGAAGCGTTGAAGGAGGTTGATCAGGAGATCAGCAACGCCAAGTTGACGTTGGATATCGCTCGCCAAGACATCGAACTTGCGCAGCGAGAAGTCGCGCGGCTGAAATCGTTGCCACGAGGGTTTGTCAGCGACGGCGAGATCGACCAGGCGGAAAAGTCGTTATTGGCATCGACGCAGACGCGTGTCGGGATCGAGAACCAGATGAATTTGTTGGCGGCACGGCGAAGCCGCTTGGAAGCGTCTGAACGGTTGGCGACGACGCAGCTGGAAACTGCCAAGATCAATCTGAAACGTTGTGAAGTCCGCAGTCCCGCCGATGGCGTGATCGTCCGCGAGGACGCCGAAGTCAACTCGTTTATCCAGCGTGGCTCGTCGATCATCACGCTTGAGGATATTTCCAAGGTTGAAGTCGCGATCAACCTGCGGATGGACCAACTCTATTGGGTGTTGGATCAGAATCAGGATTCGGGGCTGTCACCGATTGGCCAGGTCGACCTGAGCGAAATCGGTTCTCGCCGCGGCTATTCATTGCCAGCGACGCCGGCGATCGTCGAATACGAGTTGTCGGGCATGGCTGGCCAAACCTATCGCTGGAACGGAATGCTGGTGCGGTATGACGGGATCGGTATGGATAGCCGAACGCGAACCGTCCCGGTCAAGGTTGAGGTCGATGCTCCGAACCGGCGAATCACCTCCGATGGCCAAGTGGTGGAATCGTCGAGTCCATCGGCGTTGGTACGTGGGATGTTTGTCAGCGTCAGGTTGTTGATCGAACCGCAGACGCCGTTGGTGGCGATGCCATCGATCGCGATGCGTCCCGGCAACCGGGTCTGGCAGTTCGTACCCGATCCGGGGGTCCTAGCCGAATCGTCGGCCACGGAATCGGACGGCGGGACGGACGGCGAGTCGAGCAGCCCGTCCGATGACGAATCGAGCGAACTCAGTGACGAAGGCTCATCGGTCGCAGCCAACCGAGACGCAACCGCGGAGGCGCTGCAAGGGAGCGGATTGTCTGCGAAGGCCGCTGCATCGACCAGCGACTTCGACGTTTCGCAGTGGGTCGCTGGCCGCGTGGTGATCCGCGGCAACCTGACTCCGGTCGATTCATTGTGGCTATCGGAGATCGAACCACGTGAGACACGCGATCGGCCGATGACCGCCGATACCTCGCGCCGTTATTGGGTTTGCGCCGTCCCCGACGGTGAAATCCAGGGTGGCGATTGGTTGGTCGTTTCACCGTTGGGCGACTTTGGCGGTGGCGGTGATGACGGGATGATGTCGGTTCGTGTCCGTCAGGCTGGGATGGAGTGAGTCGATGGCAAACAGACGTTGGCACGCGGGGTTGAATCGATGCGACGAATAATTGCGTGGGCGATCGGTAATTCGCCAGGGATGAACGTCGTGATGATCGGCGTGCTGGTGATGGGCGGGTTAGCGATGGCCAACCTCCGCCGTGAGACGTTCCCGGCGTTCGAGTTGGAGGTCGTGTTGGCGACGGTGCTCTATCCCGGTGCCACCCCCGAAGATGTTGAGGAGGGGATTTGTCAGAAGATCGAGGAATCGGTCCGTTCGCTCGACGGTATCAAACAAGTGACGTCGATCGCCAAGGAGGGTGCCGGATACGTCTTGATGGAATTACGGACCGATGTCCGTGACGTGCAGAAGGTATTGTCGGAGATCGACCGCGAGGTCTCGCGGATATCGACGTTTCCTGCACGAGCTGAAGACCCGCAAGTGGAACAGATCACGTTCCGCACGCCGGCGATCCGCGTCGGCATCATCGGTCCGCCACGGGCGCCAGATGATCTGTCAGCGGAGATGCGACTTCGCGAGGTGGTTGAATCGGTACGAGATGACCTATTGCAATTGCCTGCGGTCTCTTCGGCCGAGGTGATGGGGGGGCGTCCCTACCAGATCGATGTCGAAATCCCTGAGGCGACATTGCGAAGCTACGGGCTGTCACTCGAGCAAGTAGCCGCGATCATCCGTGCTCGCAACGTCGAGTTGCCCGGCGGCAACTTAAAAAGCGAGGGGCAGGAGGTGCTGTTGCGGGCGAAGAACAAGGGGCGGGTCGGCGACGAGATCGCGAGTTTGCCGCTGATCACCGAACCGGGCGGGACTGTCTTGAAGATCTCCGATATCGGCCGCGTCCGCGACGAGTTTGAGGACGTCGCGACGCTGAGCGAGATCAATGGGCAACCGGCGATGGTGGTCAATGTCGAGCGGACGAAGGCGGAAGACCTGTTGGCGATGGTGACGGCGGTTCGCGGTTATGTCGATCGTACCGAGTTGCCCAGTGGCTATCGATTCGCGGTCTGGAACGACACCAGCATCGAAGTCAGAGACCGGCTGCGACTGCTGACCAGCAACGGCATTCAAGGGTTGGTGTTGGTGTTCTTGGTACTGACACTGTTCTTGGAAATGCGACTGGCGTTTTGGGTCGCGTTGGGGATCCCGATCTCGATTCTCGGCGCCGGGGTGGCGCTCAGTTGGGGTGGCCAAACCCTGAATATGCTGAGTCTGTTTTCGTTCTTGATGGCGTTGGGGATCATTGTCGACGATGCGATCGTGATCGGCGAAAACATTTATGCACACCGGCAGATGGGAAAGTCATTTCACGATGCGGCTGTCGACGGAGCGACCGAGGTGCTGCCTAGCGTGATGGCATCGGTTTCGACGACGATCATCGCTTTTTCACCAATGTTTTTCGTGTCGGGCGTGATGGGCAAGTTCATGGCGGTGATCCCGTTCGCGGTGATCGCGATGTTGGTGATTTCGTTATGGGAGAGCATGTTCGTATTGCCGTGTCACTTGGGGCACGCCCACAGCGGATTCTTTCGGGTCGCCAGCCTGCTGACCTACCCACTACGGCCATTGGGAATGTTGTTGCACTGGACGAACGAACGGGCCAGTGAAGGGATGTCGAGGCTCTCGGAGCGGTTTTATGAGCCGACGCTAAGATTTTCGTTGCATCATCCGTTTGTCCCGATCGCCGTTTCGTTGTCGATGATGTTAGTCACGTGGGGGATGATTCGTGGCGGGATCGTCCCGACGATTCTATTTCCCAAGACGGACAACAATTTGCTGCATGCCACGATCACATTCCCCGACGGGACACCGGCGGCGATCACCGACGCGGCGACTCGGCGGATGGAAGAAGCGATCCGCGAGGTCAGTTTTGAGGCTGCTCGCGAGAAGAGCGAACAGACCGGCGTTGCGGTCGAGGAGGCTTATCCCAACGGTGATAGCGGAGTGATCGGCCCGGTCATCCTGACCTACCGTGAGGTCGGTAATATCTCTGCTACCGACGGAGTCGGCGCCGGAAGTCGCCCCGCGGGCGGTCATGTCGGCCAGATATTTGTCGA
>SKZY01000340.1 GCA_007127095.1 Planctomycetaceae bacterium
CGGACGAAATATGACGACGCCTTGCACCCGGTGGTCGTCGGCGACCGCGTCTTCCTCGGCTCATCGGTCGATCATCATGTCCACTGCCTCAACCTGGCTAGCGGCGAGTTTCTCTGGAGTTTTGCCACCGGCGGTCCCGTCCGTTTGGCGCCGACGGTCGCGGGTGACCGCGTCTACTTTGGCAGCGATGACGGCTACGCTTACTGCGTTGCGGCCGATGACGGGACGTTGATTTGGAAACGCTTGGCCGGTCCGGCTGAGGAGTGGTTGCTGGCTCGCGGCGAGATGATCTCTCGCTGGCCGGTACGAACCGGGGTGCTGGTCGATGACGGAGTCGCCTTTTTTGGTGCCGGGATCTTTCCCCACGAAGACGTTTTCCTGCACGCCGTCGACGCGACCGATGGAACGTCGCTCTGGTCGCAAGACAACATCAGTGTCCAGGACGCGGGCCGCAACGATCTGTCGCCACAAGGCTACCTGTTGGCCAACGACCAGTACCTGTTCGTCCCCTCGGGAGGCTCGCTGCCAGCGGCGTTCGACCGACAAACCGGTGAATTTCTGTACAAACGGACGTTCTCGTGGCGGACCACCGCCGGCGGTGTGATCGGCGGCATCCAAACCCTGCTAGCCGACGGACAGCTGTATGCCAGCGGGCCGCATCACTGGCTGGCCTTGGATCAGCGTAGCGGCGATGTCGGCTTCGGTTGGTTCGCCGGACGGCAACTGATCGTCCAGGACGAGGCAGCCTATGCCGCGACCGGAACGCATCTGGCCCGCTACGACCGCGAGGAATACGCGGTCAACAGCCGCCTCCGCCAGCAACTCGAACTCGATCTCTACGCCCTGAACCGGAAAAAACCCAAAGCGGAAGCGGAAAAAAAACAGCTCCAACGACAGGTCGATACGGTCAAGGCGAAGCTCGACGAAATCGCCGCGATCGGTATTCGCTGGCAAACCGAGATCGCCGATGATGCCGCCCTGCTGGCGACCGGTAACCTTGTCTTCCTCGGCGGTGATGGCCAGGTGACGGCTTACGACATCGCCGACGGCAAACAGGTCTGGCAGGTCGAGGTCGATGGCGAAGCCCGAGGGCTGGTATTCGCCGGCGGGCATCTGCTGGTCAGCACCACGACCGGAACGATCACCGCGTTTGCAGCCGCCTCGGAAACGACTGCCCCAGGACCAAACCCGCCCATCGATCAACCGTTTGCCGACGACGAATGGACGCCGATCTATGCCGCCGCGGCCGAAGAAATCTTGCAGGAATCAGGCGTCCGGCGTGGCTTTTGTCTGATCGTCGGCAACGAACAGGGACGCCTCGCTTGGGAACTCGCCCGCCGCAGCGAATTGTCGATCTATGCGATCGATACCGATCCGACGAAGGTCGATCAGGCTCGTGAAAGTTTGCTGCCGACCGGGATGTACGGGCACCGGATCGTCGTCCACCACGCCGACCCGGCCGATACCTACTATTCGAACTACTTTGCCAACCTGATCGTCTCCGACACGCTGATCGCCACCGGTAAACTCCCCGAGGCTGCCGAACAAGTCGCGCGTCACCTCAAGCCACAAGGTGGCGTGATGCTGCTCGGTGCCCCCGCCGAAGCGCCCGACTCGATCGTCGAGTCGGCTACGCGAGCGGAAACCGCCGAGACGTGGTTGGCCGCCAGCGATATCGCCGATCAAGCTACGACCACGACTTCGCCACAGTGGACCCGGGTGACCCGCGGAGCGCTGCCGGGAGCCGGCGATTGGACCCATCAATACGGCAACGCCGCCAACACGGCGGTCAGCAGCGATACCCGCGTCAAGGGTGGCCTCGGTGTGCTCTGGTACGGCGACCCCGGTCCCAATGAAATGGTCAATCGACACGACGGAGCCGTCGGTCCGCTGTCGGTGCAAGGCCGTTTGATCGTTCAGGGCGAGTGGTCGATCATGGCCTACGATGCCTACAACGGGCTGTTTCTCTGGAAACATGAAAACCCCGAAGCGATCCGAACCGGGGTGTTCAACAACGAAAACCCGGCGAACATCGCCGCCAGCGATCGCCACATCTTTCACTTCGTCGGTGACCAGTGCCTCCAACTCGACCTGGAGACAGGCCAGACTTTAGCCGTTCACCGACTGCCAACCGCACTCGATGACAGTCGTTATCAATGGGGCTACCTGGCCGTTCAAGACGATCTGCTGTTCGGCGCCGCGACCATGCGTACCGAAATCGATGCCCGCCAGCGACGCCGTGGGAAACAGACGATCGACTCCACCGATCACCTGTTCGCCATCGACGTCAACACCGGCGAACATCTTTGGACCTACGAAGGCCAACACATTTCGCACCACACGATCGCGATCGGTCCGCAGGAACTGTTCTTCATCGACAGCTCGATCTCGCCAGAGCAACGCGACGCGATCTTGCGTCAAGATAAATCCGAATTAGCGCAGCTGACCGGGGAGCAGCGTGAAGCCGCCGAACAGCGAGCCAAGCAAGCTGATATCCGCCGGGCCGTCGCACTCGATACGCGAACCGGCCAGCAGCGCTGGGCCGAAGCGGTCGATGTGACCGACTGCAGCGACATCGGCATCGGTGGCGGAAAATTGACGCTGATCTATCAGGACGGCGTCCTGCTGCTCTGCGGCGCCAACGCCAATGGGCACTATTGGAAACAGTTCATCGACGGCGAGTTCTCGCAGCGACGACTCGTCGCCCTGCAAGCCGCCGACGGTTACAAGCTCTGGGCCCGTGACGCCAACTATAAAAACCGACCGATCATCGTCGGCAGTAAAGTGCTCGCCGAACCCTGGATCTATGACCTGCACAGCGGGTCGCAACTGACCACAACGCACCCGGTGACCCAAGCCGAGGTCCCCTGGAGCCTGATGAGGACGGGGCACCACTGCGGCATGTTCACCGGATGCGATTCGGGGATGCTGCTGTTCCGTTCCGGCGATACCGCCTTCTATGACCTCGACAGCGAAAGTGGTACCCGTCACTTCGCCGGCCATCGGATCGGTTGCTGGATCAACGCGATCCCGGCCAGCGGCTTGGTGATGATTCCCGAGGCCAGCGCGGGATGTGTCTGTCTCTTTTCGATCGCTTCGACAATCGTAATGGAACCCCGCGAGCCGCGCCGCGAGTGGGCGATCCACAGCGCCAGCGGACCGCTGCTGCCGGTGAAACAACTCCGGGTGAACCTCGGAGCCCCGGGCGACCGCCGAGACGCTACCGGCAACCTCTGGCTCGCCTTTCCCCGGCCGAAACCCTATAAGCAGACGTCGATCGAGATCGAACTGCCGCTCGACGCTGAGTTCGCTGCCGGATCGAAATATTGGAGCGTCAACGATGCGGCGGTCGCCGGTCCGGTCGCCCCGGACGCCTGGCTGTACGCCTCCGGCACCGATTCCTTGCGTCGCTTGACGATTCCGCTGCGTGGCGAAGACGATGGGACCGCCCGCTATCGCGTCCGACTCCACTTCCTCCGGGCCGCTGATCGCGATCCCCCCGCCGCGATCGACGCGGTCGTCAAGTTCGTCGATGCCAAACTCGACCAGGCGAACGTACGAGCCACCGCGGATGACGGTTCCGGTTGGATCGTCGACACCACCGTCGAAGCCGCCAGCGACCTGCGACTCGAGTTGACGGACCCCGGCTATCCACTCTGTGGGATCGAAATCGACTTGATCCCCTGACACGGATCGACGCATCGCCCC
>SKZY01000453.1 GCA_007127095.1 Planctomycetaceae bacterium
CAAACGAAGAAACGGGCGTCGCGGATCGACTCGGCGGCGTTGGGGCGGGTTTAATGGGTGAGGAAAGTGAGGGCGGCGATGGGCCGGCCCCATCCGGCCCGCTACCGACGATCCAGCGCTAACCTTGTCCGGATACGAATTGCTCGATTTCGGCGACGGGCGGAAGCTCGAATCGCTGTGCGGATATCGGATCGACCGCCCCTGCCCGGCGGCGATGGCCGTTCGTCCCGTACTTCCCGCTCGAGAGTGGCAGGCTGCCGATGCGACGTTCTGTCCCCAGCAACAGCGTTGGCGGTGTCGCCGCGATTGGCCCGAACGGGTTGAGCGGCAGCGAGTTCACTCCGATCCGATTCGCGGCAACTGTTCCGACCCAGGTGGCGGAATGTACCTCCAAGCGGGTCGGTTCCGACTCCCTTTTGACCTCACGCCGTTCGGGCACATCGGCTGTTTTCCTGAACAGCAGCCGAATTGGAGTTGGCTTGAAAGTGAAGTGGCCCGGGTAGCCCGGACGGCAGTGGCGGAACCACGTGGGCTGAACCTGTTCGCCCATACCGGAGGCAGCACGTGGGCGATGTCGGTCGCGGGTGCCCACGTGACTCATGTTGACGCAGCTAAACCGAGTGTTCAGGCGGCTCGTCGGATCGCCGCCGACAACGGGTTGGCCGCAGCGCCGATCCGTTACTTGGTCGAGGATGCGGCGAAGTACGTCCGACGCGAATTGAATCGACGGGCCGAGTATGATTTGGTGGTACTCGACCCGCCGAGCTACGGGCATGGTCCGCGTGGCAATCCGTGGTTGATCGGTCGTGACCTCTGGCCGTTGATCGACAATTGCCTCGCCTTGCTCCGCGACGGTCGTGGCTGCATGCTGATTACGGGGCATGGCGAACAGCCCGACCAACGACAGATCGCCGATTATCTGCGTCAGCAGCGAGGGGAACGTCCGCCACGGATCGAACTCGGGCGTTCTTCGTTGGTCGATCGAGCCGGCCGTCGGCTGGACGCCGGTTTTTTTGTCCGTGCGGTTTTGACCTGATCGGGTTGGTATCCCGCTACGGTGCTGCTTTCCTTCAAATCGACGTGAATCTTGGTGACTTTTCGGAGTGACGTGACGGAGGCTGGTGAACGTTTGGTCGCGACTTTGGCCGCGCTCGGCCGCTGTGCGATCGCTTTTTCCGGCGGTGTCGATAGTGCCGTCGTCGCGGCGGCGGCGGTGCGCGCCGATCGGCAACGTGGCCGCCCGGGCGAATCGGTAGCGGTGACCGCGGTCAGCCCGGCAGTCCCCCGATCACAGCTCGAGATCGCCTCGCGGGTTGCCGCCGAATTGGGGATCGACCACGAACTGATCAGCAGCGACGAATTGGCTCGCAGCGATTATGCCGCCAACGGAGTCCGCCGATGTTTTTTCTGTAAGCAGTCGCTGTACCTGGCGATCGGTCAAGTCATCGCCCGGCGTGGTGAGATGGCGATCGTCTCGGGCACCAATGCCGACGACCTGGGCGATTACCGGCCGGGCATCGAAGCCGGACAACAGGCCGGAGTGACGACGCCACTAGCCGATCTCGGGATCGGCAAATCACTCGTCCGCCAACTCGCGAACCACTGGGCGGTTTCGGTCGCCGAACTGCCCGCCGCCCCCTGCTTGGCCAGCCGGATCGCTTATGGTGTGCCGGTGACCGCACAGCGACTGCGGCAAATCGAGCTGGCCGAGGCATGGCTGAGTCAACGCGGGTTTTCCCCGTTGCGGGTGCGGTTGCACGATGGCGAACTGGCCCGGATCGAGGTCGACCGCAAGGAACTGGGGCGGCTTGTCGCTGAACCGCTCGGCGGCGAGTTGAGACGGCACTTCGCCGAACTCGGTTTTCGGGCCGTCACGGTCGACCTCGACGGTTTCCGCAGCGGATCGCTCAATCAATTGGTCGAAATCCGTAGCCGGGAGCCGAGACGATGACGAACGATGCCGATTTCGAGGCCAGTTCGGGAAACCTGATCGGGACCCGATTGGGTGATTACCAGGTGCTCCGGCGGCTCGGCCGAGGCGGGATGGCCGACGTCTACGTAGCGTTGCACCGGTCGCTCGACCGCCAGGTCGCTTTGAAAGTCCTCCGCCGGCAATTGGCGAGCGATTCCGAATACGTCGAACGGTTTCGCCGCGAAGCCCGAGCGGCGGCGAAGCTGAACCATCCTAATATCGTCCAGGTCTACGAGGTCGGCCGGGCCGGCGATTATCACTACATCGCACAGGAATTGATCGACGGCCCCAACCTACGGGAGCGGGTCGAACAATCGGGACCGTTGACGACCGAAGAGGCGACCGCCGTGTTGGCCGCCGTCACCGCGGCGCTCAATACCGCGCATCAGGCGGGGATCACTCATCGCGATATCAAGCCCGAGAACATCCTGCGGTCGGGAACCGGCGAAATCAAGGTCGCCGACTTCGGACTTGCCAGACTCGGTGCCGCTGGCGACTTGACGCAGGTCGGGCTGACGATGGGGACGCCGCGCTACATGAGTCCCGAGCAGGTGCAAGGCAAAGCTGCTGATTCCCGCAGTGATCTCTATTCGCTTGGCTGCACGCTCTACTTTCTGCTGTCCGGCCGCCCCCCGTTCGAAGCCGAAGAATCGCTGGCGGTCGCTGTCCAACACCTGCAAGAGACACCGCCGCCGTTGACCACCGCCCGCGGGTTGGCCGATATCCCCGACTGGATGCTCGCCGCGATCAGCCGGATGATGTCGAAAAATCCCGACGACCGGTTCGCCTCAGCCAGCGAATTGTCGGGGTGGATCGCCAATCAATCGGGGAGTCGTAGCGAGTCGCTAGCCGGCGGCGGCGCGGCCGAAGCGACCGTGTTGCTGCAACGGGCGATGCAGGTCGAGGCGATGCGGCGACGCCGAACCCGGTTGCGACGATCGCTGGCCGTTGTGATCCCGTTGCTGGCGATTGTCGCCGGCGTCTGGGCGGCCAAACCACGCAACCCACGAACGATCACCCATCTGCTTCGCCCTGACCGGGTGCCGGCTAAAGAGACGGTGGAACAGCAATACTTGGCTGCCGCGAGCCGCAATGACCTCGCCGGATGGCGCGCCGTCAGCGAGCATTTTCCGCCGGCCGACAACGCCAACAACGCCGCCTATGCGGTCAAGGCCGACTTGCAGATGACCCGACTGTTGGTCGCTCAAGGTCGTCAGGACGAGGCGACCGAATTGCTCAATCGGATTGACAATAACCCCGCCGTCGACCGTCTTTATCGCGCCGTCGCTCTGGCCGAACTGTACGACCTGGCCGACCCCAAGTCGGCCCGCGCCGCCGAGATTTGGACGCGACTGAGGCGAGTCTATCAGCAATTGGCGGCCGATCGTCCCGACGCTCAACGGTCGCTGTGGGCCATCCTTGGTCCCGAGAAGATCGGGCGGTTAGAATCGGGTTGATCCGTCCGACCCTGTTCCCCGATCATGAGGCAGTCCGCCATGAGTTCCCGATTCCGATTCTCAACCGCCCGCCGTCCCATTCTGGCCGCTTTGGTCCTGCTGGTCGTGCTGGCCTGGTTGACTGGCAACCCCACCGATCTCCATGGTCAATCACAAGCCGAGGATGCCCCGAAGATGCTGCGACACGTCGTTCTCTTTCAGTTCAAAGACTCCAGCAGCGATGCCGACGTCGGCAAGATCGTCGACGCTTTTCGCGAATTGCCGTCC
>SKZY01000053.1 GCA_007127095.1 Planctomycetaceae bacterium
GACGGATGGGGCCTGATTGATCGATGGGTAGCGCCCAAATCGCTAGACGGAAACCCTATCCAGGCGTTGAGCAAAAACGACTCGGTTCCCTCCTTCTCCGAGCCGCGAAGCCGGCCGCCGGAAGTAGCCCCGGGTAAGCGCAGGCTCGCTTTGCGAGCCAAGCGTAACCCGGGGTGAAAGAACCATGACGCTCGGCGACGAGCAAACGATTGACCACATCGCTCGATTCAACCGAGTCGCAACCGGCAAACCGACAACGTTGCTGGCGCGACGGGTGACTGCCAGCCCGCATCCGTTGGATTGCGACTCGGCGGGTTCAATTGGGTTTGAGAAACGATCGCTCATCGCCAGCACTGTTGTGCTCGCAAACCCCGGGTTCCGCTCGTCTCTGAGTGACTTGCCATTTAGCTGCCCGACTAGGACTTGAACCTAGAATAACAGAGTCAGAGTCTGTCGTGTTGCCAATTACACTATCGGGCAGTTCGCCGTGGCGGCTCGTGAGCTTCAAAAAGTAGGCAGCGGGGAAGGTCGCGTCAAGCGACGACCGACGAGATTCGCGGGGCGGCTCGATTGAGCAACCGCTGGTTGCGATTTACAATTCGCAATCGTTGCCGGTACCGATTTCGGCCGATTCCCATCCTTCGCACCCGCAGGCAGATCGGTTATGGCGTTCATGGCGACTCTTGAAGAGGGTGGCGAATCGAATCGATTCGAGCTGAAAGAGGGTGAAACCGTGATCGGGCGGCACCCCGATTGCGACATCGTCGTCGAGGTCGGCGCGGTCAGCCGATTTCATGCCAAGATCCACGGCCATCAGGGGGTCTTCACGCTCGAGGACCAGGGGAGTCGCAATGGGACTTACCTGAACGGGCAACTGATCGCCCGCGGCGAACCGCTGCGCGAGGGTGACCGGGTGCGGATTTGCGAGGTCGAGCTGGTGTTCCACGCCGATTCGGTCCCCGCGTTCGTCGGCAGTCCCGAAATGACGTTCGCGGGGACGAGTTTCGGTGTCACGATGGTCGATGATGAGTCGTCGGAGAATCTGTCGGTTTCCAAAGTCGAGTTCCGTGGCGGCAGCGACGGGGTCAAGATTTCCGCGACGCCGCAGGCCAAGCTCGATGCGTTGGTGAAGATCAATTCGAATCTCAGCGAAGCCTTGGCTCTGGACGACGTGTTGCCGAAAGTGCTGGTCAGTTTGTTCGAGATTTTTCCGCAGGCCGATCGCGGTTTCGTGGTGATGGCTGACCGCGACGGCGGCCTGATCCCGCGGTGGGTGAAGATGCGACGGCCGTCGGATGAGACGCAGTCGTTGCGGATCAGCCGGACGATCATCCGCGAGGCGATGACGACCAAAACGGCGATCTTGTCGCTCGATGCGTCGAGTGACCAGCGGTTCGATTCGAGCCAATCGATCGCCGACTTCAGTATCAAGAGCATGATCTGTGCTCCGCTGATCGACGGTAACGGCGAGGCGTTCGGGGCTTTGCAGATCGATTCGACCGAGGGACGAGGGCAATTCCGCGAAGAGGATGTCGACTTGTTGTCGGGCGTGGCTGGGCAGGCTGCGATCGTGATTCTCAATGCCCAACTTCACGAACGAGCGTTGAAACAACAGGAGGTGGAGCAGGATCTACGGCTGGCGAAGGAGGTCCAAGCGGCGTTCTTGCCGCAGGCTCCGCCGCAGATCGGTGGCTACCGGGTGTGTAGTTACTACCAAGCGGCGCAGTACATCGGTGGCGATTATTTCGACTACATCCCGCTGCCGGACGGGCGCTGGGCGGTGGTCGCGGCGGATGTCGTCGGTCACGGCGTCGCCGCGGCGATGTTCATGGCCAAGCTGTCGGCCGAAACACGGTATTGCCTCGCCGCCGAACCCGATCTGGCGGCAGCCATCGAGCGGCTCAACGTTCACATGAGCCGACTGCAGCTCGACCGCTTCGTGACTTTCTTGATGATGGCGCTGTCGCCCGATTCCGACGCGGTGACGATCGTCAACGCGGGACACATGACACCGCTGGTCTACCACGCCGCCGACGCGTCGACGTCGGAACCCGGCGAGGAAGAGTCGGGGTTGCCGATCGGGATCGATGAGGACCTGGGTTACGAAGCGACGGATATAACGCTGCGGCCGGGCGATGTCGCGGTGATGTACACCGACGGGATCAACGAGGCGATGAATGCGAGCGATGAGCTGTTTTCGATCGAGCGGGTCCGTGAATGCGTCTCCCAAGGCGGGGGAGCTGAAGCGATCCTGAACCGAATCGTGTTGGCGGTCCGTTCGTTCATCGGCGACGGCCAGCAGGACGACGACATGTGCATGGTGGTGATCGAGCGAATCGCCGAATGAGTTTTTTAGATATACCGCTACGAATGGCTTCGTTTATACGTTTCGTTGGTGGGCAGGTTTCCCGTTGAGGAAATTGACAGATATACCTCAACGAATAGCTTCGATTATACGTTTCGTTTGTGAAAACTTCGCCGAATGAGTTACCTGACCGATCTGACCCTTCGTTTGGCAGCTGGGGCAGCGTCGATCGATGCCGAGACCCGCGATATCGAACGGGCGTGGTTGTTGAGCCAGCAGCGGGCCGACGGCGGCTTCGCCGGCCGCGAGGGTGACAGCGACCCCTATTACACTTCGTTCGCACTGCGTGGCTTGTTGATTGTCGATGGGATCGACGACGCGGTCGCCGCCGCGGCGGGTGATTTTTTGCGGTCTCAGCTGACGCGTGAACTCGGCGTGGTCGATCTGGTGTCGCTGGTGATGGCGGCTTCGGTAATCGAAATGACGCACGGAATCGCGCCGTTGGACGCCGTACCGGGGGCACGTGAATCGGTGATCGAGAAACTTGAGGCGTTGCGGGGAGCGGACGGCGGGTACGCCAAGACGGCGGGCGGTGTGGCCGGCAGCACCTATCAGACGTTCTTGAACCTGCTCTGCTACGAGCTGCTCGAGTTTCAGCCACCCGACCCCGCCGCGATCCTGAGATTTCTCGATTCACAGCGGATGGCTGACGGCGGTTTCCGCGAAATTCGCGTCGCCAAGCGGGCCGGGGTGAACCCGACGGCGGCCGGGATCGGCGCTCTGAAGACCCTCGGATCGCTCCGCCCGGCCGACGAACGGGAGACGATCGAGTTCATTGCCGACATGGCTACCGACGAGGGCGGGTTATCGGCCAACGACCGGATCTCGCTGGCCGACCTGCTGAGCAGTTGTACCGGGTTGGTGACGATGGCCGACTTGGAAGCGACCGACGAGCTCAATATCGCTCGTTTGGCCGGTTACGCTCGATCGATGCGGCGACAGGTCGACGGCCGCCCGGCGGGCGGCTTTCACGGTTTCGCGTTCGACCAAGAGGTTGATGTCGAGTACACCTTTTACGGGCTGACGCTGCTGGCGCTTTGTCACGCCAGCGATTAGGCAAAGCCGACTCTGCTCAGCGGAGCGAGATCGCTTGCTGCAGCGGCATCAGCACCGAGCTGACGAGGTATTCGTCAGCGATCTCCTGGCAGAGCGCCGCGAGTCGTTGGAACTCTTCGACGTAGGTCTCACCCGGCGAGAGGCTCTCGAACCGCCGGAGCATCAGATAGACACTCAGTTGTTCCTCGGGAAACTCGCCGGAGCGGACGTGGAAGGCCGTCGTCCGCGATTCGAAGCTGACGCGCACTTGGGTCTTGCAGTCTTCATCGAGCGCGAACTGGATCGCCGGTTCGATCGACAGCATCCGGCTGTTGGGCAACGTAAAGAACTTTTCGAGCGCCGGGCTGACCCCGAGGGCTTCGGCCAACACTTCGCTGTGGTTTCCTCGGCAGGTGAAGTCGAAGCCGAGTACGACGCCGAGCGATTCGCAGTCGAGCGGGCTGACTGATAGCTCGTATGGGACCAATTCCAAAACGGTCTCGTGCTGCTTGATCGCGTCTTCGATCCGCTCGGGGTTGACGAACCCACTGTTGATTCGTCGCGGTTCGATCGACACCCAGCGGTACGGTCCTTGCCCCTTTTCCTCTTCCAGCACGTACTCTTGCTTCTCTCGACCGTAGAAGTGTTCCAGTGACGGGAAGCGGCGCTGGATCTGTTCGAAGAAGTGCAGCACCGTCTCGCGTCCCTGCGGCAGGTCCATTTCGGTGCCGAGGTTGAGGTTGAGGTAATAGTCCTCGCAGTAGGATCCGTAGCTGCTCATCTGTGTCGACTCCGCTGATTGAGAAAAGAGGATGCGATGACCCGATGACACCCGCGACGGCGAGTACGTTCACGATTTCGCGGTGGCTGTCTGTCGAGGCTAGAACGCACGCCATCGAGGCGACTGCGCTACATCTTCGTTTGGAAGTATACCCTTGGCAGCCCGATCGATCACGCCGGGCGTAGGTTGCCGGCGCGGGGAAAGCCGCTTAACGGGTGATCGCACGCCGTTAACGGCGGTTAGAGCAGCGTTAGCCGGGAGATTTCCTTCGTCGGGGGGTCAGCGTAATGTCCCGTCGGGGTTAGCCTGCCAGACGGCGCGGCGATGGACGTCGAGGGCGGTCAGGCAACCACCACCGTAGCAGTAGGTGTCGATGCAGATCAAATGCCCGAAGTCGATGCAATCGCCGTCGTGATTGGCGGTATGGCCAACGATCGCCGTTTTTCCCGAACCATGGGGAGTGGGAACGCCATCGCGAAGGGAGTGCCAGCGGAGGTCGTGCGACGGTTGTTGGTCGAGCGGCTGGTCGGGATCGTAGGAGGCATGGGTGAAGAAATAATCGTCATCCTCAAAGTAATCGACCATCGAGTCGAAAAAAACTTTGTGGCTGGCGGGCAGGAAATCGAGATTCCCGTCGAATCCGTAGCTATCCAAAGTGCTCAATCCGCCGTGTTTCAGCCAGACGGTATGGTCGAGTTCGCCAGCGAGCACGGCCAGCATCATTTCCTCATGATTGCCCATCAAGGCGACCACGCGGGTCCGTCGCGCGACGGCGATGATCAAATCGACCACGGCTCGCGACTCGGGGCCACGGTCGACGTAATCGCCCAAAAAGACGAGGGTGTCCGAAGGGGTCGGCGCGATCGCAGCGATCAACCCACGGAGCGCAGCGTGACAGCCGTGGACATCACCGATAGCAATCAGACGATCGCTCAAATCGTGTCACTCGGTTGGTGGAAGGTGTCGGGTCGGATCGTTCAGAGGCGGCGGGCAGTCCGGCGGACCACGAGCGATTGTGGGTTCACTCGGTGTCCTTGCACGTTGAAAGTTAGCTTCGGTTCAGCGACAATGTCTAGACGCCGGGCTGTTGAAGTAGAGATTTCTTTTCGCGACCCCCATGCACGGCCGGAATCGACCACGCTGAACGAATCGATCGTGCTGACTGAATCGACCGAATAGGGCGAATCATGTATTTGGACTCCTCGACTAGCTCGCAAGACTGCTTAGCCGCCGGGTCCGTTGGCGGTGCGGTCGCCTATCCGGCGGCGAGTCAGCAGCGCTCGGTCGATCGTCCCGAAAGCGATGGCCGGGAGTCGCTCGAAGGGGAAGTGGGAGTCTCCGATCCGGCAGCGGCATGGCAAGCGGACGATTTTGAGCAGGACGAATTCGAACAGGACGGTGGCTGGTTCGACGACGAATCGGCGGCCTTCATCGGCAGTTTGATCGTCCATTTGGCAATTTTGTTGTTTTTGGGGCTGACGCCGCTGGTCGTTTCTCGCGACCCCGAAGCGTTGGTGATCGTCGCCACGCAGCCGGAGGAATTGCTCGAAGAAGTCCAGATCATCGAACAGGTGACCTACAGCGAAGTGCCTCAGGACGAAGTCGGGGCTGACAGCATGGCCGATTTCGCGATGGCGGAGGCCTCCGCCGACATGTTTGCTGAAATCGCCGAGATCCCCAATCCGGTCGAGATCGTGCCCGATGTGAAGGGCGATCTATTCGTGAACAATCTGTTCAACCGAGCGGTCGCCCCGTTGGATCGTTTGGAACAACAGAAGGGGAAAATCGGCGAAGGGGTCGAAGGTGCGGCCGGGGCGATCGACCGACTGACATTTGAAATCCTGCAATCGTTGGAGGAACGCCCAACGTTGGTCGTTTGGCTGTTCGACCAAAGCGGGTCGCTGATCCGTCAGCGAGCGGAAATCCGCGACAAGTTCGACCGGATCTATGAGGAATTGGGGATCGTTGCGACAAGCCGCGGCAAGAAAATGTCGGCTGCCGAGCGGCGTGAGGCGCCGCTGTTGACTTCGATCATCGGGTTTGGCCAAGAGGTGAAGCTGTTTACCGAGGACCCGACCGATGATCTGGCGGAGATCAAGGAGATTGTCGACAGCTTGCCGATCGACACGACCGGGGTCGAACGGCCGTTCACGGCTGTGGAGTTGGCCGCCGATCGCTACAAGACGTTCCGTCGTAAATCGGGTTCGGGGCCGTCACGCAATGTCATCTTGGTCGTCGTCACCGACGAGCGGGGAGACGACCCGGAGCGAATGGAACCGGCGATCAAATCATGCCTGAAGCTCGGGATGCCGGTCTACGTGATCGGCACACCCGCTCCGTTCGGTCGAGAACAGATTCTGATCAAGTACGTCGACCCGGACCCCAAGTATGACCAGACGCCTCAGTGGGCCGAGGTCGACGCCGGCCCGGAATCGCTGATGCCCGAAGTGGTGAAGGTCGGCTTTAGCGGCAATTTTCAAGACGAGCCGGCGATCGATTCCGGCTTCGGCCCCTACGGATTGACACGCTTGGCCTATGAAACGGGCGGGATATTTTTCACGGTCCACCCCAACCGCGACGTCGATCGTGAGGTCCGAAGGGGCGACATCGATGCCTTCGCCTCGGACCTCCGCCGCTTTTTCGATCCCGCGGTAATGGCGCGCTATCGGCCCGATTACCTGTCGCCTCAGGATTACGAGAAAAAGCTGAAGGCGAGTCCGCTGCGGACGTCGCTGGTTACTGCCGCGGTCCAGGTCGCACCGGCGTTTGAACGCCCTCAAATGCGATTCGTCAAACGTTCGGAAGCGCAACTGGCTGGCGATCTGACCCGCGCTCAACAGGACGCCGCCCGGTTGGAGCCGATGTTGATGCGGTTGGCAGCGATCTTGGAGCCGGGCTTGAAAGTCCGCGATCAGGAGACGAGTCCCCGTTGGTCGGCCAGTTACGACCTGTCGATGGGACGGGTGTTGGCCCAGAAGGTCCGCACCGAGACCTACAACGCGATGCTCGCCAAGGCGAAACGCGGAATGCCGTTCGAGGAAGAAAAGAATAACACTTGGGTGATCGCTCCCGACGACGAGATCAGTGTCGGCAGCAAGTGGGAACGCGAAGCTGCTTTGGCCAAGGAACTGCTCGAGGGTGTCGTCGCGAATCACTCTGGAACACCCTGGGCTCACCTCGCCGAGCGAGAATTGAAGGTGCCGCTCGGTTGGCGGTGGAAGGAGGAGTTTACCGACCTATCGCCTCCGGCACCGCGGGGAGCGGGTAACAACAATAACAACCCGGCGCCGCCCCGCGATGAATCGCGGCGGATGCTCCCCAAGCCACCCTCGCGTCCGGTACCCAAACTCTGACGGTTCGATCGCCACTTTGGCTCGGCGAACCGATAGAATGACGGCGTGGTGAACATGCTCGCGCCCCGAGGGTGATCTGCGATCGTTGCTGCGGCGACAGTCGCAATGCTCCGACGATGCCTTTCGGCGTGCTGGCGACGCGATGCTCGGTCAGGATTGAGTAGCCATCATGTTTGACAAACGCAACCGGTTGCAGGAGCGACTTCGCCCGGTCGTCGCGGCCTTACGGGGTGTGCGGTTCTGGTACCTCGCCGCCGGGATTGTCGTTGTCGCGACGCTGATCGCTTGGGCGATGGTCGACCCGGTCCGCGAAGGACGTTTCAGCGGGTTTTTGGTTGCCCTGGCGATTCTCGCTTGTGTCGCAGTCGCGCTCGTCGTGGTGGCGATCTCCGTCCGCTTGTCGTTCCGAGATCCGCGTACTGTGGCACTGCGGATCGAACGCCGGTTTCCGGCGCTTCAACAACGGTTGCTGACCGCCGTCGGGTTAGCAGCGCCATTGACTGGGGTTCGACTCGGCTATCTGCAGCGGCGGGTGATCGAGGAGGCCGAAAACCATGGCAGATCGCATCGCTGGGTCGAAGCAGTGCCATCGAAACATCGGTTGCTGAGCCGCCTGACCGGTCTGTTGTCGCTGGCCGCAATGGGATTGATGTTGGTTCACCTCGCCGACAGCGGCCCGCTGCGTCAGGACGGTGCGGCAATCGCTTCGTCACGAGCCGAACCGAAAAGCGTCGTGATCGAACCGGGGAATGTCGAAATCGAGCGGGGTACGGGGCTGATGATCACCGCCCGTTTTCCGTCGAGCGACGATCTGCATGACGATTTCGAATTGATTTGTGTCGCTGTCGACGGAACCGAGCGACGGTTGCCGATGAAGGCGACGCTCGACGATCCGGTTTTGAGCGGGTTCGTTTCGACAGTCGATACGACGCTGAGATACCAGGTCGTCTCGCCTCGGTACGAGAGTGAGGTCTATACCGCCGAAGTCTTCGATTTTCCGGCCTTGGTCCGGTCCGATGCCGTGCTCGAGTATCCCGAATACACGGCGATGGAGTCGAAACGGGTTGAGGACACGGTGCGGGTCACCGCCGTCGAAGGGACACGACTTCAATGGAATTTGCGAGTCAACAAGCCGGTTGCGGAGGCGATTCTGGTCGATGACGAGGGGCAGCGACTGACGCTGAGTGCCGCCGCTGGTGAACCGCTCAGCTTCACCGCCGATTTCGAGCTGATGCAAACGCGGCGATGGCGACTCGAGTTGGTCGATGAAGCGGGGCGTGAAAATAAGTTTCCGCCGGAGTTGGTCGCGCGGGTGTTGGTCAATCAACCGCCGTCCCTGAAAATGGTTTCCGGTGGCGATGCGGAGGTGTCAGCGTTGGAAGAGTTTCCGGTCGCCGTGTCGGTCCGCGACGACTTCGGGGTCGAAAGCTTCGGGGTGTCGTATTTGACGCCCCGTGGCGAACAGGTCGAGGTCGTGCTTGGCGAAGCGATCGAGCGCGGCCAGACGGCGCGGGGTGACTTTGTGCTCGACTTCGAGGCGCTCGACGCAGCTGCCGACGATTTGCTGACTTATTACTTTTGGGCTGAGGACCGAGGCCCCAACGGGGCACGGCGGCGCGTTCAAGGCGATCTTTATTTCGCTGAGGTCCGCCCGTTCGAAGCGATCTATCGCGAAGACCAATCGCCGGACGCAGGCGGCGGGCCAAACCAGCCATCATCGGCCGGTGGTGGAAACGGACAGCAAGCTGAAGCGCTGGCCGAACTGCAGAAACAGATCATCAACGCGACTTGGAACGTGATTCGCCGTGAAATCGGCGACCAGCGGACCGCTACCTTCGCGGACGACCTGCGGGCACTGGTCGACGGTCAGGCAGATGCGATCGGTCAGCTCGACGAATTGGCGAGCCGCGTTACCGATGAGCAGGCACTCGGCTTCGTCGAGCGAGCGTCCGATGCGATGCACGATTCGGCCGAGCGACTCGAAGAGAGCCTCGGCGAGGCAGCGGTCGATTCGCTGCCAACGGCGCTCGCGTCACAACAGCTCGCCTATCAAGCTTTACTCGGTTTACGTGCTCGTGAGTTCCAAGTCAGCCGATCGCGGCAGGATCAGGCCTCGGGTCAGCCGAGCGCCGCCCAACAACGTCGACAACAGCAACTCGATCAGCTCGAGCTGCAGAACGACGAGAATCGCTACGAAACGCAGTCGCAGGCTGCCGATGACGCGTTGGATCAGGCGGGTGAACAACGCGAAGTGATCGATCGGCTGCGGCAATTGGCCCAACGCCAAGAAGACATCAACCGCCAGGTCGCCGAACTGCAATCGGCGCTCGACTTGGCCGAAAGTGAGGAAGATCGACAAGAAATTCGACGGCAATTGAAACGGCTCCGCGAACAAGAACAAGAACTGCTCCGCGATGCCGACGAGTTAGCCGACCGGATTCAGCAACAGCAGAGCGACGCTGAATCGACGAGCGAACGGCTCGAACAGACCCGAGAAAACATTCGCCAAGCGAGCGAAGCGTTGGCTCGGGAGGACGCCGCCGAAGCGCTCGCCGCCGGGACCCGTGCCGAGCGAGAACTCGATGAAGCCCGGGAAGAGTTGCGTCAACAAGCGGCTGGCAACTTCGACGAGGCGATGCGGCAACTCCGCTCAGCGGCTCAAACGCTGGACGACAAACAGCAGCAGATCGGTGAACAGATCAGCCAACAAGAGATCGCCGCCGCCGGCCCTGGGTTGAGACCCGAGGAGGATGCCCTCGACCCAGTCGAAGAACTCCGCGGCCAAAGTAATCGGCTCGGCGAGTTGATGCAGCGGATCGAAGAAACCGTTCAAGAAGCCGAATCGTCCGAGCCACTGTTGGCTCAAAACCTCTATGACAGCTATCGCAAGACGCAGCAACAAAGGGTTGAGCAAAAACTAGAAGAGACCGCTGAGCTGCTCCGTCGTGGCTTTCTACCTCAAGCCGAACAGCTCCAAGGTGACGCCGCCGAAGCGATCAGCGAACTTCGCGAGCGTCTCGAGCGGGCCGCCGAGTCGGTGCTCGGTGACCAAACCAAGGCGCTCCAACGAGCCCTCGGCGAACTCGAACAATTGCAACGCGAACTCGATCGCGAAGTCGCCGAAGCGACCGGTGGAGATCCCGATCGGCTCGCCGCCGATCCGACCGGTGAAGGGCGATCGCCGGCCGCCGACGACCAAGCCGCGGATGATCGCCGCTCGGTAGCGACGCCTGGCGACCAACAACTGGATGAGCAACAACCTGGTGAGCGACAACCTGGCGACGGACAACCGCGTGAACAGCAACCTGGCCAACAGCAACCCGGTGGTGAACCATCCGGTGAGCGGCCATCCGGTGAGCGGCCGGCGGGCGGGGAGCAACCGTCCGGTGAGCAGCCGGCGGGCGGTGAGCAGCCTGGCGGGGAGCCGGGCGTTGGCGAAGAACCGGGCGGCGAACAACCGGGCGTTGGCGAACAACCGGGCGGCGGGCAACCGGGTCAGCAGGCGGGAGATCGCGGTGGGATGCTCGACGCGTTTGCACCGTCAGCGGAGCCTGCTGGCGGGCAACGCGGCGGTGGCTCCGGGGCGGCGCCGTTGACCGGTGAAGGCTATCGCCAGTGGGCCGACCGGCTTCGTGACGTCGAACAGATGATCGAGGACCCGCGCCTGAGGTCCGAGGCGATGCGAATCCGTGAGCGGGCTCGTGAGGCACGGTCCGAGTTTCGTCGGCGATCCGAGGTGCCGCAGTGGGATGAAGTTGAAGAGACGATCGCGACGCCGCTGCGGGAATTAACCCGGCGAGTCGGTGAGGAGTTGCTGCGGCGTACGGCCGACCGTCATGCGGTCGTGCCGATCGATCGCGACCCGGTACCGGATCTGTATCGCGAAGCCGTTCGGCGGTACTACGAAAGCCTCGGGGGCGGTCAGTGACGATTTGGGAAGAACTGGTTTGGGGCGCTCCCCAATGGGTCACTTTGGCGTCATTGGTCGGCTCGGTGTTGGCGATCTTGGTCGTCTGGAATTACGCCTCCGGGGGCGGTTCCCGGACGCCGCTGCGATGGACCGCGGCGGGCTTGAAGCTGCTCGCCATCGGCTTGCTGGCGATCTGTTTGCTGCAACCGATGCGGAGTGGCGTGCGGGCTCGGCCCCAAGCGAACCTGTTCGCGATCGCGGTCGACAACAGTCAGAGCATGGCGTTGAGGGCGACACCGTCGTCCCCGAGTCGGGCCGATCGAATCCGGCGTCTCGTCGATCCCGAATCGGCTTGGCGAGTCCGCTTGGCACAAGACTTCGACGTGCGATCCTATTCGATCGATTCCCGGTTGGAGAACGTCGATTCGCTGCCTTCTTTGGCGATGGACGGGTGGGCTTCGGCGTTAGCGACCGGTATGGACCAGATCGCGACTCGCTTTCGTGATCGTCCGGTCGCCGGTCTGTTGTTGTTCAGTGACGGTAACTTGACCGATGCGAGCGCCGCTCCGACAGATTGGTCAGAACTCGGCTTTCCGGTCTATCCCGTCGTGACCTCAAGAGACGAGACCCTGGTCGATTTGAGGATCGCCGCGGTCGGTGTCACGCGGTCCGATTTCGAGACCGCACCGGTGACGGTCCGGGTTACGATCGCCGACGATGGGATGCCGAGTGAAGATGTGGTCGTTCAATTGTCGGATGCCGAGTCGGGGACGGTCGTTGGAGAGCAGACCGCACAGACACCACCCGCAGACGTCGCCGGTCGTGAATGGGTCGTCACCTTCCGGATTCGTCCGCTCGGATCGGGCGTGCGATTCTACCGTGCCGCGGTTTTCAGGCCGGCCGACCGTGATCGTTGGGACAGCGTTGAGGCGACCGGCGAGGTGACTTTCCGCAATAACTCACGGTTGATCGCGGTCGATCCTCCGCGTGGACCCTATCGGGTACTGTACCTAGCCGGCCGTCCGAACTGGGATTTCAAACATCTGCGACGGGCGCTACAGGAGGATTCGGAAACCGACCTGGTCGGCCTGCTGCGGATCGCGGATAAGGAGGCGAAGTTCAGCTTCCGAGACCGCGAAGTCAGTTCTTCCAATCCGCTGTTCGCCGGGTTGGAAGAGAGCGAAGAAGAGACGGCTCAGCGTTATGACGAAGCGGTCTTGATCCGACTCGGGGTGCGAGACGCCGATGAGTTGGTCCGGGGCTTCCCACGGACGGAGGAAGAGTTGTTTCCTTATCATGCCGTGATCCTGGACGACATCGAAGCCGAATTTTTTTCGCAGGATCAATTGCTGTTGTTGCGTCAGTTCGTGGCAGCCCGCGGCGGTGGCTTGTTGTTCCTCGGGGGCCAGGAATCGTTTGTCGGCAAGCGGTTCGCCCAAAGCCCGCTGGGCGAGTTATCACCGCTCTATCCCGCCGGACGGGTTCGACCGACGAGCGCCGGTGGCCGTGACCAAACGATCGACTTGGGGATCGGTGACCAGTGGGGACGGACCGGATCAGCGGGACTGAGCCTGGAATTGACCCGTGAAGGGATGGTACAGCCCTGGGTCCGACTGCGCGAAACCGAGCAGGCGGAGCGTGAGCGGATCGACGGCATGCCCTCGTTCGCGACACGATCGCCGGTCGGCGGTGCCAAACCGGGAGCTTCGGTCCTAGCGGTTGTTCGTGATCGGGACGGCCAAGTCACACCCGGAATCGTCGCCCAGCGGTTTGGCAAGGGACGGACTGCGGCGGTCCCCTTGGGCGATCTTTGGCGGTGGTCGATGCGTCGTGACGCGGTCACCGGCAGTCCGCCGTCCGGCAATCGTCTGTCGGTTCGAGACGATTCCGGTGAGCCGAATGCCGCCACAGTGCGGCGCGACGA
>SKZY01000334.1 GCA_007127095.1 Planctomycetaceae bacterium
CTGGGCGTGGGCGGTGGCTGAACCTGAGAAACTGCCGGCAGCCCTCCGCTCGCTTATGCTTAACCCTCCCGCGTGAGGGTGCCTTTTGTGCGGTTGGTGTTAGTGCGGCTTGTGTAGATACCGATGCCGGGAGCTCTGTCCGAAAACCCTTCCCAGAGCGTCTTGGCTATCAGTCGCAAGGCGGGTTAGCCCTGGTTTCCGGACAGAGCCTAGCGAGCGGCCTGTTGCATTTCGGCGAGTTTGGCTCGCAGATCGGTCAGTACCGACTGATACGCCGCGTCACCGACCAGGTTGGTCTTTTCGGTCGGGTCCTCGGTCAGGTCGAATAACTGATCGTGGTCCCATTCGGGCCACTGCACGTATTTGAAATCGCGGCGGATCACCGCGATCGAACTCGGTATCCGTTCCCGATTGGTGATCGTCGGATGCTCATAAAAGTATTCATCTCGCCAGCCTGGTGGTGTCTCGTCGAGGTAGAGCGGAGCCAGATCGTTCCCTTGGATCGCAGCGGGAACGGCCTGTTCAACCGCCGCGATGACGGTCGGTGCGACGTCGATATTGAGCGTCATTTCGTCTCGCGTGATCCCGCGACGACTGCTCGGTAGTCGGGGGTCGTGGACGATCAACGGCACTCGTAGCGACTCCTCGTACGGGTACCACTTGTCCGCCAGCCCGCGGTCGGCGTGGAAGTAGCCGTTATCACCGATAAAAACGACCAGAGTGTTCTCGTAGACTCCCTGGGCTTTCAGTTTCGCCACGATATCGCCGATCGCCGCATCGACTTCGGTGATCAGGCGGAAGTAATTGACCATGTAGCGTTGATATTTCTCCGGCGTGTCGAAACGCCAGTGATAGCGAACCCGACCCTCGTTCGATTCGTCCGAAAGAAAAGCCGGCAAGGCTTGTAAATAGGCGTCATCGGTCAATATCGAACGAGGAACGACCGCATCGGTGTAGTGTTGGGCGCTCCAATCCTGTGGCAGGTATTGCTCGGGGGCCCGGTCTTCGGCATGTGGCGCGAAAAAAGAGACGCTCAACAAAAACGGCTGATCGTCTGGCCGGTTGTCGAGAAACTCCAACGAGTCGCGGCGGTTCCATTCGGTCACATGCAGCCGTTGGCCGTCGCGTTCGATCCAGTGGCGGCCTTCGTAGGCTCGCAAAAAGTCGAAATCGTCTCGTCGCGGCGCCCCGACGCCGTACTTACCGATAAAGCCGGTCCAGTAACCGGCCGCCTTGAGCCGGCCGTGATAGGTGTCGGCGAACTGGTCGGGGGTGAGCGGTTTTCCGAACCGGTCGATCCCGTGGCGCGACATCATTTGGCCGGTCAAAATCGAAGCGCGACTGGTCATGCAGATGCTGGTCGTCACCCGTGCGTTGGTAAATCGCACCCCGGTCGCCGCAAACTCATCGAGGTGGGGTGTGTGAATCACCTTGTTGCCGGCCGCGCCGAGCGAGTCCCAACGCTGGTCGTCGGAGACCAAGACGACGACATTCAACGGTTTTTTTGTGCCGTTCTGGCCGTCGTCCGCGACGTCGTCACAGCCACCTCGCGCAACTGCGGCTAGCGTTGCAGCAGCATCGGGGGCCACGACTGCCCCTCCGGTCGTCTGGGCCAGCGAAGGGGAGATCGACGCCACGGATATTGCCGTGACGGCGGATAATACGACCAAGTAGAGCGACCGCGACACGCGACTTCTCCCGACGGGTAGACGAACGATGCAGGATACGGATCCGACTCACAGCATAGCCGGAGCCGATTGCCGGCGCAACCGTCGCCCCAGGCTCCACCTACCTGACCCCATTTGAACGGGGTAACATTCCGGTCTCGTAGTCGCCGCCCCGGCACCCGGTTTGGGAGCTCAATGCCCCACCGTCCTTCACTCCCTTTTAGCCCTCTCGATTATCGATGACTCAGTATCGTATCGAACACGACTCGATGGGCGACGTTCAAGTCCCCGCAGACGCCTACTACAGCGCCCAGACTCAACGCGCGGTCGAGAACTTTCCGATCAGTGGCTGGCGGTTGCCGCCGGCGATGATCCGGGCGATGGGATTAGTGAAGTACGCCTGCGGCCGGGCCAATCACGAATCGGGAAGGCTGACGGGAACCGGCAAAAAACCGCTGACAGAACCCCAAGTCGCGGCGTTGCTGGCGGCCGCCGAAGAGATCGCCAACGGAGAATTGGCCGATCAATTCCCGATCGACGTCTTTCAGACCGGTTCGGGCACCAGCAGCAACATGAATATCAACGAGGTGATCAGCAACCGCGCGATCGAGATCATCGGCGACGATCGGCTGGCTGCGGAGAAGGCGATTCACCCCAACGACCACGTCAACATGGGGCAGAGCACCAACGATACCTTCCCGACCGCAATCCACGTCGCCGTGGCGATTGAGATCAACAACCGACTGCTGCCGGCGCTGCGACGGTTGCATCAAGCTCTCGCCGAAAAAGCGACCCAGTGGGACCGGATCATCAAGATCGGTCGCACCCACTTGATGGACGCTACGCCGTTGAGGCTCGGTCAGGAATTCGGCGGATTTGCTCGGCAGGTCGAACTGTCGATCGGCCGCGCCGAACGGGCCCGCGATGCCGTCCTCGAATTGCCCGTCGGCGGCACCGCCGTGGGCAGCGGGATCAACACCGCACCTGATTTCGGCTGCCGCGTCGCTGCGGTGCTGGCCGAACGTACCGGCATCGGCTTCGTCGAAGCGGTCAACCACTTTGAAGCGAACGCGCAGCGTGATGGCATCGTCGATTCACACGGCTCGCTGAAGTGCATCGCTCAGACGCTGTTCGGCTTGGCCAACAACATCCGCTGGCTCGGCAGCGGCCCCCGCTGCGGTTTCTTTGAAGTCTCCCTTCCCGATCGCCAACCCGGCAGTTCGATCATGCCTGGCAAGGTCAATCCGGTGATGTGCGAATCGATGATGCAACTCTGCGCGCGTGTGATCGGCAACGACGGTTGCATCACAACCAGTGGTGCCGCCGGGGGCAATTTCCAGCTCAACATCATGATGCCCGTGATGGCCCACACGATCCTCGAATCGATCGAATTGCTCGCCGCTGGGACACTCGCCTTCATCGAGTTTTGCATCGACGGCTTGGCGGCGAACGAGGACCAGTGCCAGGCGATGGTCGAACAGAGCCTCTCGATGTCGACCAGTCTCAACCCGCTGATCGGCTATGAGGCCGCTGCCAAGCTGGTCAAGGAAGCGTTCGCCAGCGGCAAGACGATCCGCGAGTTGTGCCAGGAGAAAGGGCTGCTGGACGAAGCGACCCTGACGGCAGCGCTCGACCCTTGGAAAATGACTGAGCCGCACTGATGTCAGGGCGATTTCTCGCTCGCTCTCAACCCGTTTCACCACCTCGAACCCGTACAGATCTGATCACCCATGGAAGCCGGAATCGTCGGATTGCCCAACGTCGGGAAGAGCACCCTGTTCAACGCCCTGACCAGTTCACAGGCGGCTCAGAGTGCGAATTATCCGTTCTGCACGATCGAGCCGAACGAAGGGATCGTCAGCGTTCCCGATGAACGGCTGACTCGGATTACCCGCTACATCGTTCCCAAAAAAGTGATTCCCGCCGCGTTGAAGCTGGTCGACATCGCGGGAATCGTCAAAGGGGCCAGTGAGGGGCAGGGACTCGGCAACAAATTCCTCAGCCATATCCGCCAGGTCGATGCGATCGTCCAGGTGGTCCGCTGTTTTGAGGACCCCGACGTGATCCATGTCGATGGCAAGGTCGATCCGGTCGGCGACATGGAAACGATCGAGACCGAGTTGATGTTGGCCGACATCGAAACGCTCCAAGGGTCGTTGGCCAAGGCCGAGCGAACCGCCCGCAGCGGCGACAAGGAGGCCAAGTTGCGGGCCGCCGTGATCCAGAAATGCCTCGATCACCTCGCCACCGACGCACCGCTACGGACGCTCGAGCTGATCGATCTGGAAGCCAAAGCGATTTCGAGTTTCGGACTGATGACCGCCAAACCGATCCTGTTCGTCGCCAACGTCGATGAGGACGACCTGGAAGGGAAGTCGGAGCTCGTCCAGCGGGTCCGTGACAAAGCGGCGGCCGGAGGCGCCGATGTCGTCTGCGTGTGTGCCAAACTGGAGGCCGAGATTGCCGAACTGGATGAGCCCGATCGGACCGAAATGCTCGACTCGGTCGGCTTGGCCGAACCGGCGCTAAATCAGATCGCGCGGGCCACCTACCGGACGCTCGGCCTGCAAAGCTATTTCACCGCCGGGGAAAAGGAGGTCCGGGCGTGGCCGGTGCCGATCGGTGCCACCGGTCCGCAGGCCGCCGGGGTGATCCACAGCGACTTCGAACGAGGCTTCATCCGCGTCGAGGTCTACTCGCTGGAGGACCTCGAAACCTACGGCTCGGAAAAAGAGATTCGCCAAGCCGGTAAACTGCGGGTCGAAGGGAAACAGTACGTCATGCAGGACGGCGACATCTGCCATTTCCTGTTCAACGTTTGACAACGCCCGACCAGCCACTCCGCCTGACCGTCGAACCGACTCGGCTGTCGAACCCATTCGTTACCTACAAGCCTGATTGCCTCGCCCATGTCGAAGTTCGCCTTCCTGCCGTTCGTTTTGTTGACGATCCTCTGCTGGGGGAATTACGGGGTGTTGATGCACCAGGGTAAAGAATCGATGGGCGACGCGCTGCGTCCGTTCGTCGGCGTCGGCTTTGCCTACTTCGCGATCGCCGTCGTCGTTCCGGTGGTCCTGCTGCGAACCCGCGGCGAAAAGGGGAATTGGTCGACCGGCGGGGTGGTCCTGAGCATGCTCGGCGGGGCCTTGGGAGCCCTCGGGGCACTCGGCGTGATCCTCGCTTTTAGTTTCCGTGCCGAGCCGATCTACGTCATGCCGCTCGTGTTCGGTGGGGCGCCGGTGGTCAATACCCTGGTCACGATGGGGTTGGCGAAAACCGTTGAACGGATCAAGCCGATCTTTTTGATCGGCATCGCGATGGCCGCATTGGGCGGCGCCGGCGTGTTGGTCTTCAAACCGGCCAAGACGCTGATGCTCTCCCCGACCATCGGTGCCGAGTTGGCAGAGGAAGTCGTGAAGCCCGAGACGCCACCCTCGGCACCGCTCAACTACCCGATGATCGGCTTGTCGATCGCGATGGGGCTCTGCAGTTGGGGTGCCTATGGGCCGGTGCTGCACAAGGGGCAAATGAAGATGGGTGGAAGTCGCCTGCGACCGTTTCTCTGCGTCGGTATCTCCTATTTCCTGATCGCCGTCGCGATGCCGCTGGTCGCGATTCCCGTGCTCTCTTCCACCGGTCAGTGGACCACCGTGGGGATGATCTGGAGTCTGGCCGGCGGCGCGGCCGGGGCGATTGGGGCGTTGGGGATCGTCTACGCCTTCAACTTCGGCGGTAAACCGATTTTCGTGATGCCGCTGATCTTCGGAATGGCGCCGGTAATGAACACCGTCACCACGCTGACCGAGAACGGCAGTTGGGGACAAATCGACATCAAATTCGTGATCGCCCTGGCCGTCACGATCACCGGAGCGGTCACGGTTCTGATCTACGCCCCCAAGCCGTCCGCCCCACCCAAACCGGCAGCGGAGGGCGCAGGCGGGCATCACAGCCGCCAATAGCAGGCGACCGACAAGGCGACGTGAGTGAGGATGGCGGTGGTGGAGGCCAGACGATGTCGCGATGACGTCCCGATCATCGCGACCGAGAGACCGAGCAAAGCGACGGTCAATCCGCCAGCCGGAAAGATCAGCAATCCCGCGATTGCGAACGGGCTCAGCAGCGCGGACGCCAACAGTGCCGCGGCCGCGGTGGTTTGAAACGACAACCCGTCGTCGATCGGTTCAGGACGGCTCTTCCGCCCATCGAGCCGATTGGTCGAATCGCTGGCCGAGCCGTTGCCGGCTGGTTCCGATGCGTTGTTTGCTGGCGTGTCCGTTGCCGTGTCCGCTGCGAACGGTGATCCCACTCGGTAGCCGGTCCCGTCGTCCATCTCTGATTCACCTCGAGTTAGTTCGACGTTCCCTGATTTTTCCCGCCCATTCGCTTACTACAGCTCGGAAAGCTCGGCTATGTTAATGAATCGTTGCAAACCGTCGCTTTGGAACCCCGTTTCGCCATGTGTTTATACCCCTTGGGGCGGCACCGCCGCACCGCCAATCGTCTTGATATCCGGACCGTGAGTCGGCTGAGCTGCAGCTGGTCCCGACGCCGCATTGGCCTTCCGGTTTGCCGAAGACTTTGTCTGGCCGGCGCGGCTCGTGTGGTGATTGCGGGGATGCTCCTGGCCCTGTTTGGCGGGGGAGGTTTGATTCCGCTGTCGGTCGTCGGGTCGGAGCCCAATGGCGAGGGTGGCGGAGCGGAAGTCGAGCCGGTTGGCGATGAGGCCGAGGCGTTCGCAGCGATGGCCGCGATGCGGTTGCCTGAGGGGTGGCAGCGAAGCCTGTTTGCCGCCGAGCCGTTGGTCAGCAACATCGTCGCCTTCGATGTCGACCCGCAGGGCAATCTGTTCGTCACGGAGACGTTTCGTCAAAATCGCGGCGTCACCGATAACCGCAACCACGACGAAACGTGGCTGCTTGCGGACTTGGCGGCCGAGACGGTTCAAGACCGGATCGATTATCACAAGCGGTTGCTAGGCGACGCCGTGCAGGAATACACGGTGCATGACGATCGGATCCGTCGGGTCCGTGACACCAACGGTGACGGCCGAGGCGACGAATCGGTCGTCTTCGCCGCGGGGTTCAATAAACTGGAAGAGGGGACCGGTGCCGGTGTCCTCGTCCGCGGCAATGAAGTCTTTTATACCTGCATCCCGAAGCTGTGGAAGCTGATCGATAGCTCGGGCGATGGAGTTGCCGATCGCCGTCAGACGCTCAGCGATGGCTATGGCGTGCGAGTGGCCTTTCGCGGGCACGATCTGCACGGCCTGATTCTCGGCCCCGACGGCCGGCTCTACTTCAGCATCGGCGATCGGGGGCACAACGTGACGACCGCCGATGGTCAAATCTTGGCCAATCCGGCGAGCGGTTCGGTCTTCCGCTGCGAGCTTGACGGCACCGGTTTAGAAGTCTTCGCCACCGGGCTCCGCAATCCCCAAGAACTCGCCTTCAACGACGTGGGCGATCTGTTCACCGGTGACAACAACAGTGACAGCGGCGATCGGTCGAGGTTGGTGCTGCTCGTCAAAGGCGGCGACTCGGGCTGGCGGATGCCCTATCAGTACCTGTCCGACCGCGGGCCGTTCAATCGTGAACAGATCTGGCACCCACGCGGCGGCGACTTGCCGACAGACAAGCAGCCCGCGTACATCATCCCGCCGATTGCCAACCTCGGCGACGGCCCGTCCGGATTCGCTTTCGATCCGGGCACCGGTGTCGATGCCAGCTTACGGGGTCGCTTTTTGATGTGCGATTTCCGTGGCGGGGCGGCGAACAGCGGCATCCGGAGTTTCCGGCTCGAGCCGTCCGGTGCGTCGTACAGCTTAGCCGACGACGACCAACCGGTCTGGGGCGTCCTGGCGACCGACGTCGCTTTCGGCCCCGACGGAGCGCTCTGGGTGAGCGATTGGGTCGAAGGTTGGGACGGAGTCGGCAAGGGGCGGATTTACCGTTTGACCGGTCCCGACTTCGATTCGGATCGGGCCGGGGAGGTCGCTGCGATACTGACATCGTCTTGGGATCGGGTCGAATCACCGCGGTTGACCGAATGGTTGGCTCATCCCGATCGCCGGGTGCGAAACGAGTCGCACTGGGAACTCGCCCGTCGCGGCGATGTGGCCGCGCTGCTGGCGGTACTCAGTGACGACGAGGCTTCGGCGATGGCTCGCTGGCATTCGCTGTGGGGGCTAGCGATCGTACTGCGACGCGGCCCGGCGGCCCATTCGCTGCCCGCCGATGTCGCGGCGATGATCACCGAGCGGCTCGTCGAATCGCTCCGTGACAGCGATCCGATTCTGCGAGCCGCCGCCGCCGAGGTGTTGGGAGAGCAACGGGTCGAGGCGGCTGTCCCCGAGCTGATCCGATTGTTGCGTGACGATACGGCGCGGGTTCGCGCCCGGGCTGCGATCGCGCTGGCGTCGATCCCCTTAACCGCTCACGACGAGGTCGTTTTCGATTCGGTCGTCACGATGTTGGCCGAGACCGGCGATGACGACCCGGTTGTCCGTCATGCCGGCGTGATGGCGTTGGCGGTACCTCGCCGCGCCACATCGGTGGCCGCGTTGAAGGGGCACCCGTCGCAGGCGGTCCGATTGGCCGCCGTCGTGGCATTGAGAAGGCTCAAGTCGATCGGCTTGGTCGGATTCTTGAGCGACCCTGAGGCGGCCGTGGTGCTCGAAGCCGCGCGAGCGATCCACGACCTGCCGATCGCCGGCGGCCTCGAATCGCTGGCCCGACTGATCCGTTCCGGCTCCACCGACGACGCTTTTTTGCGGCGGGTGTTGAACGCCAATTACCGGTTGGGGACTGCCGAGTCGGCAGCGGCGCTAGCGCAGTTCGCGGCGCGCCCGATCGGACCGCTGTCGATGCGGATCGAAGCGATCGAAATGCTGCGTGAATGGGGACGGCCGGACCCTCGTGACCGTGTGCTCAACGCGTTCCGCCCGTTGCCCGAGCGTCCCGCGGCGGTGGCCAAATCGGCCTTGGCCAAAGCGTTGCCGATGATCTTGAAGAACGCTGACGAAATTCGCGAACGAGCGATCGCGGTCGCTGCCGAGTATGGGATTGAGGAGGTTACACCGGTATTGATCGACCGCGTGGCCGATGAACAGCTGGCGGCCCCGCTGCGGGCTTCGGCGCTGCGTTCTTTGGCCTCGATTGCACCGAATCGAGCGATCGAACCGGCGACCCGAATGGTGAAGTCCCCCGAGGTCTCGCTACGGATCGCTGCGCTCGATACGTTGGTCGCCGTCGAGCCGACGAAGGCGTTCGCTTTCGTCCGCCAAGCGACGCAAAGTAAGGAGACTGCCGAACGACAAATTGCCTGGGATCTGGTCGCGACGATCGGTTCACAGCCGGCGACCGATTTGATCGCTTCTGGCGTGCGGGAATACCTCTCTGGAAAGCTACCGGCCGACACGACGCTCAATCTGCTCGAAGCCGCGGCGGGCCGGCTCGATCGGGATCTTGCTAACAGGTTAAGTCAGCATCAGGGTAGGCTTGAGTCCGAGCACCGACTGGGGAGATGGTGGGCGGCGCTGGAAGGTGGCGATCCTCGAGTCGGCCAGCAGATTTACGGCCGCACTCAGCTGTCGTGTGTCCGCTGCCATCGTATCGGTGATCAGGGTGGTGAAGTCGGTCCCGATCTATCCGCAGTCGGAGCGACGCGGGACCGGGAATATCTGCTCGAATCGATCTGTCTTCCCGATGCGGCGATCGCCAAAGGCTTTGAAACGGTCGTGATCGCTGATGATCTGGGCCAGGCATTTACTGGGATTATTCGCCACGAGGATGAGTCGACGGTCGAACTGATTCAGCCCGACGGGAAGATCGAGCGGATCGACCGCGATACGATCGTGGCTCGCAAGCGGGGGAAATCGGCGATGCCGGCTGATCTGGTCGACTTGATGACGCTACGCGAACTGCGTGATCTGGTCGCCTATTTGGTCTCGCTACGGGCCGTCTCAACGCCCTGATCGCCGACCAACATCGCAGCGACTCGGTCGTCGTCCCAGATTTCTAGCGGCGAATAGTTGGGGTGCCGCCCGTCTCGGACGATCGGGTCGTTGTGCTTGGTGTTGTAGCAGCAGATCAGCGACCACCGCGGGTAGTCGCTGCGGTTTTGGTCGGAGCGGTGCAACAGGTTGCCGTGAAAAAACAACGCGTCACCCGGTCCCATTTCGCAGTAGACGAGTTCGAAACGTTCGATCGCGGCCTCGACCCGGGCCGGATCGGCGCCGACCTGCTCGCCCGTCTTGACGTGATCGACGCGCCCGATCCGCTGCGATCCGCGGAGTACTTGCAAGCAACCGTTGTCGCGGGTGGCGCGATCGACGGCGATCAGACAGCTTCCCATGTCTGGAAACAGGCAGCCGTAGTTGTACCAATAGCCGTAATCTTGGTGCCATTCCCACGCGCCGCCGACGCGTGGCTCTTTGAGCATCATTTTGTGGTGGTAGTGATAGACCTCGTCGCCGAGCAAATCCTGCATCGGCTCGACGACCCGGCGACTGCGGGCGACCGCCGCGTAAGGCGAGTCGGCTGCGAGATCGTTGCGGAGTGCTAAGCGGGTATCGCCCCCTTGACTGTCTCGCCGGACATAGGCTTCGCCCTGCAGCCGTTGATCAGTCTTCGCGTGCCGCAGTAGCCCGGCGGTTTCGTCGGGGCTGAAGAGTCCACGCACCAACAGGTATCCGTTGCGTCGAAACAATTCGCTGTTTGTCATATCCATGCTTGATAAACCGTGCTGTTGAACCGTCACCGATCGTTTCGGGTGGCACCCGCTGTGTGAGATCGGCAAGTCGATCGGGAGCGAAAATTTGGGTTCCGCTGGTCGATAAAGTTGCCACCCGTCGATGATAAGCGTTACACTGCGCTACGGTGAGCCCACAGGCTGACCCCCGCCCGCCGCCCCGATGGTCCTCCTACCCCGCGGAAAATCCCATGCTTTCGATTCTCGGCAACACTTCTCGGTTTTGCGACGGCGTCAGCCGCCGCGGATTCTTGAAGATCGGTGGTCTTTCTTTCGGTGGTGCCGGCTTTTCGCTGGCCGATCTCTACCGGGCGGAGGCCGCCGCGGGTAAGTCATCGTCGCACAAGGCGGTGATCAATATCTTTCTTGCCGGCGGCCCCCCGCATCAGGACATGTGGGAAATCAAGACCGATGCCCCGAGCGAGATCCGTGGCGAGTTCCGGCCGATCCGCACGAATGTCTCCGGGATCGAGATCTGCGAGGTTTTTCCCAAAATTGCGGGAATGATGGATAAAGCGGCGGTGATCCGCAGCGTGGTCGGCTGCCACGGTGGCCACGACGGATTTCAGTGCATGACCGGTTGGTTGCCCAACGACTTGAAGAGTGTCGGCGGACGGCCCGCGATCGGTTCGGCGACCTCCAAATTATTCGGTCCGGTCGATCCTTCGGTTCCGCCCTATGTCGGTCTGGCGGAGCCGACCAGGCACGTGCCGTGGTCAGATGCTGGTTCGCCAGGCTTTCTCGGATCGGCCCACGCGCCGTTCAAGCCTGACGGCCCCGGGATGCAGAACATGACGCTCAACGGCATTACGCTCGACCGTCTCAGCGACCGCCGGCAATTACTTGGCCAACTCGATCAGATGCGGCGTGAAATCGATATCACCGGTGCGATGAGCGGGATGGACGCGTTCGGTCAACGGGCGCTCGATGTGCTGACCAGCAGCAAGCTTGTCGACGCGCTCGATCTGTCCCAAGAGGACCCTCACTTGGTCGAGCGTTATGGAGATGGCAAGCCGTACAAGTATCAATATGACGGTGCCCCGACCTGCAACGAACAGCTGTTGATCGCTCGGCGATTGATCGAAGCCGGCGTACGTGTCGTCAGCCTCAGCTACGGTCGTTGGGACAGTCATGGCCAGAACTTTGACATGGTTCGTGACCACGGTGGCAAACTCGATCAATGCCTCAGCGCCTTGATCGAGGACCTGGAACAACGCGGGATGTTGGACGACGTCACGATCGTCGTTTGGGGTGAGTTCGGTCGGACCCCGAAGATCAACCCGAAAGCCGGACGTGATCACTGGACAAAGGTCAGTTGCGCGCTGCTGGCCGGTGGCGGGATCCGTGGCGGTCAGGCGATCGGGGCCACCAACCGACTCGGCGAAGAAGCGGTCCAGCGACCGGTTCACATGCAGGAGATCGCGGCCACGCTGTATCACAATCTCGGCATCGACACCGCCGCAGTGACGTTGCCCGATCCCACCGGGCGCCCACAATTCTTGGTCGACCACCCACCCATCGCTGAGTTGATATGAGTCGCCTGTCCACCGAATTTGGGATCCGCATGACCAGTTTTCCCCCAATTTCCGGCGCCGTATCGTCGCCGAGCCCGCCGCGATCGGCGGCCCGTCGTTTGCGTTCCTGGGCCGTTGTCACCACGCTCGGCGTGATTCTCGCGGCGCCCAACTTTCTGACGTTGCCCCGCGGCTTCGCCGTCGAACCGTCGCCGACAGTCACGTCGGCGGCGCGGTTGCCAAGGCCTGACACCGGCTTCGTACCCGCGTCGCTGTGGATTGAGAATGGTGATCGATCGCCGGCGAACGAACTCCGCGGCAGCGATGGTCGTTTGCAGTTGGTTGTGTCGGCCGCTGCGGCCGACGGTGAGGTCCGCGATTTCACGCGAACGGCTGAAATTTCTGCCCAGCCAGCCGGCCTGGTGGAGATCGACGATTCGGGTTTGGTGATCCCCTTAGCAGACGGCGTCGTCACCGTCACCGCTCGCCTCCCGGACGTATCGGCTGCCGATTCGGGTGAAGCCGGTTCAAGACGATTAAAAGCGACAGCCGAGCTGTTCGTTTCCGGGATCGGCCAGGAGCCTCCGATCCACTTTCAACATCAGATCATCCCGATCTTCACCAAGTTGGGCTGCAACGGCGGCGGATGTCACGGCAAGATTTCGGGTCAAAACGGTTTCCGATTGTCGCTGCTGGGGTTCGAACCGCGTGAGGATTTCGAGTACCTGGTGAAGGAATCACGTGGCCGCCGGATCTCTCCGGCGATGCCGCAGCAGAGCCTGTTGATCACCAAGGCCACCGGCGAAGTCCCGCATGGTGGTGGTCAGCGGTTGCAGACCGATAGCTACGAATATCGATTGCTGTGGCGGTGGATCGCGCAAGGATCGCCCTACGGTGACACCGATGCACCGGATGTCGAATCGATCGAAATCCATCCCGCCTCGCGTCGGCTGGCCCCAGGCGAATCCCAGCAATTGTCGGTCGTCGCCCGTTACACCGACGGTTCGGTTGAGGACGTCACGCCCGCGGCCGTGTATGAGTCGAATGACCCCTCGATGGCCGAAGTCACATCGACGGGGCTGGTCGAATTGAACCAGTTGGTCGGTGACGTCGCCGTGATGGCCCGTTTTCAAGGGCATGTCGCGGTGTTCAACGCCGACATTCCGATCGTCCGCGACGACGCGTCGGGTTCCGAGTTCGATTGGTCGGAACCGCGGAACGTGGTCGATGCCAAAGTCTTCGACAAGATCCGTTCGCTCGGCCTGCCACCCTCGCCACCTTGTGACGATGAATCGTTCCTCCGCCGAGCGACGCTCGACATCGCCGGCAGGCTGCCGACTTTGGATGAGGTACGATCGTTTGCCGCCGATTCGCGCCCGAGTCAAGAAAAGCGGGACGACCTGATCGATCGCTTGCTCGA
>SKZY01000100.1 GCA_007127095.1 Planctomycetaceae bacterium
CGATTTTCGTGGCCCTAGTCGTCGGCGGCCTGTTCACTGGCGGAATGACGCCGGTCTGGGCGACACCCCCGAGCGTCGAAGACTTGCAATTCTTCGAAGCGAAGATCCGTCCGTTGTTGCTTGAGCACTGCGTCGATTGTCACGGCGCGGACGATGCCCAGTCCGATCTGCGACTCGATACGCTGGCCGGGATGCTCAGCGGCGGCGTGTCGGGCCCGGCCGTGGTTCCCGGCGTCATCGACGAGAGCCTTTTGGTCGCGGCGGTCGGTTACGACGATGAACTGTTGCAGATGCCGCCCGACGGCAAGCTGGCCGCAGTCGAGATCGCCCTGCTGAAGGATTGGGTCGCTCGCGGCGCGCCGCACCCCGAAAGCGACGGCGTGACGATGCCGGCGGTTCGCAAATCGGCGATCGATGTCGACCAGGCGAGGCAATTCTGGGCGTTTCGTCCACTGATTCAGCCATCTTTGCCGACGGTCGAGCGAACGCCATGGGTTCAGAGCCCGATCGACACATTCGTCCTCTCGCAACTCGAGTCGGAAGGTTTGACCCCGGCCCGGCCCGCCGACAAACGGACGCTGATCCGCCGGGCGACCTATGACCTGACCGGCTTGCCGCCGACGCCCGAGGAGGTCGATGCTTTCCTCACCGACGATTCCCCGGCCGCCTTTGAAAGGCTGATCGACCGGTTGCTCGAATCGAAGCAGTATGGCGAGCATTGGGGGCGACACTGGTTGGATATCGTCCGCTACGCCGATTCCAACGGATTGGACGAAAATGTCGCCCATGGCAACGCCTGGCGATACCGCGATTACGTTGTCCGCTCGCTGAATGCCGACAAGCCGCTCGATCGGTTCATGGCCGAACAGATCGCCGGAGACCTGTTGGCGGCCGAAATGACTGCCGAACCGAACGAGTCGGGCGGAACCGAGGATGGCGCGGGGGACGCCGACCACTCGGCCGATACGGCCGTTTCGTCGGAAGTCGCCGACCTGTTGATCGCCACCGGCTTCCTGACGCTGGGCCCCAAGGTGCTGGCCGAAGCCGATCAGGTGAAGATGCGGATGGATATCATCGACGAGCAGATCGACACCGTCGGCCGGGCATTCCTCGGTCTGACGCTCGGCTGCGCCCGCTGCCATGACCACAAGTTCGACCCGATTTCGGCTGCCGATTACTACGCTTTGGCGGGGATCTTCGGCAGCACACGGACGATGGAGTCGCTCAAAACCGTCGCCAAGTGGAACGAGAACTCGATCGCGACGGCTGCGGAGATCGCGGCTCGCGAGGACCATCAGGCTCAGATCGCCGCTGTCCAGGCGGAGATCGCGGCGGTGGTCGCGTCAGCGACCGAGGCTTTGCCCGCCGTGGAATCGGCCGCTGGCGATGGCGAGACGGCGGAGAAACCCGAACAGGTCGAAGCCCGCTTTCCGGAGTCGACCCGCAGCCAATTGAAGGAATTGCGAGACCGTTTGGCGAAACTCGAAGCGTCACTCCCGTCACTGCCGACGGCGATGGGTGTGCGGGACGAAGCCGAAGTCGCCGACATGCGGATCCACGTTCGCGGCAGCCACCTGACGCTCGGGCAGACGGTCCCCCGTGGCATCCCGGCCTTGTTGGCAACCACGGGCCCGTTGGAGTACTCCGCCGACAGCAGTGGCCGGGCCGAATTTGCCGAGTGGCTGGTGTCGCCCGCCAACCCGCTGACGCCGCGGGTGATGGCGAACCGGGTGTGGCGTTGGCATTTCGGCCGTGGACTGGTCGGTACGACTGACAACTTTGGACTGCTCGGCGAATCACCGACCCATCCCGAACTGCTCGATTGGTTGGCCTCGCAATGGTCTCAGCTCGGTTGGTCGCTCAAAGCGATGCACCGCCAGATCATGCTATCGAGTACCTATCAGATGAGCAGCGACGTCGACGCGGATAACCTCGCGATCGATCCGGACAACCGCCATTGGTGGCGGAGCGACGTGCGGAGATTGCAGGCCGAGGCGATCCGTGACGGGGTCCTCGCGGCGAGCGGTCTGATCGACCAGTCGATGGGCGGGTCGATGTTGCATGTCGGCAACCACGAGTTCATTTTCAATCACACTTCGAAAGACGAAACGTCGTACCAGACTTATCGACGTTCGCTCTACCTGCCGGTGATTCGCAATAATCTCTACGACGGGTTTTCGCTGTTCGATTATTCCGCGGCCGATGTCGTGACCGGCGACCGCCAAACCTCGACCGTCGCTCCGCAAGCGTTGTTCATGCTCAACGGCGAGCTGTTGTTGGAAAGTTCCGTGGCGTTAGCCGAACGGTTGTTGCGGGAGGAACCCGATAACGACCACGCCCGCGTCGATCGCCTGTTCCGGCTCGCCCTATCACGTCACCCCGAATCGGCGGAGGCAGACCGGGTGCTCGGATTCGTCGCCGCTTTCGGGCAGGCTGGTGAAGAAGCCGGGACGAACGCCGAACAGAGTCTTCGAGACGCTTGGGCAGCGGTCTGTCAAAGCGTCTTGGTCTGCAACGAATTCATTTACGTGCCCTAAGCAATGGTTGAAACCATGTTCACACGCCGTCGTCTGCTGCAAAGCTCCGCCGTCGGTTTCGGTCACGTCGCCCTGTCGGCGCTGTTGCATGCCGATCGGGCCGCTGCGGCCGACAGTCGGCGTTCGATCGAGCCACGCTATCACTTCGCGCCACGGGCCAAACGGGTGATCTTCCTGTTCATGAAGGGCGGCCCGTCGCACCTCGACACGTTTGATTACAAGCCGCAACTGCAAGCCGATGACGGCAAGGATTTGCCTTTCGACAAGCCACGGGTGCAATTCGCGGCGACCGGCAAACTGCTCGCCTCGCCTTGGAAGTTTCAACCGTATGGCGAAAACGGGATGCTGGTCAGCTCGTTGTTCCCTCACGTGGCCAAATGCGTCGATGATATCTGCTTCTTGCATTCGGTACACGGAACCAATGCCGCCCACGGCGGAGCGCTGTTGAAACTCCACACCGGCAGCGACAACTTCGTCCGTCCGAGCATGGGGTCGTGGATCCACTATGGGCTCGGCACCGAGAACGAGAACCTGCCGGGATTCATCACGATCTGCCCAACGCTGGCTCACGGCGGCGTCAAGAATTGGGGGTCGGCTTTCTTACCGGCAGAGCATCAAGGGGTTCCACTGGGGGTAGCGAGTCAGCCGTCGACCAACGCCCGTGTCAAGTTCATCGACAACCCGCGGTGGTCGCCTGCCCAGCAACGGATGCAGCTGGAATTGATCAACGAGATGAATCAGCGACATCTGGCCGACACCTTGTCAGAATCGTCACTCGAAGCCCGGATCGCCTCGTTCGAATTGGCCTTCCGGATGCAATCGGACATGCCACAAGCGCAGGACTTTTCCGAGGAAACCGAGGCGACGCTCGACCTGTACGGAATCAACGACGATGTGACGAGCGATTTCGGGCGGCAGTGTCTGTTGGCGCGACGCTTCGCTGAACGTGGTGTGCGATTCGTTCAGGTGACCCACAGCGACACGAATGTGCAGTGGGACCAGCACAGCAAATTGAAAGAGGGTCACGAAAAGAACGCCGCCGAGGTCGATCGTCCGATCGCCGGATTGCTGACCGACCTGAAGCAGCGAGGCCTACTCGACGATACGCTCGTCCTTTGGGGCGGTGAGTTCGGTCGCACGCCGGTTGC
>SKZY01000452.1 GCA_007127095.1 Planctomycetaceae bacterium
ACCATTGCCTACAGCGGTACTCAAGGCCGGAGGCCGACACATGCGTTCCAGTTTGTACGCTCGCCGACGATGTATCGCCCTCCGGGCTGTGACCAACGCAGCATCCACGGCTGCCGAACGATCCATGCTCTTCGGCTACGGCAACTGCCGTTGACGAGATGACCCCACTCTCGGATTCGGGACAAAAAATTGTCAACGCACCGGCCCTGTTTTAACACGTCAATGCCGAATTTTTGACAGCCCAGGTTTAACCATCCCTTCGGGGGGGCGAGCATAAGCGAGGGGAGGGGCGTTCGGGCGGCTTAGACGTTCACCTCGCCGCTTTCCAGAAATCACCCCCATAGCCTTTGGTTAGGCTACCGCCATCACGGTCGGCACTCCGTTGTCACCGTCCGATATCACCTGGAAAGACCACGTTTTCAACGTAATGGCGTGAGCCATGCGGCCTCGCGGATGCAGGGTGGTAGTTGAGTCTGAGGAGCTGCGGGAAACCCTCCCTTAGCTGTCGGTTTCCCCGCCACGGAAGGGTTGCTTTTGTTTCGCTAGCATTTTTGTGGCTTGTGTAGGTACCAATGGCCGCCAACGAGTGAAATTCTAACGCTTCCCAGTCCGAACCGGGTAACATGATGACTACGTCGAGCTCGCGGAACCGTCGGATCCAGCGGCCGGGAACATCGCTGGCCCGAACTGCCTTTTCTAACTTCTTTAAATACCGATGCCAAACAACGGAGTGCGACCGTATGTACTGGTTGCGTTGATCTGCTGTGGAATTGGCGCCGCAATCAACGCGCCGGCAATCGCATTGCGAGTTAAACAACGTACCGCCTGGGCCCAAGGGTTTGGAGAATTCGACACCGACCTCTTCGGTCCGACGATGCCGATTGACACTGCCGTCCGGTGGCTAAACACATTTTCTGTGCCGTTCTGGGTGATTGCTGCGTTTGCTATATATCGAATCGTCTGCAAATGGAGCACAGTCGACAATTGCTCTCGTACCCTGGCTTCCGCTAGCTCCCAGTCAGCAGGGGAACGGATGCAGCCAGCGGTGACGCCTAATGCGAGCGATCTCGAGCCCGTCAATCCGTACAAACCACCAGCCGAACAAGTTGACAGGCCCGAACTGAATACCAAACGGCAGGCGAGTCGGCCGCCCACAAAGCCGTTGAGATCGTTTGCGGTTGCTGTATTCGGCACGCTGCTTTTTGCTGGGCCGTACATCGGCAACTTCCCCGTCCCAACGATTAGCTGTGCGATCCTGTTGGGGTTTGTCGCCGTCTGGCTTGAACGGATCTACCCCCGCCAATCGTAAGCCGTTCGTTCACCTCACCTCCGGCCCTTTGTTTGGCGCGGTGGTGGCGATCGGCTAGGATGCGACTCGCCGTCGGCCAACTCGGTCGGGCATCACCACGACTCGCCCAACAGGCGAACGGGAATCGAATGATTGATCGCAGACGTCGCCTGAGTGTGCTCGTCGGTTTAGGAAGTACGGTTGTCGCAGCACTCGTCGGTATTCCGGCGGCGATCTCGGCGCTCAGCCCGGTCTGGAACCACCGCCGCGAAGAACGCTGGCGGTCCGCCGGTCGCCTCGACCGTTTTCCTCTGCAGCGAATCGAACCGGCGACCGTTCAAGTCGGTCGTGGCGATTGGGCCCGCTCACTCGATTCCAAGACCGTGTACGTCTATCGTCGATCGGCAGACGAGGTGGTCGTCTACTCCCGAAATTGCACCGACCTGAGCTGTCCGCTGGTTTTCGACTCGGGCAGCGAATGTTTTTTCTGTCCTTGCCACGGCGCGATCTTCGGTAAGGAAGGCAATCCGATGACCGGGCCGCCCAAACGCCCGCTCTATCGCTACGCCAACCGTGTCCGTGACGGTGAGTTGGAGATCGATTTGGATTCTTTGCCCCCGATGACCTGACCGTGGAGCTGTGATGGTAGGCAAGATCCGCGACTGGATCATCGACCGATTCGGGCTGCGACCGGTTTATGATCGATTGTTAAACCGGCGTGTGCCACGGGCGCATTGGTACAGCGGCGATGGGTCGACGATGCTGGCGTTGCTCGGCATCCAGGTCTTGACCGGTGCCGTGCTGGCGCTGACCTATTCGCCGGCCGCCGACTCGGCATACGCCAGCGTCGTCTACATCACCGACGAGCAACCACTCGGCTGGTTCGTGCGCGGGCTGCACTATTGGTCGGCCGGGGCGCTGGTCGTGATGGTCACCTTTCACCTGTTCCGGCAAATCCTCTTCGGCGGCTACAAGTCACCTCGTGAAGGGACTTGGATCGTCGGTGTGATCCTGTTCTTCTGCATCCTGTTCATGGGATACACCGGATATTTGCTCCGCTGGGACGAGCGGTCGATCCACGGCATCCGGGTGATGCTGCACATGCTGATGCGGGTCCCGATCGTCGGCGAATCGTTGGTGCTGTTCGCCCAAGGCGGGCGAGATCTCGGGCCGCAGACGCTGACGCGGTTATACGCGCTGCACGTGCTGGTCATCCCGCTGTTCATGTTTTCACTGGTCGGGTTTCACCTCTACCTGGTGGTGATCCGCGGCACGATGACGCGAGCCGAACGGGAACAGCCCGTCGAGTCCGCCGAACAGCAAAAACAGCTGTACGCGGAAGAGACGTCTTCGGAGACCGGCGGTGAATATTTCTTCCCCGTGACGATGATCAAGACCGGGATGATGGCGACCGTCGTCCTCGCCGCGACGCTGCTGCTGACCCTGACCGCGGGACCGGCGCAACTCTACGCCGAAGCCAATCTGATCGACAGTTCGATCCCGGCGGAGGAGTGGTGGTTTTGGTGGCTCAGCGGCTTGATCGCTTTCTTGCCCCCGTCGATCGCGCCGTGGTTGATCGTAACCTTGCCGGTCGCCACTTTCGTATTGTTGATCGCGCTGCCCATCCTCGACCGCAGCCCGTTCCGCGGTGTCCGCAAACGCCCCTTTTGGGCCGCGTTTGTCGTGGTCATGGTGATTATCATCTTGTTGTTGACCGATTACCGCCGTCGCTCGGCGTTCATGGGGTGGCCGGATCTCGATCCGCCACCGGTTCCGGTCGGGATGCAATTGCCTTCCGACGCGGAACGTGGCCGACATCTGTTCGCCACTTATGGCTGCAACAGCTGTCACCCGGTCGCCGGACATGGCCGTCAAGTGGCCGTTGATTTCGCGATGCTGCAAGGCCAGCTGTCACGCGACAAGATTCGGCAATACATCCTTCAACCGCCCGCTGGTGTCGCGATGCCGGGTTACGAAGGGCGACTCGATGAGTCGGAATTGGTCGCCTTGACCGAGTTTTGTCATCTGGTTCAAACCTTCCCGCGAAGGCCATAAGGGAGAGGCCAGTGATGCCGTTACGGATCAGGCGGAAAATAAGTGCCAGCCACCCTGGGTGCGCAGCACCCCAAGGGCGAGTTCCTCGCAAATGGTGCCTGACAGTTTTTCCGCGTACCTTGCAAAGCGGCTACGCCCTGCTCGCGTTCTCGCTGTTGTTGGTAATGGCGGGTTGCCATCGCGATCACCTCCAATCGATGCTCCATCCCGCCGCCGAAGCATCGGCGCACATCGCTTGGCTGTGGTGGGTTTTATTCGGCATTTGCACCGCCGTCTTCATCGGTGTGATGACGCTGCTGTGGGTCGCGATTCGCCGACCGCCGTCGCCCAC
>SKZY01000448.1 GCA_007127095.1 Planctomycetaceae bacterium
CTCGCTGGTCTTGTTCTTGTTGGCATCCCAGCCGTACGTCAGGTCGCCGATCGCGGCGCCGCTGTAACTGATCGAAGCAAGCGTATTGTCGTCGTTGTAGCTCCGTGTCTCGCTCACCCCGGTATTGTAGCTGCTGGACGTCATCCGGCCAGCGTCATCGTACCCGCGAGTGTCGATCGTGGTCGTCTGGGCTCAGACCGTACCCGCTGACCCGTCGCGGTCGACTGCCGCGAAATCGACGGTGGTTTTGTGGGTTGCCGATGGTTTCTCTTGCTGGACGATCTCGCTGGCCTGGGACGTGGCGATGTCGCTAGGGATGCGGGCGACGACGGCGGTGATGTTGTCGTCACCTCCGCAGCTGTTGGCCCAGTCGACGAAACTTTGACAGGCCGCTTCACAGGACGCGGCGCGGTTGAGCGTTTCGACGATTCGCAGTTCGTCGAGGTGACGGTGCAGCCCGTCTGAGCAGAGTAGGATCCGGTCACCCGGTTCGAGCCGCACTTGGCGAATTTCTGCCCGCAAGCTTTCTTCACTCTTCCCACCCAAGACGTTCCACAGCACGTTGCTCCAGCGGCTGGTCGCTTCTTCGTCGGGGCGCATTCCTCCGGCTTCGACCAGCCGGTGGGCCAAGGTGTGGTCGGTCGTCAATTGTTCGACTTCGTCACCCCGGACGAGATAGCAGCGGCTATCGCCGGCATGCACGACATACAGGTTCGGCCAGACCAGGTAGGTCATCGTCAGGGTCGTGCCCATCCCGAGCAGGGATTGGTCGCGTTGTCCCGCGGCTCGGATCTGCCGGTGCGCGTCCTGCAGCAACCGATCGAGGCTAGCGATGAACTCACACTCCGCATCGCGGGTGAATTCGAAGAACCAGTGAACGTTATTCAGCAGGCGATCGACCAGGTAACGAATCGCCATGCTGCTCGCCCGCTCGCCCCCGGCATGACCTCCCATCCCGTCGGCGACCAGCATCAAACAGCCTCGGACATCGCCGAACAGGCGTGAGTCCGGGGTCAGTCCGAGGCTATTTCCGCCAACCAGAATCGATTTCGAAAGCGAGGCGATCAGGAACGAGTCTTGGTTGTTTTCGCGTTTTTGTCCACGATCGGTGATTCCAAAGCAGTGCTGTTCGTCAATCATCGATTCGGTCTCCACTAGCCTCCGGGGCCGCCTCAGGCATTAACATATAGCAGGCCGCGGCCCGAATCGATCTCGTCACGCTGATTCAATCCTGCCCGCTCAATCTTGTCCGGTGCCATGCTCGCTAGTCTAAAAACCTTCACGCTGCTCGGCATCGAGGCGATGCCGGTCGAAGTGGAAGTCGATCTGTCGCCGGCGGCGATGCCGAAGACGACGCTGGTCGGTTTGCCCGAAGCCTCGGTCAAGGAAAGTACTCACCGGGTCGAACGGGCGATCGTTAACAGCGGTTTCATTCGGCCGCAGGACCGGGTCGTGATCAACCTCGCCCCCGGCGACCTGCCCAAGCAGGCGCCGTCGTTCGACCTGCCGGTCGCCTTGGGGGTGCTGGCCGGCAGCGGGCAACTCGTCTCGGATCGCCTCGAAGAGTACGCGGTCGTCGGCGAATTGGCGTTGGAGGGATACACGCGACCGGTCAAGGGGGCCCTGTCGATGGCGATCGCGACCGCCAAACAGGAAGGCCTACGGGGCTTGGTGGTCCCGGCGGAAAATGCCAAGGAAGCGGCCGTGGTCGAGCAGATCGATGTCATCCCGGTCGCGAATCTGGCCCAGGCCGTCGCCTTCTTTGCCGGTGAAATCGAGCTTTCACCGCACCCGAGTCAGCTCGCCGAATTGTTCGAACAGTTCAGCAGCTATGACGTCGATTTCGGCGACGTCCGCGGTCAGGAGATGGCCAAGCGGGCGATCATGTTAGCCGCCGCTGGAAGCCATAATCTGATCATGTTCGGGCCGCCGGGGAGCGGCAAAACGATGTTGGCCAAGCGGATGCCGACCGTGCTGCCGCAGTTGACGCCGGGCGAGTCGATCGAGACGACCCGGATCTACAGCGCCTTGGGACAACTTCCGGCCGGGCAACCGTTGATGGCCCGCCGCCCCTTCCGCAGTCCCCACCATACGATCAGCGACGCTGGGTTGGTCGGCGGCGGGAGTCCGCCGACGCCGGGCGAGATCAGTAAATCGCACAACGGCATCCTGTTCCTGGACGAATTGCCGGAGTTCAACCGCAAGACGCTGGAAGTGATGCGGCAACCGATGGAGGACGGGATCGTGACGATCTCTCGGGCGCTGCGGAGCTCGACGTTTCCGGCCGATTTCATGCTGATCGCCGCGGCCAATCCCTGCCCTTGCGGTTACCGCAGCGACCCCCGCCGGGCTTGCCACTGCACGCCGCCCCAAGTCGAACGATACATGAGTCGGATTTCGGGCCCGTTGATGGACCGGATCGACATTCACATCGAGGTCCCCTCGGTCCCCTTCGACGAGTTGTCGGCCACCGGTGGCGAGGCGACGACCAGCGCGGCGATGCGGGAGGATGTCGCTCGGGCTCGCGAAGCCCAGGCCGCTCGCTTCACCGCTGGGGAGACTCGGTACAACGCCCAGATGAGCAGTCGCGAGGTCCGCCGGTACTGTGTGCTCAGCGCTCCCTGCAAACGCTTGTTGCGACACAGCGTCGAGGAGCATGGACTTTCGGCTCGGGCCCATGACAAGGTGTTGCGGGTCGCCCGGACGATCGCCGATGTCGCCGGCGCGGCCGAAATCGAAGAGGCCCACCTGGCCGAAGCGGTGAATTATCGTTCGCTCGATGCCAATCTCTGGACGTGACCGCCTGGGTCCGCTTTATCGTGTCGGGTCGGCCGAACCTGCCGGCGTATTGTCCGCTGCGGGGGACGCCGGTCGCGTCAACAGCAGCGCCGTCGTTGCCCAGGCGGTAGCGGATGTCGAGATAAACTGGTCGTCTCCGTGGGGAAAGCCGGTCTCGTAATAGGTCTGGAACGGCCGGCTGCGGCTGACGACGTGCCAAGAACCGTCGTTTTGCTGGTGGTCGACCAGGTAATCGACGCCGTTTTGATATCGCGGGTCAGCGGGCGTCAAATGGCCGCTGCGGAAGAGTGCGACCAGGGCGGTGCCGGTCGCGTAGGCGTCGCTTGTCAGTGATTCGATCTGCGACCAACCGCCATCATCTTGCTGTGACCGGAGCAGCGCGTCGGCAGCGGCTTGCTGAACCGGTTCGGGAGCATCCACCGTCTGCAAGGCAAGCAGCCGAAAAACGCGGTCCTCGGTCTCCTCGCCAGCATGATCGATCAGCCATCGTTGGGCGCGTTCGAAGGCTTTGGCTGCGGAAGCTTGTCGATCATCGTTGGCAAAATGCCCGATCGCGCGGAGAGCCAAGTAAGTGGTCGTGAAATGGCTGGCCTCCGATGGCGGACGATCGCTGGAGCGTTTCCAGTTCCCCGCCTCGAGCTGTTGGTCGAACAGCCAACCGACCACCGGATCGGTCGTTTCGGGAGCCGAAACTCCGCCGGCCTGCAGGGTCCAGAGTGCGTACCCGGCGGTGTCTGCTTTGCCGCCTTGGCCACGTCCCGCGAGGTAATCAGCCCGACCCCGCTTCAAATGCGCGGCGGTGTGCTCGAGCTGACGATCAAGATTGGTCGAATCGATCTCAAACCCTCGTCGTCGGGCTTCTA
>SKZY01000294.1 GCA_007127095.1 Planctomycetaceae bacterium
CGTTGGCCTTCTTCGAGCGGTTCTTTGCGGACTGCCATGCCGGCGGAGCCGCCGAGAAACGCATCGAGTTCGGCGGCAGCCGCGAGTTCTTGATCGAGTTGAGCTTGGATGTCGCCCGGCAGCGGTTGCCGGAGGTTGGGTAGGCTCAGCTTGGGTGGCGGGGTCGGGCGTTCAGCCTGGTCGTCCTGCGGCTTGGTCGCCTGGTCGCGGAGTTGCGGATTTGCTTTGGCTCCTTTGCCTGGCCCCTGAGGACTTCCAGCCTTTTTGGGTGAACCGGCAGCGAGGTTTGGCGATCCGGGCTTGGTTGCCGGTGAGCCGGGTTGGGCGCGAGGCGAGGCTGGTTTGGCCGCCGGTGATTGCGGTTTGGCGGAGGTCCCGCGGGCAGCCAACGGTCCTTTGCCGATTCCGGTGGCAGCGGGCGGCCCCGTGGCGGCTCCTGCTTGCTCGCCAGTTGCTTGTTGGCTGGTGGCTTGCTCGCTGGTTGCTTGCCCACTCGTCGGCTCGGCCGAGGATTCGACCGGTTGCGATTCCGCGGCCGACTCATTGGCCGGCGATTGAGGATCGACGGGGGGCGAATCGTTCACGGGCAGGCTCGAAGGGTCGGTCGACTGGCCAATGTTCATTGCGATCGGCAGGCTAGATGGGAAGTGTCGAGGGGATGCTGAGTACGACACGGGGAGTCGGCGGAAAGCATAGGGACGATTTCCGCTGGAGATGTCATCGGTCCCGAGTCGTCGAGACATCGGTCAGTCTAACCGCCACGGGTATGAATCGGTAGCCTCCCGCGGTCCAGCCGCGGCCTCTAAAATCGGACTTTTGACGAGCGGGTGAGTGGGGCCGTGTCGCGTCGCCGCGATGCTTCGGGTGGCCGCTGGCCCGATACCCGTTTTGCAGATCGATCCGTTCCCGAGTCTTGAGGAAACCCGCTGGTATGCCGACCCTTGAACCGAAGTTGTTAAGCGAATTATCACCGGCGTTCATCCCAGCTGATTTGCTAGCGGAGATCGAGCGGTCGCCGCTACCGCCGCTGGGCAGTGGCGGTGGTGACGCGGCGTTATCGGAGCGGCTTCAGGGCGGCCAGATTTCGAGTGGCGAGGGACGCGACCTGCCGCCGTCGGCTGTGGCTGGTTTGTGGTTGTTGGCGGGAGACCTCGACCGATCGCATTCGATCAGCCAGGGGATCGAAGATCGGGATGGTAGTTTTTGGCACGCGATCATGCACCGCCGAGAGGGCGATTTTGGCAACGCCAAGTATTGGTTTCGGCGAGTCGGTTCGCACCCGGTGCTCGACCGGTTGGCCGTCACTGACTACGGAGATGCGTACGACTTTGTCGATCGCTGCGAAGCGGCGAGAAATCGCGACGATAGAACCTTATGCGACCTGCAATGGCTCGAGTGGCAACGGCTGTTCGCCCACGTGCTTACTCGCGAAGGATCTCGATGACCCGCTGCAGATCGGCTGCCAGCGGTGCCTCGAACTGCATCTCTTGGCCGCTTTTCGGGTGCCGCAATTTCAGTCGGTGAGCGTGCAGGGCGTGGCGGTTGAGTACTGCCGGTTCTCCCGGCTGTGTGCGTCCACCGTGTAATTGTGATCGCGAGATTTCGCCGTGTCCGCCGTAGAGGCGATCGCACAGGATCGGGCTGCCGATGTGTTCTAGGTGGACGCGGATTTGGTGGGTTCGGCCGGTTTCGGGCATCGCCTTGACGAAGGAAAACCGCCCATGGCGGGACAGCACTTCGTAGAACGTACGGGCGACGCGGCTCGATTCGTGGCGATCTCTGATCGCCATTTTGTCGCGCTGGAACGGGTGTTTCCCGATCGGCGCATCGATCAGATCTCGGTCGCGATCGACCGTGCCGGCGGTGATCGCCAGATACTCTTTTTTTACTTGGCGGTCATGCCACTGTTGTGACAGGCCGAGATGAAAGGCATTCGTCTTGGCCACCACGATCACCCCACTGGTCTCGCGATCGAGCCGATGCACGATTCCCGGTCGCGACGGTCCGCCGATGTCTGAGAGCGATTGAAAGCGGAAAGCGAGGGCGCTGGTCAGTGTGCCGGTCCAGTTTCCTCGCGCCGGATGCACGACCATCCCGGGTGGCTTGTTGATCACCACCATCCCCTCGTCCTCGTACAAGACGTCGAGATCGATATTTTCGGGGATGGTGTCGTCGCTGGCGGGTTCGGGCAACCGAAACCGGATCGATTGACCGACCTTCAGTTTGTGGCTGGGCCGCACGATTCGGCCATCGACCGCGGCGCCACCTTGCTGGACGGCATCCTTCAACTGCTGGCGGCTGTAGCCATCGAACAGCTGTGTCAGGTAGACGTCGATCCGCTGACCCGCGGCCGATTCGGGGACTTGGATACCGCGAAACACGTCGCCTGCGTTCGGGGCATCCGCGGCTTGCGACGGCTCGGGATGGCTGCTGCCAAACTCGGTCACTCGGCGGTCGGCTCCTCGGCCGGTTGATCCTCGGCGGCCGGTTCTTCAGCCGATTCGGGCTCAGCCGCATCGGCATCGGGGGCCTCGGCTGCGGGGGCCTCGGCATCAGCCGCTTCGGCATCGGGGACTTCGGCTGCGGGAGTGTCCTCGGCGGGAGAATCGGGGGCGGGAGAATCGGCTGCGGGAGCGTCTTCCGGCTCGGTGGCTGCATCTTCCTTCGGAGAGTCCTCTGCCGGCAGATCGCTGTCAGCTGCCGGGGCGGGCGGATCCGCTGCGGGCACGGCAGTCGGCTCACTCGGCGTTTCGGGTGAAGCCGGCGCCGCTGGTGTTTCTGGTGAAGGCGGCGTTTCGGCGGCCGGATCGGGCGTCATCTCATCGGGGACCTGCAACGGCGAGAGGTCATCGAGGTCGAGATCGGGGAAGCTGGGCAGCGAGGTATCGCTCGGCAAGTCGGGGGGCAACGCCGGGTCAGCCGGGCTGAAGTCTTGTTGTTCGAACCAAGCGAAGAACTCTTGGGTCATGGGGCTGTTGAGATACTCAATTCGTTGTTCAGCCAGCGTCGTGATCGCATCGGACTCGTCGATCGCGATCACGGCCCGATAGGCCGTTTGGGCCTGTTCGACATCACCGAGAGATTCGTAGGTGCGGGCAACACCGAGTTGGGCCCGGGAACGGGTCAACGTGTCGCCGCTGGCAGCGGCGACCGTTTCGTACAGCCTCAACGCTTCGGCGAGTTGGGTTTGAGCTTCTTCGCGGTCATCGAACAGGTTCGCGATTCCGGCGGAGAGCAGTGCGTCTGCCTGATAGAGTTTGGCGAGTTGTCCCGCGGTGGTATTACCGAAGCGTTCACCGACCGAGCCGAGTGCTTCGGGGTCACCGCTGCTGGCGTTTTGAATTAATTCGAGTGTCGCGTCGCTCCGTTCGCCGCTGAGCGCCCCTCGGTACAGTCCCCAGGCGACAAAAGCGACCGCCAACAGGGCGATCGCCACCGCGATCAACTTGGTGTACGGCTCGATCCGTTTCAGCTGGGTTCCGATGAAGTCGGCGAGGGAGTTCTGCTGCAGCTCGTGTCGTCGTTCTGAGTTCATGATTCCAAGATCCGTCTGGCGTGAGGGTGCGACGCGGCCCGGCGGCATCGCCCGCGATCGACCTGCTGGCGTCGTGAAGCCGTCAGCGGCGGGACTGACCCGCGGGGCACCCGATACGTACCCC
>SKZY01000194.1 GCA_007127095.1 Planctomycetaceae bacterium
ATCGCGACAACTGCGGTACGCTGCCCGACTTCGGCAACTTCTACATCCGCCGTGGCCCCAACCCCGAAGAGTACGATCGGTACCAAGGGGTGGAGGAATTGATGCCGTTCGCCAAGGCGGTCAGCGCCAAATCACACGACTTCGACGAAGAAGGCAACGAGACGGCGACCGATTACCGTCGGATGATGCGAATCGTGCTCGACCACGACTACGACGGCTACGTCGGAATCGAGTACGAGGGCTCGAAACTGAGCGAGCCCGAAGGGATTCGCAAGACGAAGGCGTTGCTGGAACGGATGCAGGTCGAACTCGCCTAAATCAGCAGCGATCGAGGTACCGATTGATCAGCGCTTCGAGCATTTCTTGGCGACCGCTGACGTTAGCCGTCGGTTCGCCCTTCTCGAGCATGTAGGCTTCGAGATCGGCGAACGTCGCGGCCCCCGCTTCGATCTTGGCACCGATACCGCTATTCCAACTCGAATAGCGGGCATCGACCAGGCCTTGCAACTCCCCGTCGGCCCGGATCGCCGCGGCGATCTTCAACCCCTTGGCGAAGGCGTCCATCCCGCCGATGTGGGCGTAAAACAGGTCGATCGGCTCGAACGATTCACGTCGCACCTTGGCGTCAAAGTTGACGCCGCCGGGGGCGATCCCGCCGTACTTGAGAATCGCCAGCATCGTCTCGGTGGTCTGGTAGTAATCGGTGGGGAATTGGTCGGTATCCCAGCCGAGTAACAGGTCGCCGCGATTGGCATCGATGCTGCCCAGCGCCCCTTGGCTGCCGGCGTAATCGAGTTCGTGCATCATCGAATGCCCCGCCAAGGTGGCGTGATTGGCCTCGATATTGAGCTTGAAATGATCCATCAGGTCGTACTGACGGAGGAAGTTGAGACAGGCGGCAGCGTCGCTGTCGTACTGGTGCTTGGTCGGTTCCTTCGGCTTCGGCTCGATCAGAAAATTCCCGGTGAAACCGATCTCTTTGGCGTAGTCGACCGCCAGGTGAAAAAAACGACCGAGGTGATCGAGTTCACGCTTCATGTCGGTATTGAAAAGGTTCTGATACCCTTCGCGGCCACCCCAGAAAACGTAATTTTCGCCGCCCAGTCGCATCGTCACTTCCAGCGCTTTCTTGACCTGAGCCGCCGCGTAGGCGAAGACATCGGCGTTGCAGCTGGTCGCCGCGCCGTGCATGAACCGCGGGTTGCTGAACATGTTCGCCGTTCCCCACAGCAGCTTCACGCCCGATCGCTGCTGCTCCTCTTCCAGCACATCGGCGACGGCGTCGAAGTTGGCATTCGTCTCCCGCAGATTCGCACCCTCCGGGGCGACATCGCGGTCGTGGAACGCGTAATAGGGCGATTGCAGCTTTTCGAACAACTCGAAGGCGACCCGGGCCCGGTTTTGGGCGTTGGCGACGCTGTCGGAACCGTCATCCCAAGGTCGGACGGCCGTGCCGGGGCCGAAAGGATCGCTGCCGGTGCCTCGGAAGGTGTGCCAATAGACGATCGAAAACCGCAGGTGTTCTCGCATCGACTTCCCCTCGACGATTTCCTCGGGGTTGTACCAGCGAAAGGCGAGCGGATTATTGCTTTGGGGACCTTCGTACTCGATCTTGGGGATGTCGGGAAAAGCGGTCATCGGGGACCCATCGGTTGGGGGGCAAATGGGGGAACAAGGGAACGATAGGCTCCCCAGTATCGTGCCCGTGGCAACCTTCGACAACGGGGCGGACGCCGTCAGATCTGGTGGTCGGCCGTCGGGGCGATGTCGACACCCGGATTCTTGGGAGCCCGAATCCGGGCCCGCGGTTTTTCGGTCTGTGTTCCCGGCACCAGCCACGGCCCGGTGCTGTGTTCATTCAGCAATCGCTGCAGTTCGGTATGATCGATCGATTCGAACTCCAGCAACTGTTGGGTGACGGCTTCGAGCGCTTCGCGACGTTGTTCGAGGATCTCGCGGGTCTGATTCAACGACTCCTCGAGGATACGGACGACTTCCTGATCGATCTGCTTGGCCATTTCTTCGCTCACAGCCATCTGTTGGCCGTCGCTGCCGCCGCTGGCCAAGAACGGACTCGAGGCACTTTGACGATAATTGACCCGCCCCAAACGACTCATCCCGTAATCCATCACCATCGAACGGGCGATTTCGGTACAGCGTTCCAGATCGTTTTGCGCCCCGGTGCTGATGTCCGAAAAAATCATCTCCTCGGTCAATGTCCCGGCCAGCAGCACTTTCATGCGGCTTTCCAACTCGCTCTTGGTCATCAGATAGCGGTCACTGTCGGGCCGCTGCATCGTGTAGCCGAGTGCCGCTAGGCCGCGGGGGATGATCGACACCTTGTGGACCGGGTCGGTATTGGGCAGTGCCGAGGCGACGAGGGCGTGGCCGGCTTCGTGGTAAGCGACCCGGATCTTTTCGTCGTCGTTCATCACACGGTTTTTCTTCTCCAGTCCGGCCGTGACCCGTTCGACCGCTTCGTTGAACTCCTCGATCCCGACCGCGTTTTTCTCCTTACGGGCAGCCAGCAGCGTCGCCTCGTTGACCAGGTTCGCCAAATCGGCACCGACGAATCCGCTGGTGATTGAAGCGACATCTTTGAGCCGCACGGCGTCGTCGAGTTTGACGTTTTTGACATGCACTTTGAGGATATCTTCGCGGCCCGAGACGTCGGGGCGATCGACCAACACGTGGCGATCGAAGCGACCGGGTCGCAACAGCGCCGGGTCGAGCGTTTCGGGACGATTGGTGGCCGCGATCACGATCACACTGTTGTTGGTATCGAACCCGTCCATCTCGACCAGCAGCGCGTTGAGTGTCTGCTCGCGTTCGTCATGCCCGCCGACCAAGTTGCCACCACGGCTTTTGCCGAGCGCGTCGAGTTCATCGATAAAAATGATGCTGGGCGACCGGTTCACCGCTTGTTGGAACATATCTCGCACCCGGGCGGCCCCGACGCCAACGAACATTTCGACAAAATCGCTTCCCGAAAGCCCGAAAAAGGAAACGCCGGCCTCACCCGCGATCGCCTTGGCGAGCAACGTCTTGCCGGTACCGGGAGGGCCTACCAACAGCACACCGCGGGGGATCCGGCCGCCGAGTTGCTGGTACTTTTCGGGGTGCTTGAGGAAGTCGACCACCTCACTGACCTCCTCCACCGCCTCGTTGATCCCGGCGACATCCTCGAACGTGATCGGCAGATCGTCCTGTCCGTACAGCTTGCCACGACTGCGCGAAAACGCCATCGGCGAACCGACCCCACCGATCCGTTTGAGCATCAGGTAGCCGAACAGCAGCAGCACGGCGAGCATCAGGATTGTGAAGCCATGGTCGGCCAGGAAACGGCTCGGCCGATCGGTATCCCAAACGACATTGGACTGTTTGAGCAATCGCAGCAATTCCGCGTCCTCGGCGTCGCCACGGATCGTCCGCTCGGTGCGAAACTCGACCCGTTCGGGTTGGCGGTCGGGATTTGCCAACGGGCGGTACTCGACGGTACCGGTGATCAACAGGTCTGAAACGGCGATGTTCTGCGGCAACCGCAACTCGACCATCGTGTCGGGGTTACCCGCCGAGGGGACCTGAACCGCTCCTCCGTTCGAACCGTCAGCCAAGTCCTGACTACCGTATTGCTGGTACTGGGTCGCTTCGAGCAGCAGTTTAAGGTCTGGATACCGGAGCTTTTTCGAGCCACCGGACATCAAATAGCCACTGACGGCGACCGCCACGACCAGCACGGCCAAAACCTGCCAAACGCCCCCCGTTTTCGGTTCGTCTTGATTCCGCTTGCGTTTTTTATCGTTGCTCATCGGGCTTTCTTGGACGGTTCAGGCGATCGGGGTAATACGTTAGGATCGGTTAGTAAAACGTGTCAGGTCCGTAGGTCGGGCGGGCGAATCCGACCGGCTCGCAGCATGCCAATTCATCCCCGCGGTGCAGCCCCATCCATGTCGTCGTCCTCACCGCTCGAACGTCGTGTCGCTATTTTAGGGGCAACCGGCAGCATTGGCACGGCCACGATCAGCGTCATCGAACACCTGACGCGGATCGATGCGGAGACGACATGGCGGGTCCACGGGATCTCCGGTCATCATAATCTCGACCGACTCGCGGAAATCGCGGGTCGGACCGCCGCCTGTAAGGTCGTACTGTCTGACCCCGCGGTGGCAGCCGACATGCCCGACTCGCTGGCAGGCCGATTTCCCGCTGCGGCGTCACTCGAGGTCGGCCCGGATAAGTTGGTTGAGTTAGCCGCGGCGGCCGAGGTGGACACTCTGGTCGCGGCGATCGTCGGTCGCGCCGGACTGGAGAGCACTCTGGCTGCGATTCGTGCCGGCAAGCGGGTCGCGATCGCCAACAAAGAAACGCTGGTCGTCGCCGGCGGATTGGTGCGGGAAATGTCGCGGCGGTCGGGCGCCGAATTGCTGCCGGTCGACAGCGAACATGCAGCGATTTTCCAGTGTCTCGCCGGCGGCGGAATCGCTCGCCGGATCATTTTGACCGCCAGCGGAGGCCCCTTTCGTCAAGCGACGATCGAGGAGATGCGTCAGGCGACGATCGAGCAGGCGCTCGCTCACCCGACCTGGAGCATGGGCCGCAAAATCTCGATCGACTCGGCGACGATGATGAACAAGGCGTTGGAAATCATCGAAGCCCGCTGGCTGTTCGATTGTCCGGCGGAGATGATCGCCGTGATGATTCACCCGCAATCGATCATCCATTCGATGGTCGAGATGGTCGATGGATCGACGATCGCGCAGCTGAGTCCGCCCGACATGCGGTTGCCGATCCAGCATGCGTTGACCCACCCCAGGTGTCTGCCGGGAGCGACCCCGACGCTCGATTTAACCGAGCCGAGTCGATGGTCGCTCGAACCGGTCGACACCGAGCGTTTTCCGGCGATTCCGCTCGGGTTTGAGGTCGCCAGCGTCGGCGGCACCGCCGGCGCGGTCGTCAATGCGGCCAATGAAGCGGCGGTCGCCCTATTCTTGGAGGGCAGAATTCGGTTTACTGACATTGTGACGGCGTGCCGAATCGCGCTAGAAAACCATCATCACGAATCGAACGCAACACTCGACCGGCTGCTCGAGCTGGATCGGTGGGCTAGGGAAGAGGTACTGCGGTGGCAGGAACGATCGAACTTTTAACCACCCCGAACTCGTTCTTGGCATCGCCGCTGGTGGCGATCTTCGGGACCCTCGACCCGCTACTGCTGGCCCAAGCGGAATCCGCTAGCCTGCCGACGGTCATCGTCACCCAGCTTTGGTTGTGGGCCCGTGTCGCGATCGGCATCGGCTTGGTCATTTTCGTCCACGAACTCGGGCACTTTCTGGCGGCGAAGTGGTGTGGCGTCAAGGTTGAGAAATTTTACGTCGGCTTCGACGTTCCGATTCGCATCGGCCCGATCCGTTTCCCCCGCACCCTCGGCAAGTTCCGCTACGGAGAAACCGAGTACGGGTTGGGGACGATCCCGCTGGGCGGCTATGTCAAGATGCTCGGCCAAGACGACGACCCCCGCGAAATGGAGAAAGAGTCGAAACGGATTCGGCAATCCGACGGCGAGGCCGACACCGAAGGGGCGGAGGATCATGCCGACAACGACGCTCCGGTCAAGCTCGACCCGCGATCGTTCCCGGCGAAAACCGTCTGGCAACGGATGCTGATCATCAGCTCGGGTGTGATCATGAATTTGATCACCGGCGTCCTGTTTGCCGCGGCCGCCTTTATGTACGGCGTGCCTTACCTGCCGGCCGTCGTCGGCGATGTCACGCCGGGCGGCCCCGCCTACCAGGCAGGGATTGAGCCGGGCGGCAAAGTCGTCGGTGTCGGCGGGATCAGCCAGGACGACCAGCTCTATTTCACCGACATGGCTACGGCGATCATGATCGAGGGAACCAGCAATCCCGATCAGCCCGTCAACGTGGCGATCGAGTATCCCGACGGCGTTCGTAACTACGAATTGACGACGGCCGCGGTCGCTTCGATCCCAGGCCTCCGACGGATCGGGATTTCGAATATTTCGACCACGATTCTGCCATCCAATCCCAATAGCTTGGCATCCTCGGGCAGCGTGGCGGAAGCCGTACTTACGGACGCTGATGCCGGTGCCGAGGTCGTCTCGATCGACGGCGAACCGATCATCGGTGCGGGGAACGCCGATAACGTTGCGGGAAGTGTGATGCTGCAGCGGGCGATCATGGCCCGTGTCGGTCATCCGATCACACTCGGTTTGCGACGCCCCGACGGCTCCAACGCCGAGGTGACGTTGCCGCCTCAGCCGCTCGTCATGCCCGGCGTCGGCCTGGCCCCCGGACCCGTGACCGCCCTGGTTGCTGGCGGCCCAGCCGAACAGGCAGGCGTCCGCGTCGGTGATCGATTGGTCGCGGTAAACGGCGACTCCGAAATCGATGCTTTCTCGCTGCCATCCCGGTTGGCCGATGTCGATGAACCGATCAAGTTGACGTTGCTCCGCAGCCAGGGAACCGATGGGCAAACGGCGACCGACGCCCAAACGATCGAAATCGAACTGACTCCGACGGCTCCGGTACGAACCTCGACGCCGGTCAACCAACTCGACAACATCGTCGCCCTCGACCGACTCGGCCTGGCTTACAAAACGACAACGACGGTCGCTTTCGTCCGACCCGACGCGGCCGATTCGACCGACTTGAAGCCGGGTGACGTGCTGAAAAAGATCGCCGTCCGTTGGCCCGGCGGTGAAACGCCGTCGATGCTCGCCAAGCCGGCCGCCTCCGAACTGAAGACGAAGCTCAAAACGGGTTGGGAGTTCAGTACCGAATACCCGTTCGCAGCCCTGTTCGAACTGTGGCAACACTTTCCCGCTGAAACTTCGCTGAAGGTGACCGTTTTACGGGACAATAAGATCGTCGATGTCGATGCCAACCTGATCGCTACCGATCAATTTTGGCACGATCGCGGCTTGCGATTCGTTGAACTTCAACGGACACACGTGGCGTCTAGCTTTGGCCAGGCGATGGGACTCGGCTTAGCCGCCAGCCAGCGTAAATTGACCGAAGTCTTCCGCTTTCTCGGCTTGCTCGTGACCGGAAAAGCCGGTGCCAACATGGTCGGCGGACCGATCACGATCTTCAAGGTCGCCGGTCAGGAAACGAACCGTGGCATCCCGGCGCTGCTGATGTTCCTGACCTTGCTCAGTATGAACCTGGCGATCCTCAACTTCTTGCCGATCCCGGCGCTCGATGGCGGCCACATGCTGTTTCTGACCACCGAGGCGGTGCTCGGACGCCCGGTCAACGAGAAGCTGCAGATGCAGTTGACGATGGCCGGTGTCCTGGCCTTGTTGTCGCTGATGGCGTTCGCGATCTTCAACGACATCCGCAGATTGTGATCCGACCCGCCGGCACGGGTCAATCTTTCGCTTCCAATACCTCGATCCGCTTGGTCAAGGCCTCGATATCCTCGGCACGGGCCAGACCGAGCCGTAGGATCGCCTTTTCGACCAAATCGTCCATCACGACCTGGCCCCGAGCAGACGCCTGCTCGGCCTCCTTCCTGACCGCCGCCTTGACGATCCCGAGTTGGATCAATGCCCGATCGATCCGGTGGTCAACCTCCGCTTCCCATTCCTTGCGAGCGGCCTCGGCCCGCTGGGTGAACTGCGACTCGAAATCGGCCGCTTGTTGACCGGTTAGGTTCACCTGCTTGGCGATTTCAGACGCCACCTCAGCCACCTTTTCACGAGTCAATTGCGCCGCCCCCAGGCTGGCGAAAATACTCTGCTTCAGTACATCAAACATCGTTCAGACTCCTCATCGTTGCGATTCTGCGGTCTCCGGCGACGACAGCCGCCGGCTTCACCCGATGATAGCGGAGTTCGCTCACCGCTCGTTGCTTGCAATCGCGGACGAGACGATTCGCACGGCTAAATCACGGATGTGGTAGTCCGACGCTACGAACTCGTCGGTCAGTTCATCGAGCAGTCCGGCCCGGTAAGCTCCGATCGGCTGTTTGATCAGAAATTCGAACATCCGCTCCACGAAATTGCGGCTCACTTCTTCGTGTTCCGACAACGCGACCGACAATTCGCTGGCATCCGAAAACTCGATCGGATCACCCCGAGTCGGCTGATACTCACCGCTGGCATCGACCGTTCCGGCTGCTTCGCCAAGCCGATACCGGCCAACGGCGTCGTAATGTTCCAGCGCAAACCCGAGCGGGTTGATCGTGCGATGGCAATTTTGGCAAGTGTCTGGCTTGGTCTGCTGCTCCACCCTTTGTCGCGTCGTCATGTTGGGCAGCAACGAGGAGTCGACCAATTCGATCGCGTCGGGGGGGCTACGGAGGGTTCTGCCCAAAATCCCGCGGACCAGAAAGACGCCGCGATGGATCGGTGAACTGTCGGCTCGATGGGCGAAAGCAGCCATCAGGAAGGGATGTGTCAAAACACCGGCTCGCGGCTCCTGTTCGAAAACCACCGGTTGAAACAGGTCACCGTCTGGCGCGTCGACACCATAAAAATCAGCCAATCGCTGATTAACCCAAATCGTATTCGAGACCAACAATTGTCGAAAATCGGAAGCCTCCGACCAAACGGTCGCCTCGACAAACCGCTCGAGCGATCTCCGCAAGTCGACGGTCAACTGCGGTGTGAATTCGGGATACTGTTCCGAGTCTTTGGACAGGTCGTGAGGCACGTCGATCTGCAACCAGTAGCGGAAGAACGCCCGCAGCTTCGCCCTGCCGCGGGGATCATCGAGCAACCGTCGAGCCTGCTCCGAGACCTGTTTCGGCGTACTCAGTTCCCCCTTGCCAGCGGCTTCTAACAGGGCCGCATCGGGAGGCCCATCACAGATGGCGAAGGAGAGTCGCGTCGCGGTTACGACGTCGCCTTCCAATCCGAGCTCGGGGTACAAGAATCGCGGTGACTTGAGGGCGAGAATGACGACTCGTTTCACCGCTTTTTCAAGTGCGTCTTCGTCATCAAAGTGACGCGTGACATAACGGTCTCGCTGGTCGTCATCCAGCGACTGACGGAATGCCCTGGCCACGAACTCGTGACATAGCGAAATCACCTTCTGCCGGCGCTCATCATCCGAATCGTCTTTGGCGATTCCGGCGAGTGATTCCAAGTCACGGAGCACTTCGTTGGCGGTCTCGATCGCCCCCAGCGTCGTCGCCTCGGCCCAATCCTTTGTCACTCGCGTGCCGCGTTCGTAGCCGACACTGCGGTCATCCGGGGGAAACGTCGTCGTGGCCACGAACAGGCGAGGAAACTTGCCGCGGCGGAGGTGTTGCGACGGAATCGGCTCGACGACGCCGCCGGGTGGCTCCCAACGCAGGCTGATCGCTGCCGTGGGATCGTTGCGTTTGTGAAAATCGATCCGAATCGGATAGGTTCGACCGCCGAGCAAGAAGATCGATTCCACGTGCTCGGTTTGGTCACCGGACCGAACCCATCCATCGATCACGGCTTGATCAGGACCGTTGACCCACATCCGCACCCCATTCTCGCTATACAACCGCAATTCATAGCGACCGGTCTGTTCGACAAACAATCCACCTTCCCAACGAATCGAAAACTCCTCGGGATCATCGAAGTCTTCAGCCGGGTCGGGAACGCCCGCGGCAAAGTCGAAGTCGACGACCGGGTCGGTCCGCTCGAAGACTTTGTCTTTCCCGGACAGGCTTCGCGTCTTGAAATAGGTCGCATGCAAACCTCCGCTCCCCTGCTCGACCTCCGGTTCGGCTGACTTTTGAAACGACTGCAACAGGTCGGTGAGGGCGTTGCGGTATTGAGGGACCGTCAATCGAGCAAGCTCGATACGGGCTGCGGCCCGCCGCTGCCGAGCGGCTTCGCTGTAGAAGCGGTCGTGAACGAAGGCCGTGACGTCACGAGCGTCTTGGCCGATGCAAGCCTCCGGATCCTCTTCCGGCATCGTTCGCTCGATGATCTCGAACAACTGACTGACGCGATGGTCTCCCTGCAGCGGTTCGGGATAGAAATCCTGATCGCCTTGCCCCTCGTCGCCGTGACAACGGGCACATTGTTGGGCAAACAGTCTTTGCCCACGATCGAGATCGCCCGTGACCTGCTGTGGATCATCCGCCTTGGACGAAACAGGCAGACCTGCGAACAGGCAAAGCAATACCACGATCGCTGCGCGTCCGCAGGAAAATAGGGGTCGGTCACTGTTCATTCGAATGGCCCGTCGCAATCGGTCAGCTGAGACCGGTGAGCGGCCCATCGCCACAGAAGTTCGGGTCGCCGAACTCGTCGATGTGGTGCCCGAACCCGTGAGCCAAAGAGAGCAGCAAGCGATTGTGATGAACCTTATCGAACTTCAGACTACGTCCCATTTTGAAGTCAAGTCCGCCACCCACCATTACGAACGGGATGTCGTTTCGAGTATGCGAATTCCCCTTCCCGAGTTCGTTTGTCCAGACGATTAACGTGTTGTCCAGCAGGCTCCCTTCGCCGCCGGGTTCCGGCGTCTCTGACAACCGTTTGGCAAGGTAAGCCAACTGCTGGCAGTACCAGTGATTGATCTGAGTCAGCTGTTCCTGTACCTCAGTATTGTCGTCCGATTCGTGTGAAAGCGTGTGATGCGACTCATCGACACCGATCCACTTCAGTTTTTCGCCACTGGTCGCTCGGGAGAACTGCAGCGTGGCAATACGATTGAAATCGGCGGCAAACCCATGCACCATCAGATCGATCTGCATTCGGCTCAATCGCGGAATGTCATCAGCACGTACACCCGGCTCCAATTCCGGCCGCTCCGATCCGATCGCTCCATCGGATTCCGCTTGCCGAAGTTCTTTCTCCATCTCGCGGACGAACGTCGCGTGGTCGTCAAGAATCCGTCGGTCTTGAGAATCGACCCGGGAGCGAACCGCGCGGAGGTCGTCCAGCACATCGTCCAGCAGACTGCCGACGAGTTTGCGATCTTCGACCTGGCCGTAGAACTTACGCAGCATTTGGTACGGATCATTGATCGGCGTGGCTGGCCGGTTGGCCGCCAGGTACGACATCCGAGTCCAGACATCGGCTCGCTCCGGAACCATGACCCCAAATTCGAGTGACCCGAAGCGGGTTCGTGTCTCGGGTTGTGACTGAAGGAAGTGTGCGATCTCCTGATCGATCGAAATACCGCTCGCCCACCCGGCTGACGGGCCGCTGCCGCCCTTTAGATTACCGGGCATCAGCTCGCAGCCGGTCAGCAGCCCACCGATACCGACCATATGCGCACTACCGGCTCCCCGGACCTTGTTACAGATCCCTTTGCCGATCAACGTCTGGTCACGAAACGGCTCGAGCGGTTGCAGGCTTTCTTTAAAAGCGGACAATTCGCCGGCTTCATCGGGCCAGAAATTCCAGGGGACAACGCCGTTGGGGCTAAACATCACGACCAGCCGACGCTTTCGTTGCCCGGACGATTCGCCAGCTCCGAGGCTCGCCAGATTTCCGGTAAACGGGAGCGCAGCAGCGGAAGCACCCAGGCCTTGGAGCAATTTGCGGCGGGAGAGAAAGGATGCCATCGCGGGACTCCTCAATGGAGGGAGGAAGGAGACATCGGCAACTTGCAAGGCGACCGATGAATCGTTCGGTAGGACTTAACGGGGCGGGACTTAACGGGGTGGGATTCAACAGGTGGGATTCGTGGCTGCTCGAATCGACGCAGGGCGACAGATCGACCCTAGCGGGTTTTAACACGCAGGTCAAACCGATTGCAAAAAGCAGTGTCATTGACGTACTGAGTGTTCGATCTCGCTACGCTTGTAACCACTTCGATGCTCAAGCGGTTCACCAGCCAGGCGTCGATTAAATTCACTTTCCAGTAATTCCGTTGAGACCATTTCTGCGGCGACTTGGTTTCGCTGGCACCCTGACCCGCGAACTGGACTTGGCTCATGAAACGCGAAGTCAGCCCGGCGTTGTCCAACCGCGAAATCGTGTTCATCGTTCTCGATTTGAACGACGAGCATGAGCGTCAAGCGGTTTTGGATCAGGCTTGCGGCGGGGATGTGCTACGCAGACACGAGATTTTGCGGCTGTTGGCGGCCCGCCACGATCGCGGCCCCAACCCACTCGACCGCGTGACGGACGAGCTCGGATTGACCAAAACAGGCGGGGACGATTCGGTGGGAGCCATCGATTGCGATTTCCCTTGCCAACCCATGATCGGCGGATGGCAAAACACTGGCGACTGCCAGCAGTGACACCACCTTCGCGATTTGGGACGCGGCGACGACCCGTCGATTGCAATCGCTCGGGGGGCATAACAAGCGGGTCGTTTGCGTCGCCTTCTCTCCTGACGGAAAATGGGTCGCAGCCGGCGACATTTTCGGCGATCTCTACTTGGCTGATCGTACAGCGGGATACCGTCTCCAGTCGACTCAACAACTGGACGGGATCGAGGCGTTGGCGTTCGCGCCTGGGTCGGAATGGCTGGCGACCGTCAATCGCGGCGGGGCAATCCAGTTGTACCCGCTCCTCGCATCGCGGGGGCAAGTTTCTCTGACCTCGGGACCGTCGCTGAGTTGGATGGCACACGACGGACGGGCGATCTCGATCGCGATCAGCCCCGACGCGAAGCGACTCTTCTCCGGAGGCCGCGACGGTCGGTTGCAGGTTTGGGAGCCCGACTTGGAGGCCGCGGAGTGGTCGATTAGCACGCTTCCGCTGCGCGATTTCGCGACCGGCGGAAGTGATCAACTTTTTGTGTTCGGAAACGGTATTCACCACTGGGACCTCGACCGTCGTCGCCTGGTCGACTTTTCTCCCAACGGCCGGACCATCGCGACCGCCGAAGCGCACGGGGTGATCCAATTGTGGCACGCAGACACCGGGCAGCCGCTCGGCGCGGTCACTACGGAATCAACCTTCAACGGAAAGGTCCGTTTCTGCGGTGACGGCCAGATGTTGGCAAATCGCTTGGCCGACGACCAGGTCATCATCTACGACGCTACGGAAAACAAACCGCGCAGCCGGTGAGCTGACAGCGACAAACCGATGAAACATCATTTTCCGACACTTTCTCCCTCTCCAGCACGGCACTCGACTCTTACGGATTGACCGCCGGCACCCATTCCGTTGGATTGAAAGTGGTCGACCGTTGGGGCTCATTCGACACCACATCCGTCTCGTTCTCGATTTCGTCCCCCACGGCGGCGGTTCCAGAACCATCTACCTTTGCGATGTTTGGACTTTCGACTCTCGGCATGGTCTGCTTTCGTCGCAAAAGAACAACGCAA
>SKZY01000167.1 GCA_007127095.1 Planctomycetaceae bacterium
AGTCGAGGCCCTTGGAGAATTGGAACATCTCCGCGGCGGACCGTTTGCCGGTATCGTTGCCGACAAGGTCATAGATCGGCAGTTTGGCGGCGTTGTTGCCCTGCAGCGGGTTGTACTTTTGGCCCAAATCGCCGGCGAAGGCGATGTGTGAGGGAGAGCGATAAAAGCCGACGTAGGGCGGCATGCCGGGGTGGTTGGGGCCATGATGCTTGGCCACGATCGAGCCGATCGCCGGGTAGTTCACCGCCTCGGGATTGCTCCGCGGCGCGGCGGCCAGGTTAGCCGTTTGGAACACCATGTTCGGCTCATGGTTGCTCGCCCGGGCGTCGACCGACCGGATCAGGGTGAACTTGTCGAGCATCGCCGCTTGTTTGGGCAGGTGTTCACAGATCTGGACCCCGGGGATTTTGGTATCGATCACGCCGAACGGACCGCGGTTTTCGAGTGGCCGCAGCGGTTTGGGGTCCCAGGTATCGATATGACTGGGGCCACCCGTCATCCAGAGCAGGATCACACTCTTGGGCGTCCCGCCGGGGCCGGCCGCTGAGGCCCGGTGTTGCAACAGCGTCGGCAGCGACAATCCCGCCATCCCCGCCATTCCGGCCTTGATCGCATTGCGTCGCGACCGCACCACCAGCCCTTCGTTCGCCAGGGCATTGAATCCGACAAAGGCGTGTGGGTGCGGGTGGCCGCTGGTTGCCGCAGCAGCTGGATGACGAGCCATGAGGAATACTCCTGAGGTAGGTGGGCTGACGGCGCCGTTTCGTTTGCAGGCAGGATACGACGGTCACGGCTTCGAAAGGGCGGCAAGGCGTGCGCCAAGCGTGTCGGCTCCACAGGATGGCGGCGATCGAGACCCGTTAACGAGATTCAAGGGACAGCAGGTTCACTTTGGCGGAAATTTTGGTCGTTTGCCGGAAGCATCACGCCGGGGGGCGTGCATGATTGTCGCGCAGCCGCTGCCCAGGAATCGATCGATTCAGTTCCGCAGAAACGCCGATTCTCGTGGGGCTTGGTAACGGATCGCCAGGTGCGGCGTATCGAGTCGCTGCTGGCCGGTTCCGAGCGAGCGGACGCCGGCCTCGACCAGCCCGGTCGTCAACAGTGTTCGTTCGATCGGTTGGGGCGATTTTCCGGTCAAGAAGGTCTTTTCCGCTTGGACCATCAGGCCGGCGGAGTACACGACGTTGGGCACCGGCGGCAACTGAAAAAGGGTCGACAGCGGTTCCGCCGTCCCCTTCAGTTTCGCCGCGAAGGTGAAGTCGCCGACCAATCCGTTCATCAACAACATGGTGGCCCGTGTCCCGTCGGCGTATTCGAACCGATAGGCGACCGGGTCGTCGACCCATTGGCGAATCTGATCCTCGGTCGGGTAGCGATGACTGAAGGTCTCGGGTTGCGCGAGGGTATGGCTGCGAGACAGGCAGGCTTCGAACAAGCGGGACGACCAACCGCCGGCTTCCCAGCCACCGGCCCGCATCGCTTGCCAAACCGAATCACCGCGGAGTCCTTGCATCGAGACGACTCCGGTTTCACCGCCGCGGCGGCGTTCGGCCATGCACTGGATGACTTCCAGGGCGTGAAAGTCATAGCTGTCGACACGGCCCATCGCGACGCAGAGCAATTCTTCGACCTCCGCACCGTACGGCAGATCGACGTCGGGCATTCGCCAGGTCAGCGGCAGCGATGAACCTGCCGTCAGTGGGAAATCGAGTTCGCGAGCGATATCGACCATCTCCACAGCCCAATCCCAGTTCCACGATAGGTGTTTGTCGTTGAACACCGGAACCGCTCGGCCTGCTTCGCGAAAGACATCGGTGACCTGCTTAAAAAACTCGTAGCGAGGATATTTGGTCTGCCCGAACTCACTCAATTCGTATTTGCCGTGTTCACCGATGATCAACACGGCATCGACCGCCAAGTGATCGCCGCCTGCTCGGAGCGTTTCGGCGATCGTTTCATGGCGTGAAAAACCGAACTCCTCGGCACGGCGACGGCTGAGGTCATTCTCGGGGAATTGATCGACATAAGCCGCGACGACATCGATTTCAGGACGATGCCAGCGACCGCCGACCGGATAGCCGACCAGGAACCGTTCGGCCATGTGCCAGGCGTGCGAATGATACCGCCACTCGGTCGTGACGACGGCCAGCTTCAGGCGCCGCTGGGCCGTCGTCTCGGCGGCCCGGCTGACCGACGAGGCGACCGGCGGATTGGCCAGACTGAGCAGCCCCGCACCGGCGGAGCCCAAGAAAGTTCGGCGGTCGATCATCGGCATGCCATCGGCAAACGAGGGGGCGGGTAAGTGATCGAATCAATCGGCGCGGGGACCGATGCCATCGGGCGTGTCCCAGTATCCGCCGCGTGAATGGTCGAAAATCGGTTTTTCGCCTCGCACCGCTTCATCGAAGCGGCCGCGGGGGTCTTCGCGGCTGTCGAACACGCGGCGGCCGCCGACCCAGGTCGTCACCGGCCAACCGGTCAAGGTTTCACCATGCCAAGGGCTCCAACGGCTCTTGGTCTGTTGTTCTTCGTCGCGGATCGTCCGCCGCCGCTGGAGGTCGACCAGGACGAGATCGGCGTCGTAACCGGGGGCGATTCGCCCTTTGCCGGTGATCCCCCAAACACGGGCCGGAGCATCGCACATCCGATCGACGACCTGGGTCAGATCGATCCGACCGAGGGCGACTTGGTTCAGCATCAGCGCGAGACTGTTCTCGACGGCGGGCAAACCCGAGGGACTTTGCGGATAGGGCTGGCTCTTTTCTTCCAGGGTGTGCGGCGCGTGGTCGGTCGCGATGACCTGGATGACGCCGTCGAGCAGTGCTTGGAACAAGGCGCGGTTATCGGCAGCCGACTTGATCGACGGGTTCATCTGAATCCGCGTGCCGAGCCGTGGATAGTCGTCAACATTGAAGAACAGGTGATGCAGGCAGACCTCGGCGGTGACGTAGGGGCGCGCGGCAGCGATCAGCGGCAATTCTTCGGCGGTCGAGACATGCAGGACATGGAAGCGGTGCCGGTGTCGGCTGGCCAGGTCGATCGACCTGCGGGTGGCGATCACGGCGGCGGTGACGTCTCGGATGCGACTGTGGTCGGCGACATCGGTGGTACCGGCCAATCGTGCGGCGTTGGCCCGGACGGTCGATTCGTCCTCGCAATGGGCGCAGATCGGCAGCCGGGTTTGGGCGAAGATCCGTTCCAGCGCGTCCTGTTCGTCGACCAGCATATTCCCGGTGCTGCTGCCGATAAAAATCTTGATGCCGGGGACGTCGACGGCGGTCGCCAGTTCATCGACGTTGGTGCTGGTCGCGCCGATGTAAAAGCCGAAGTTGACCAACGACTGCTCGGCGGCGAGGCGTTCTTTTTCTCGCACGCCGGCCAGGGTGATCGCCGGCGGCTTGGTGTTGGGCATTTCCAGAAACGTCGTCACGCCGCCAGCGGCACAAGCACGACTGGCGTGGGCCAAGTCTTCTTTGTGGGTCAGTCCGGGTTCTCGGAAATGGACTTGGTCGTCGACGACACCGGGGATCAGGTGCAGCCCAGCGGCATCGACCACTTCGTCGGCCGCGGTATTCGGCGCGGCATCGACATCGATGATTCGGCCTTCTGCGACGACCACGTTGGCGGCCCGGATCC
>SKZY01000220.1 GCA_007127095.1 Planctomycetaceae bacterium
AATCCATTCGGCGGTTGGCGACACTCGCTTGTTGGAAACGATCGAGGAAAATTCGGCTGTTATTGACTACACGCAGCTAACCGGTATCGGAATACTTTTGGACACAGACAATCAGGTTTCAGCCCACGAGCGGTATGCCACGATAAAAAGGGGCCTGGAGCGAAAAGGTTACATTTTGCCTGACCTGCCGGCGAACGTGTCGCAGGGCCGACCGCGTCTAGGGGGCTTTGTCCTGCCGGACAATGAGAATGCGGGTAATCTTGAAGATCTGTTGATTGAATGCGCCCAGCGCGTGTATCCGGAACTTCTGGGCAGCGCAAGGCAACACGTCGAGCTTGCCAGCAATGTTCCATCTCTCGCGGGTGACGGCGAAGACTTATCCAAAACGCAGATTCGCAATAAGGCAGTTGTCGGTTCGATCGCATCCGTTTTACGTCCCGGAAAGGCAATTCAAACGTCGATACAGGACAACAAGTGGGTACGAGGGGAAAGTTTGCAGCTTGAGCGTATCAAAGCTGTTCAAAACTTTCTCGCAGATCTTTTGGAGTTGCCAATTTCTCAACTGCGTCGTCGCGGTCAGTAGCGGCAAGCCCTCGCTTTGTAAGGCATTCAGTATGTACATCGACAACATCACCCTCGAAAACGTGCGGACCTTTTCCGCGGAACGGACGATCGCGATCGAGCATCCCGAAGGGATTTCAGCCATTAGCCGGTGGTCGAGTCCTTCGGGTGTGCCTACGCTGTTTCCGCCGCCTGTACAAGTCCGCTCCACAGCAGGCGAGTGAGATTGCCGCTCAAGCACTTCAACTGTGGGCGTCTGGCTCGCCCTGACCAGCGACGTCCAAATCCCCTCGCCCCCATCATCCACTACTTCCGCCCCCAGGCCGCCCTCATGGTCCTTTTGAAGGAACTGATTCAGATCCCCGAGCAAGTGCATCGAGGTGACTTCGTCTTGAAGTTGGCCGAGGATGTGGCCCAGCCCGATAAGGTGCTCGACCAATACGTCATGACCGATCAACTGGTCCGCTGCTTCGATCAGGCGCTGGGGTTCGTGCGGAATGCCGTGGTCAATCGCAGCAGCAAGGCTACCTACTTGCACGGCAGCTTCGGCAGCGGCAAAAGCCATTTCATGGCGGTGCTGCACCTGATCCTGTCCGGTAACGCGCGGGCCCGAGCGATCCCCGAATTGGTCGGCGTGATCCAGAAGCACAACGAATGGATGGAGGGCAAGAAGTTTTTGCTGGTCCCCTACCACATGCTCGGTTCGCACGACATGGAATCGGGGGTCCTCGGCAGCTACGTCTCCTTCATGGCCGCGTCGCACCCGACGGCACCCGTGCCGCCGGTTTACATGTCGGCCAGCATCATCAATGACGCGCGGCGTGAACGTGATAACTACGGCGAGCAGGCTTTCTTCAAACGGTTGAACGCGGCTGTCGGCGGTGGTGGAACCGACGGCGGCTGGGGCGATTTGGAATCGACGTGGGACGCGGAGTCGTTCGAACGCGCCGCGTCCGCGGACCCGTTATCCGAGGAACATCGCCGCTTGGTCAGCGATTTGCTGGCTAGCGTCGCAACCTCCCACGCCGAAGTCGTCAGTTCCCGCGGCGGTAACTTTGTCCGGTTCGATATCGGTCTGTCGTGTATGAGCCATCACGCGGCAAAACTGGGCTACGACGCTGTGCTGTTGTTCCTGGACGAATTGATTCTGTGGTTGATCGCCAATTCCGCGGATCAGTCGTTTGTGAAACGCGAGGCGTCCAAGCTGACGGCCTTGGTGGAGGCTCAAACGACCGATCGGCCGATCCCACTGATCAGCTTCGTCGCTCGTCAACGCGATTTGCGTGACGTGGTCGGCGAGGGCGTGCCGGGGATCGAGCGGGGGAACCTGGGCGATACGCTCGACTTCCAGCAAGGACGGTTTGAAGAAACGATCACGCTGGAAGACCGTAATCTGCCAGCGATCGCCGCCAAGCGACTGCTGAACTGTCGTAACGACGCGGCGACAAAGGAGCTGGACGCAGCATTCGCCCAGACCACCAAGGTGCGTCAATCGGTGATGAACGCCTTGCTGACCGACGAAGGCAACACCGATTCGTTTCGGAAGCTGTATCCGTTCAGTCCCGCACTGGTGCAGACGTTGGTGGCGGTTTCGAGCGTTTTGCAGCGAGAGCGGTCGGCGTTGAAGTTGATGCTGCAGTTGCTGGTCGACGGTCGTGAAACGCTGAAGGTAGGCGACCTCGTCCCAGTGGGCGACCTGTTCGATGTCGTACAGCGTGGTGATGAGGCATTCAGTCCGGAGATGCAGGTCCATTTCCGCAACGCCGAACAGCTGTATGAGCGGAAGTTGTTGCCGATCTTGGAACACCAATACGGCAAACGCGAGACGCTCCGCACGTTGCCCGTCGATGATCCGAAGCGGGTCGGGTTCCGCAATGACGACCGGCTGATGAAGACGTTGCTTTTGTCGGCGCTGGTTCCCAACGTGGAATCGCTTCGCGGTTTAACGCCGGAACGTTTGGCAGCCCTGAATCATGGCACGATTCGTACGCCCATCCCCGGGCGAGAAGGCCAGGAAGTGTTGCGCCGACTGCGCTACTGGGCCGGTACCGTCGGTGAGATCCGTATTGGCGAAGAAGCGAATCCGACGATCTCGCTCCAGCTCTCCGGTGTGGATACGGAAAGCATCATCAAACAGGCCGAACGCGAGGACAACCAAGGCAATCGCGTGCGCCGCGTGCGGCAGATGTTGTTCGAACAGATCGGTATCGAAGGCCAAGATGAACTCGAACAGTTCCACGAGTTCACTTGGCGAAACACGAGGCGGACCTGCTCGGTGCTGTTTCGCAATGTCCGCGAGTTGCCCGACGCTTCACTAGAAAACGACGACGAGAACGATTGGAAGGTCGTGATCGATTTTCCGTTCGACGAACCCGGGCATGGTCCGCGCAGCGATATCGCCCAGCTGCAACGGTTTTCTCAGTCTCATTCCGCAGGCGCGAAGACATTGTGCTGGTTGCCCCAATTCTTCAGCGAGGACGCCTGCAAAGACTTGGGCCGACTGGTCATCCTCGAACACATCCTCGCCGGCGAACGTTTTTCGCAATACGCCAGCGAGTTGTCGCCACAGGATCGGCAGGCCGCCAAGTCGTTGATGGAAAACCAGCGAAGCATCTTGCGGATGCGGGTTCAAAATCACTTGGACGCGGCCTACGGGCTGGAGTCGATCTCGGCGGGTTCGCTCGATACGACCCACGAATTGGATCAGAACGAGCAATTCATCGCGCTTCGTAACGGATTTGACCCACAACCACCGGTGGCCGCCAACCTGGCCGACGCACTGCGTGACTTGTTGAATCAAGCACTGGCCAGCGAGTTTCCGGGGGCACCCGAGTTCGGCGAGGAGTTGAAGATCGGCGGATTACGGAAAGTGCAAGCCGTCGTCGAGGAAGCGATCGCTTCTCCCGACGAACGATCGCTGGTCGACAAGCCGCTGCGGGCCCTCGTACGTGGCCTCGCGAACCCTTTGATGTTGGGCGAACTGGGGCACGATAAGACTCACTTTGTCATCGGCCATCATTGGCGGAAGCACTTTCTACAAAGGGCCGACAGCGGCGGTCATATTCGGGTCTC
>SKZY01000039.1 GCA_007127095.1 Planctomycetaceae bacterium
GGGTGACTTGGTGATTTCGGATATCGATACGCTTTACGTCGCTAACCTGACCGTCGATCAGGGCAATATCGGGATCGAATCGGTGGGCAGTCTGTTCGTGATCGGCGCGGCAGACGCCTCGGACGGCCAGATCCTGTTCGAGTCGACCGGTGGCGATTTGCGGTTCGTAAATCTATCGAATGACACGATGTCGATTTACAGCGGCGGCGCGGATGCCTTGATCGAAGGCCGGGCGGCGGGCGACGTGTCGATCTTGGGCAACGGTTTTGTGTTATTCGAAACCCCGACGTCTCAGTATTTCAACATCCGACCCCAAATCACCGTCGAGCCGGTCGATATCGGCGACCTCGGCGTTCAGGTCAACTTCAACGGGAAGACGCGATTGTTGGTCTCGTTCGGTATGCCCGAGGTTCACGGCGAGTTCTTTTATCACCTGCAAGTCGACTGGGGTGACGGGCCGCCGGAAAGTTTCACGAATGCCCCCAGCCGCTTCCTTGATGGTGACTTGAATCAAGAACCCGAAGTCCGCGACCTCCGCCGCGCCAGTTTGAGCGATGGTAATCTGCTGCGGTTCTTGCTCGACCACGAATATTCCGGCAACCCGGATCCGACGAACCCTTCGGCGCCGATCCCGGTTTCGATCGTCGCATCCTATATCGCCGCCAACGGGCAACCGGCGAACGTACTCTTTTTCTCCGACGGCGATCTTACCAATCCGCTGACGTCCAACGTCGAACTGCTACTCACCGTCCCCGCCGCGGGACTCGCCTTCGCTCCACTACGCTTCGAGAGCGGCTCGAAACGCCAGGTGATCACCGAAGCGGAGGAACGGACGATCGAGGAGCCACCATCGAGGGTCACCGTCGATTCGTCACGGGCAACCCAAGTCGTGATGGCGACGGTCGAAACGCCCAACGTCTACGAACGCTATTACGTGCTAAGGATCGTCGTGCAGGTCGATGAGTTCGGTAACACTCGCGAATTGGCTGATATCCGAATCGACGATGAGTATCTGCGGAACCTACCGGCGCTGTTCGAATTGCTCCCCGATGATCGCTATCGCCTCTACCTGATCCGTGAAGACGGCGTCGCTCAGATGGTCACCGACGTGATCATCCGCGGCGGTCGCTCGGCCGAAACGGTCGACGATTGGGCCGATGACGACCGCCCGGCCGAACCTGCCGAACCGCGACCGGAGCAAGACTCGGGCGCCTGGTTCCGGTTCGATCGCGGTAGCCATTTTTTGACCAAGTCCGGACATCGTTTCGGATCGCCCCCTGCGGACGACTACGATCGGCGCGACGATGCTTCCGCCGCAGGCGATCGTACCGACTCGGGCACGTCAGCCACGGCAACCGTCGATCAGCCGCTGACAGTCGCCCAGGAACTCCGCCTCGCTCGCAGAGGCCGTTAATCATGTCGACTTTGTCGATCCGTTTCGCCCCGCTTCTGACTCAGGTGGTATCGACGTGCTGAACTGTCCCCGCTGCGGCGCCGATTATAGCGAACAGGGGTTGGACAACGGTCGTTGTCGTCACTGTGGCAATGTGATTTCCTGGGGGATGACCGCGTCACCGTCGGCCGGGTTCGTCGATCCGTCAGCGCCGCGCCAACCATCCGCGAGCACGGATTCGAGTTCACGAGACGGGTGGTTGTCAGACGAACCCAGCTCGCCATCGATTTGGGCCGCGAAGACCCGGGTTAGCCCCGAACCGCTTCCCGCTAGCGAACCGCGGCTTGCCGCACAGGGGCCTGGCGAACAGGGACCTGCCGAACACGGCGCCGGTAGTGATGTGCCGGGCGACGCACGACGCAAGCTCGAGGCGACCGTCAACATCCGTGACATATCGGCCACGGTTGCTGATGTCGGTCGACTCAGTGATCGTGACCCGCGGGCGTCGGCTGACGCAGTGGCGACGCAGCCGAAGATCCATTCCGGTACCGGCGCCGCGGGAGCCAATGTCGATCAAAAGAAGACGCGAGAACTCCACACCGGGACTGTCGCCGAGCGCCCGGCGAGTGACCGTGCCAATGCCGAAATCCTGAATACGGTTGAAAGTCAGTGGCAAGGGCAACTCGGTACCGACCAACCGATCTCACATACGATCAAATCTTCGGTCGGCGAGACGACGATTCCCGACCATTTGGTGGTACCACGACGGGCGGTCCGATCAGTGGAAGAAGGCCTCGGTGGTCGCCAGGATTACGAGCTGTTGGAGGTCATCGGACGCGGCGGCGAGGGTGTCGTCCACGCCGCCCGCCAAGCTTCGATCGACCGCACGGTGGCGCTCAAGATGATCCGCGGCGAGCGGACGGGCGATTCCACGTCGCGATTGAAGTTCCTCTCGGAGGCCGTCGTTACGGGCGACCTCGAACACCCCAATATCGTCCCGATTTACGACTTGGGGACGACCAACGAAGGCGCGCTCTTTTATGCGATGAAGCGGATCAAGGGGACCCCTTGGAGCGACGTGATCCGCAAGAAGTCGCAGCTCGAGAATATCAACATCTTGATGCGGACCGCCGACGCGGTCGCCTTGGCCCACTCGCGCGGCGTCGTCCACCGCGATCTGAAGCCCGAAAATGTGATGCTGGGCGACTTCGGCGAAATCCTGCTGACCGATTGGGGAATTTCGCTCTGCACCGAAACGTTTTCGAAGAAGCAAAGCGTGTTTCTCTCACGCGGACTCGGCGGTTCGCCGGCCTACATGGCGCCGGAAATGGCCACCGGTCCGATCGAAAAGATCGGTCCGCCCGCCGATATCTATCTGCTCGGCGCGATCCTTTACGAGATCGTTACCGGTCGGCCGCCGCACCATGCCGACACGGTCAAGAATTGCTTGCTCGCGGCGGCTCACAATGAGATCTTGCCGACCGACGTCAAGGGAGAATTGGTCGATATCGCCCGCCGCGCGATGATGTCCAACCCCGAAGCCCGCTTCACATCGGTGCAGGAGTTCCAAGACGCGATCAACGCCCACTTGTCGCATTCCGAGAGCGTATTGCTCAGCGACCAAGCGTCCGCCGACCTCCAGCGGGCCAAGCAATCGCTCTCCTACGACGACTTTTCAGCGGCGGTTTTCGGTTTCCAAAAAGCGATCGAGCTCTGGTCAGGAAATCGCCCGGCCGCTAAGTCGCTGATCGTCGCTCGGGTCGAGTACGCCACGGCTGCGCTTTCCAAAGGTGACCTCGATCTCGCACTGTCGCTGCTCGACCCCCAACAGGTACGGCACCACCGCGTCCGTAAACAGGTGCTCGCCGCGCAGGCGGAGCGTGATGCTCGACAGCACAGACTGAAAAGCATGCGGCGGTTTGCGGCACTGCTGCTGCTCGGGATCTTTGTCGGCGGCAGTTACGCGTTCGTTCGGGTCAATGCCGCCAAAACGGCGGCCGACAAGTCGGCCGAGAACGCGCAACGTGAAAAAAAGGAAGCCGACAAGCAACGCGTCGCGGCGGAACTATCGAAGCGAGAAGCTGATCGCGCCAAGGATTCCGCCGACCGATCAGCCGCGACTGCGATTGAAGAGAAGATCAACGCCGAAGCGGCGCGGGATCAGGCGACCGCGGCGCTGCGACGAGCGAATCGAGCCTCCTACAGTTCGTCGATTTCATTAGCGGTCAACAGCATCGCCAACAACGCCTTCGAAGACGCTCGGATGATCCTGCTGGGCCAGAAGAATGACCCTGAGCAATCGCCGCTGCGTCACTGGGAATGGGGACGCCAGATGTTTCTGTCGCTCGGCGGAGACCCCGATTCGCCTAGCGGTACCGCTGTCGATTCGCTCGAAGCTGCTGGGGAAGTGATGTCGGTGGCGGTTTCACCCGCCCTCGATCGACTCGCCGCCGCGACCATGTCCGGTGAAATTTCGCTTTGGCATCGCGACAGCACGACTCCTGACGACAACTGGGTCGTGACCACCGTCCTCCCCGGCGACGTCACGATCCAGAGTGTCGCTTTTTCCCCGGCGGGCGACCTGCTGGCTGCCGGCGGTGACGACGGCGTGATTCGTGTTTATCGATTGGATGATCTTGATGCCGAGCCACAACGGCTGAGCGGCCATCGCGGCGGCGTGACGTCGGTCGATTTTTCGCCCAACTCCGATCGCCTCTTACTCGCCTCAGCCTCCAACGATCGGACGATCAAACTCTGGCCGCTCGACGCGCCCGATGAGGTCCGGACGCTGGTCGGCCACACCGCGGAGATCTGGTCGATCGCCTTTTCACGCCGTGGTGATCGCCTCGTTTCGGCTAGTAACGATTACACCGCACGGGTCTGGGGTGTCGAATCGGGACAGGAATTTCAGCGATTCCGCCAGCACCAAGAACCGGTTTTCTGCGCCGCTTTTTCTCCCGACGGAAAATGGGTCGCCTCGGGCGGTTATGACAAACGCCTGTTGGTCTGGCCAGCCGACCGGTTCGAACCGGTCGAAGCGACTTTGGTGCGGGAGGTAACCGAGCGGCTGCAGGGCGATTCGCATCAACCGACCGAGCCAGACTCGCGTCAATTGCTCGGTCACACCGCCAGTGTCCGCTCGGTCGCGTTTTCAGATGACGGCCAACGGATCGTCAGCGGTGCTCGCGACAACACGCTGCGATTGTGGCGATTTGCCGATCCTGCCACAACGACCGACGATGAACGTGTCGCAGCCGCCACGCCGCCAACCCCGGCACAGGCCGAGCAAGCCATTCAGGTGCTCCGCGGACACGGCGGTTGGGTCAGCGGGTGCCGCTTCCTCGGATCCGACCAAATCGTCTCGGGCAGCTACGACCGCAAACTGAAACTTTGGCGTCCCGATCGGTACCGCGAACTCGAGTCGTTCGATTCGATCACCCGCCCGATCCTCTCGGCAAGCTATTCGCCCGACGGACGTACGGTGATTTTGGCCTTCGATGATGGCACCGCGGGCGTCTGGGATATCGCTTCGGCGGAACGCGTCGGACTGCTCGACGAGGGACACGAGTTCCTTGCCACCAGCGCTGTTTTCTTGCCCGACGGCGAGCGGATGGCGACCATCGCCGGTGACGATACGCTCCGCATGTGGGACGTCAACAACGGGTCCGAGATCTGGTCGTCCCGAGGCACCGGACGACGGGGATTGTTGGCGTTGTCGCCCGATGGCAGTCGCATCTTGACCGGCAGCAGCGAAGGGAAAATCGCCCAGTTGTGGGATACCGACGACGGCAAGTTGGTGCGAATATTCGACACCGAACAACTGGCCGCGCTACGACGCCAGTACCCCGAGGCATCGACCAAGGAACTGGAAAAACAGGTCGCTGATATCACCGCGGTCAGTTTTTCCGCCGCAGGCGATTTCGTGGTCACCGCCGACAGTTCGGGGACTTGCCGCTTGTGGCAGTTCGACCAGCCCGATCCGCTGCTCAGCTTCCGCGGCCACGACCGCGCCGTCACGGCGCTGCAGTGGCTGCCCGACGGCGATACGCTGCTGACGGCCAGCACTGACGGGTCGGTCGCATTTTGGAACCCGCAAAGCGGAGAAGAATTGCCGGGCCCCCGCTTGGTACACGAAAACTCGGTATCGCTGCTGACCGTCTCCGCGGATGGCTCTTCCGCCATTTCTGTCGCCGCCGATCAAACCGGTGGACAGCGACTCCACTATTGGGACCTCGACCAACGTCAGGTCACGGCTGTTTATCCGCAAACCGACGGGAACGGGGTTTCGCCCGAAGATGGCGAGCGACGACCCGGTCTGGCGCTCGATCAACCCGACGCTGCGGAAGTACGGGCGAAATCGGTAGCGGTCAGCTCGGTCGCCTTTTCGCCCGACCAGTCAGAGGCGTTGATCGCGACTTTCAATACGCAAACCTCCCGCTACGAAATCTGGAAATGGGACCTCGCCGCCGGTCGACTGGGGCCGCTCGAAGACGGCGAACTGCGAGCCGGTCTCGTCTTTTCGGCCGAATACGCCAAGGCCGCTGCCAACCGGATCTTGACCGTCGGCGGCAGCGGCGCCCGCTTTTGGGACCGTCGTGAAAGTCGGGAAGTGATGAGCTATCAACCCCACGGAGCGATCCTGTCGGTCGATTACTCGTCTAGCGGTAATCGGATCGTGACTACCGGAAGCGACCGTTCGATCAAGGTTTGGCGGCGAAATCCGGCCTCCGAACATTGGCTCTCCGAGTCCAAAATGATCGGCGAACATCGCGGTGCGATCCTGGTTGCAAAGTTCGTTCCCAATACCGACGATCGTGTGATCGTCTCCGGCGGTGATGATGGCCGAACGATCATCTGGAAGTTGACCGGCGAACAGTTGCGTTGGGAGATCGCCGGCGAATTGACCGGACACACGGGACCGGTCCACGCGGTTGCCGTTTCACCTGATGGCAAGTTGATCGCGACCGGTTCGGAGGACCAAACTCTGCGGCTCTGGGACCGTGAAACCACCACCCAGATCAAGCAGTTCGAACTGCACCGCGGCGCTATCCTGAGCGTTGCCTTCTCCGCCGATTCGCGGCGTTTGATCAGCGGCGGTGGCGACAACCTGGCGATCGTCTGGGACATCGCCAGCGGCCGAAAAACGATGTCCCTGGTCGGCCATTCCGCCGCGGTCAACGCCGTAGCCTTCTCTCCCGACGGCTGGCGAGCGTTGACCGGCAGCCAAGACAACACGATCAAACTCTGGGATACCGACACGGCCAGCAGTCGTGGCCTCGACGAAGGCCAAGAAATCCTCAGCCTGGCGGCCCATCAACGCGAAGTCACAGCCGTGCAATTCTCGCCCGATGGTAAACAAGTGCTATCGGCCGGCAGAGATCGTCAAGCGATCCTCTGGAACAGCATCGACGTCGACCCCGCGATCGTTGCCACCACGTCGCGAGTGCGCTACGCGCCGGGTGACCCGCCGGTCACCCTGCTGCCCGATGCGCAACTGAAACATCCGACACATTCCCGGTTCGCCGGTTGGCAACTGCGACTGCGGATCGCCGACGAAGCGTTGCTGCCCGGCGAATCACTTGGCATCGATGAAGCTGCCGTCGCCGCCCTCGGCTGGGAACGACGTGACGACGCGTTTTTCATTCCGTCAGTCGACAATGAAAACGACAACGGTGATAACGACACGCAGATCGCCACTCTTTTCGACCGCGAAGACGCGGGCGAGGCAGCGGGGAACCTCAATATCGAGTTCGGTACTGCGATTTCACCGCAAATGGTCGCCGCCGTGATCCGAGTGCTGACCTATCAACGATCCGCCGATATCACTCCCACCGAACCGACATCCGAAAGCGATCCTGAAGCCGAAGTCCAAAGCGAGCCGGACGTCCGACAAGTGATCATCGAACTCCACGCACCGGACGAAGAAAGACCGATATCGACCCAGACGATCGATGTCCAATCCATCGCCAACGACGGCTGAAAGGAGCGACCCGGCCTCAGGCCCACTTCATTTTTGCTTGGGCTTTGCCGTCAATGCCAACCGCCAAATCAATGCATTCATCGATCGCATCATCTCGCTTGTTCGAATTGCATTCAGCCGATCGCGCCGCTACGTTAGAGCTAGGTCGACTACCCGGACGAGAGGTGTGCCTCCCGCCAATGGTGCCTTTTTTGCGAGTCGTCGCGTCGGCCTGCCGCGGTTTTCCCACCGAGGTTTTTTTTAATGCCGATGCCGATGCCGATACCACCGTCTCTGCTTCGCCGCAGGTTGTCGGAACGCGTTCGGCTTCGCCGGCAACCGGAGCGAATTGGCATGTCAGCCGTGGTTCTGTGGTCAGCTCGGTTGACGATCGGGCTGGCGTTGGCTTTGCCGCTAGCGGTAGCTGGCGCGGCCGAAGTGGAAAAGTCGGAGGATGTCGCCGATATTTCGGCGGAGCAACGACATTTTTTTGAAGCCAAGATCCGCCCGGTTTTAGTCAGTCACTGTTACGCCTGTCACAGTGTCGGCGCCGATGAGGTCGGCGGTAATTTGTTGCTCGACAGTCGGGAGGGAATCGTGATCGGTGGTGAGTCCGGGCCGGCGATCGATCTCGAGTCGCCCGGGCAGAGTCTGATCATGGAGGCGATCCGTTATGCCGGCCCTGAGATGCCTCCAGATCAGCCACTCGGTGAAGCGATCGTCGCTGATTTCGCGACCTGGATCGGCTGGGGAGCCCCTGACCCACGGTCGTCATCGGCGGAAGCCGTCTTGGCAGCCCGCTCGGGCGGTGAGTCGACGGACGAAGCTCACTGGGCCTTTCAGCCGTTGGTCGACCCGCCGCGGACGCCGTCGTCGGAGAACGGCGGTTGGGCCCGCGACTCGATCGACGACCTGGTTTGGCAGCGGATGCTTGCCGACGGACTGAATCCGACACACGACGCACCGCCGGAGGTGTTGATCCGCCGTTTATCGTACGACCTGATCGGGCTGCCAGCGAGCCGTTTAACGACCGAGGCTTTCGTCGAAGACTATCGAAAGCGTGGTCAGTTGGCGGTTCGGGCGGCGGTAGATGACTTGCTGGCGTCGCCCCATTTCGGCGAGCGTTGGGGACGGCATTGGTTGGATGTCGCCCGGTTCGGTGAATCGAACGGCAACGACGGGTTGAGCCGAAATCCGACTTTCCCGCACGCCTGGCGGTACCGTGACTACGTGATCGACGCGTTGAACGACGACGTGCCCTACGATCGCTTCATCACCGAGCAGATCGCCGGCGACTTGCTGACAGCTGAATCGGCGGCGGAGAGCGACCGGTTGCGGATCGCGACCGGGTTCTTGGCGATCGGATCGAAACCGGCCAAGGCGATGAACGTGAACTTTGACATGGATGTCGTGGCTGACCAGATCGACGTGGTCAGTACGGCGATCATGGGGTTAAGTGTCGCCTGCGCGCGTTGCCACGATCACAAACACGATCCGATCCCGACCAACGATTACTACGCGCTGGCCGGTATTTTCCTGAGTACCGAAACGCTGTGGGGACTTGCCGCGAACGAAAAGTTAACCGCGCCGGCGACACCGCTTCACGAATTGACGTCAGTCCGTCCAAGGCCAGTCGCGACGTCCGGCGATGACGATTCCGGGGAGCGACCGGTCGCGTTGGCAATGGGGGTTCGCGATCGGAAAAAGATCGTCAATTGCCAGATAAACATCAATGGTGAGTCGCAAAAGCTCGGTCCCGAGGTCGCGCGGGGCATGTTGTCGCTGGTTGACGTCGTCGCTGCCCCGGCTGTTGGAGAAAACCAGAGCGGTCGGGTCGAGTTGGCTCGTTGGTTGACCGATCAAAAGCATCCGTTGACCGCACGGGTGATGGTCAATCGTGTTTGGTGGCACCTGTTCGGACAAGCGATCGTACCGACTCCCGACGATTTCGGCAGCTACGGCGCTCCGCCGACCCACCCAGGATTGTTGGACCACTTGGCGGTCGGTTTCCAACAAGACGGATGGTCGCTGAAACGTTTGATCCGCCGGATCGTGCTCAGCCGCACGTATCAGTTGGCCAGTGAAGCCGGGGCCGATGCGATTCGACGAGACCCCGACAACCGACTCCTCAGCCGCCACTTGCGCCGACGGCTCGATGCCGAGGCGTTGCGGGACAGCATGTTGGTCGTCAGCGGTCAGTTCGATGCTCGACCGGGTGAAGGATCGGTCGTGGAGCGGCTCGACGTTTTGGTCAACAAGCAGGGCAGCCTGCACCGGCCGAGCCGGCACCGCAGTGTCTACCTCTGTTCGCTCCGCAATTCCCCACCACCTGAGTTAGCGGCATTTGACTTTCCCGACGGCATCCGGCCACTCGGGATGCGGCCGCAGACCACGCTGCCGTCGCAATCGCTGTTCTTGCTCAACAGTCCGTTCGTGATCGAACAGTCGTTGCGGTTCGCCGAACGGTTGTTGGCTGATCCGAAAGCCGGACGGCTCACGAGTGACCCGGAGTCGCTGATCGAGCGGGCGTTCGTGGAGGCGCTCGGGCGAGCGCCGACGACCGATGAGCGGGCTGAGACACTCGAGCTAGTAGCGGCTTTGGTCGACGAGCCGCTAGGTGGGGATCCGTCGTCGAGCGATTCGGGCGCTTGGGAGGCTCGCCGTCGGGCGGCGTGGGCTGCGGTTTGTCAAGCATTGATGGCTACCAACGAATTCCGTTATCTCGATTAGGGCACAGCGATGCATTCGATATCCCGTCGCGAACTATTGCGTCGATCTTCCTGCGGTTTTGGGGCTTTGGCGTTGCAGGCCATGATCAGCGACACGGCTGCCGCCGAGCGTCCCGAGGTCGACTCGCTGACGCCCGATTTGACGCCCAAGCCGCCACCGTTGCCCGCTCGGGCCAAGACGGTCATATTCCTCTGCATGAGCGGTGGGCCCGCGCAGATGGACACGTTCGATTACAAGCCGCAAACGACCGATTCGCCGCATCCCGGGTCGGATGTTGAGTTTTGTCGTTACGGCGAGAGCGGGATCTGGGTGTCGGAACTGCTGCCGCAAATCGCCAAGCATGCCGATCAACTGTGCGTGATCAACGGGATGCATGCCGATACCGGGAACCACGCGCAATCGTTCCTGCAATTACATACGGGCGAGCGATTGCGACAACGGCCGAGTTGGGGATCGTGGGTGACCTACGGCCTCGGCTCCGAAAACCAGGACTTGCCCGGGTTCATCAGCCTCAACACGTCGAAACCTTCGATCTATTCGAGCGGATTTTTGCCGACCGTGTTCGCCGGCACGCCGCTGGGTGTCAACGGTGAGGACATGTCGACAGCAACCATCGATCACATTGCCGGCGATCACCTGACGCTCGCACAGAAGCGTCGCCAAGTCGATCTGATCCAAGCGGTCAACCGCACCCACCGCGACCGTCGCAGTGACGACCCGCGGCTGGAAAGTGTAATCGAGTCGTTGGAACTGGGGTTTCGTATGCAATCGTCGGCGCCCGAACTGCTCGACCTGAGCGACGAGTCGGCTGCCACGTTGGCCCGCTACCGGGTCGGCAAGCGGGCCGAATTAGGCAGTCGCGGGGCGAGCGATTTCGGCCGCCAATGTCTGCTCGCCAGACGGTTCGCCGAGGCCGGTGTGAGGTTCATCGAGCTCAACCATGGCAGCTGGGACCAGCACACCAATCATCGTGCCGACACGGCAACCAACTGTTCCGCCATCGATGCGCCGATCGCTGCGTTGCTCGATGATCTCGACCAACGCGGGTTGTTGGAGGAAACCCTGGTCGTCTGGGGAGGCGAATTCGGCCGCCCGGGGCTGGTTCCCGGCGACGGCAAGGACGGCACCGGGCACAATCACCGCGGGTTCACATTTTGGCTTGCCGGCGGGGGTGTCAAATCGGGATTCGTGCATGGCCAGACCGATGATACCGGATCGCGCGCGGTGTCAGGGAAAGTCCACTTTCGCGACCTTCACGCGACGATTCTGCAGTTGCTTGGTTTGCACCACGATCGGCTGTCATACACTTACGAGGGACGTTCCCACCGACTTACCGGTCCCGAAGGCGGTCAAGTTGTAGAGGCGATTTTGGCTTGAATCGCCCGCCGGCTGCCCGCTCGTTCCTAGCTGCCTTGAAACTCAAACGATACCGGACAATGTCACTCTGCCGGACGCTGCATCGGTCTGCCGCGGTCGACAAAAGCGTGCCGCGCCATTGACTTTAATAATGGGAACGTTAGCCTGAAAGCTCGACCGACGCTGTGTGAGCATTCACTCAGTCGGTCACAAATTCGGACGACTTGACAAAACGCAGCCCGGTGCAGATCGGGAGGCGACGTTGAACAGTAAGCCGACGTGATGGAACCCCTTCCGGGGGCCCTGTCACGTCGGCTTTTTTTGTGCCCATTCGAAAATGGTCCGAATCGGCATGTGGATCGAGTCGCAAACGCTTGAGTCGCAAGAAATCGGAACATCGTGATAGGCCGGCTGATAGGCAACTGTCGGCCCAGGGCTAACTCGATTCCGTTGCAATATGCGTTGTGTATGAATAGCCGCGAATGGCACGTCGCCGTTCGGGAACGAACGATTGGTCGATAAAGGAAAATAAAATGATTCAGTTAGCAATTGCTTGTTTGGTGATCGCGTTGATCGCTGCCGTCCTCGGTTTTGGTGGAATCGCCGGCTCATTCGTCGGCGTGGCCAAGATTCTGTTCGTCGTGTTTCTCATCCTGGCGGTGCTCTCTTTCGTCTTCGGAGGACGGATGGGCCGCGGTAGTTTGTGATGCAGAGCTCGAAACAGCGACCCTTGTCCACCACCCTTGCCCAACACTTTTGGGTGCTTTCACTGATATTCCGGCGAAGGTGCAAGGGGCTGGCCATGGGCCGTCTGCTCGCGGTTTCGACAGACCGACCGCCAAACAATGTGCAGGAAAAATGTGTCGGTCTCCTTTTGTGATCAACTCACCCGTTAGGTGCCGCGCAGAAAACTTAAGTGCCGCGCAGAAAACGATGCCTGACACTTGTTCTTCACCCTTTGTCAACTTCAAGATTCTCAAACCAGCCGATTTCTGATGATTTATACAATTCTGATCATTCTGTTGATCCTGTTCTTAGTCGGGTCGTTGCCTCATTGGGGGCATAGTCGCAATTGGGGATATGGGCCGAGCGGCGGCCTCGGGTTACTCGCATTGATTCTGATCGTCCTGCTTTTAATGGGGCGAATCTGAAAGCCGGGGCACACGATCGAGATCGTGAAACCGCGGCAACCCTCTCGCTTCCGATCAGTCACATAAACCATAAACGGGGAAAAAGTGTCAGGTGTATTTCGAATAGCGCAGCCATAGGACGAGTTCCTTGAGTAAGCCTCTGACACTTCCCCCCCCAACCGATCTCCAGATCAGGAGCACCTTGGATTGCTGTTCTTTCACAGGACCATTCGACACGGCGTCGAGCGACTGACGTCCCGGATCGGAGTAGATGGTCTCTACCGCGAGCTCGGCGACGATCTGCCGCTGCGATCCGAGCTGTTTAGCGTAAGCCAGTTGGAACGTCATGCTGTTGCGCTCGCCGATTGGCATCAGGTTGATCGAGGTGGCGGTTCGGACCGTTTGCTCGCTCGGTTGGCGGATAACGAACGTGTCCTGTTCAACGCCTATCACGTGGTCGCGGAGGCGGTCGACGGTAAACGGCCAATCTCTCCCGCCGGCGAATGGCTGCTGGATAACTTTCATCTGATCGAAGAGCAGATTCGCA
>SKZY01000153.1 GCA_007127095.1 Planctomycetaceae bacterium
TTCGGCGATTCGGGGCGATCGATGTTGTCTCATTACCCCCAGGGAAGCCGAGGGATCGGCAACCGCAAGGTGTTCTTCGGCGACAGTCCGACCGGCAAGGTCGTCCGCCGAGGCGAACGGTTTGACGACATCTATTGGCGGATCTACATCAAGCATCAAGCCGGCTGGCAAGGCGGTGGCCCGGCCAAGCTCTCCCGTGCTACCAGCCTGGTTGCATCTGATTGGTCGCAAGCGATGATCGCCCACGTTTGGAGCAGTGGTGACGCGTTGACGTTGGACCCGGCCAGTGGCGTTCGCGACGGCCAGGTTGTCACCACCCGCTACAACGACTTCGCCAATCTCCGCTGGTTGGGCAATCGTCCGGCCAGCAGCTTTGCACTTCACAGCATCGAGGAATCGGGACGCTGGGTTTGCGTGGAAGCCCGTGCCAAGTTAAACACACCCGGCCAGAAAGACGGATTGAATCAGCTCTGGATCGACGGGCGATTGGAAGCCGAGCGCCGCGATCTCGATTGGCGAGGGACCTATGATCGCCACGGCATCAATGCCGTCTTTCTCGAGTCCTACTGGAACGATGGCTCGCCCGTCGACCAATCACGCTGGATCGATAACTTCGTCATCGCGGCCGAGCCGATCGGCCCCATTGTCTGCCCACGCAATCCTGAATTGATTCGCACCTCCGCACCGGAAACGCACCCTGGGGGAAGTTGGCACGTCGAGGTCGCCACCTTTTCCGATTCACCCGACGTCGTTTGGACGTCGCGACCGATCGAATCGGGCGACCGGGTCCGAGTCGACAGCCAAACCGGCAGTTTCGTCGGAGAGCTAGCGGATCACGATCGACTCGCCCCCAACCGACTCTACCAGTTCCGCGTCCGCCAGACAGATGCAGGCGGAGCAACGTCAGACTGGAGCCGCTGGCACCAGACGGTACGGACCACCCCGTGAATTCCGCCGTTGGTCCGCTGGCGGTATTCACCGACAGGCGATCGCCCTGGATTCGTGACGCGGCGTTGTCGTAGGATCGCCAACAATGGGCTCGCGGGCTATCCGGGATGAACGATCGAGGAACGTTTGGGGGAAATCGTTGCGATGCAGTGGTTATTGCGATATCGCGACCTGGTGTTGCCGGTAGGCATTGTCGCCTGCCTGTTCGTGATCCTAGTCCCGCTGCCACCGCTGCTGATGGACGTCTTGTTGGCGGCCAATATCACCGTCGGCATGATCGTGTTGTTGACGACGGTATACGTCAGCACCCCTCTGGAATTCAGTATTTTCCCTTCCTTGTTGTTGGCCACCACGCTCGTCCGTCTGGTACTCAACGTCGCCACGACACGGCTGATCCTGACCGGTGCCGAATCGGATCAAATGAGTGCTGCGGGGGGTGTGATCCGCAGTTTTGGTGAATTCGTTTCGGGTGACAGTGTCGAGGTCGGGCTGATTTTGTTCGGGATCATCGTGCTGATCCAGTTCATTGTGATCACCAAGGGCTCGACACGGATCAGCGAAGTCGCCGCCCGATTCGCCCTCGACGGGATGCCCGGCCGTCAGATGGCGATCGACGCCGACGTGAATGCGGGGTTGATCGATGACCACGAGGCCCAACGCCGCCGCCGCGAAATCGCCTCCCAAGCCGACTTTTACGGGGCGATGGACGGGGCCAGTAAATTCGTCCGCGGCGACGCGATCGCCGGGTTGGTGATCATGGCGATCAATATCGTCGGAGGCCTCTATATTGGCGTCGTGCGGATCGGGATGCCGATCGGCGATGCCGCCGAATTGTTTACGAAATTGACGATCGGTGACGGACTGGTCAGTCAAGTCCCGGCTCTGCTGATCTCGCTCGCCGCCGGCCTGCTGGTCACGCGGAGTACGGTCAGCAGTAATCTGCCGCAGGAGTTCATCGGCCAGCTGTTCGGCAACCCGCGGGCGTTGATGGTCGCCGGGGTCTTCATGGTGATCATGATCTTGACCAACCTGCCGACAATGCCGCTGGCCACTCTCGGTTTCGGTTGTGTCGGGCTGGCGGTGGTCATGAATCGCCAAGCCGCCCGTGATGAAGCCGAAACCGCCGACAAGGAATCGGCTGAACAGGCCGCCAACGCGAAACCGGTCAAGCGGGTCGAAGATTTCCTGGCCGTCGATCCGATGGAATTTTCGATCGGACTCGGCTTGCTGCCGCTGGCCGACCCGGCACGCGGCGGTGATCTGATGGAACGGATTTCCGGGATCCGCAATTCGGTCGCCGGCGACATCGGCATTATCCTGCCCAAGGTGCGGGTCCGCGACGAGGCAGCGTTGGGCGATCACGAATACGAAATCCGGATCGCCGGCAGCCCCGTCGCCCGCGCCGCGGTGCTACCTCAACACTGGTTGGCGATCGACCAGGGCACGACGACCGGTCCGCTCGAAGGCCTCCCCGATCGTGCCCCCGGGTCAAATCGACCTGCCTTCTGGATCGATCCGTCACAGCGGGAACAAGCGGCCATTTATGGCTATCAATGCGTCGCCCCGAGTGCCGTTTTGGCCGGACATCTGCGTGAAGTCGTCGGCCGCTACGCCGATGAACTGCTGACGCGAGACGCCACCAAACACCTGATCGACGAACTTCGACAAGTCTCCCCCGCCGTCGTCGACGAACTGATCCCCGGCCTGCTGAAATTGGCCGATGTGCAGCAGGTGTTGCAGTTATTGCTGCGGGAGGACGTTCCGATCCGACAACTGGGGATCATTATGGAGACATTGGGCGATCACGCGGCCCACACCCAAGACCCGTTCGCATTGGTCGAATCGGTTCGCCAACGTTTGGCCCGCACGATCAGCTGCCGCTATCGCGACGCCGACAACCGACTTTGGGTCGTGACCCTCGACCCGTTGCTGGAAGACCGCATCGCCTCAGCCATCGACGTTTCCGCTCCGTCTTGGGGGGCTCCAGGTTTCTCACTGCGGTTGAACCCTGAAACGGTAGAACTGGCTTGCGAGCGGATCGAAAAAACCGTTAAGAGATTGATCGATTCGGGACGCCCGCCGGTTTTGCTGACCAGTCCGCGGGTCCGACCGAACTTGCGTCAGCTGACCTCGGCCGCGATGCCCCAGCTGAGAATTCTATCGTTGCAGGAAATCACACCGGATACCCACATCGAATCACTCGGGATCGTTGGCGACGTTTAACCGCATGGCCCGCGTCCACCCGCCGTCGGTGACCACGACCGGTCACCGACGGGACGTCAAACCGACCCACCGTCGAACGACTACCGTTTCAGCACCTCAGTCAATTCCCATGCAATTTCGAACGTTTCGAGCAGCGAGCCTTCAGGATGCCCTGGAAGACATCCGTCGCCAAATGGGTGACGAGGCTTCGGTGCTGCAAACCCGACAGGTCCGTGAAGGGTGGATGGGGTGGCTCGGCAAGACATCGGTGGAGGTGACCGCGGGGATCCGCGAAGCCGACGACCCGCCACGCCCCACGGCGCAGGAACCGGCTGGGACGGAATCGTCTCATCGTCGCGGTTACCCGCTGGAACTACGAAACCTTCGGGAGTGGTTGGCGTTGGCCGGAGTCGACGACCCGATAGCCGATGCCTGGATCGAATCGACTCACTCGTTAGGCTGCTCGCAA
>SKZY01000074.1 GCA_007127095.1 Planctomycetaceae bacterium
CCCGCCGACTTCAAGTTCATCGACGAGCAAACCGCCGCCCAACTTTCGGGATTCAACCAATGAGCACTCAGCCCCCACGTTTGTCGATTACGACGCTGGCCGGCCTGTTGATCGCGACCGGGATGATGATCTCGATCGGAGGCTGCGCTGGTGCCGGTCCGAAGGATCCATCGTCGCCCTGGAAAATGCCCTGGACGAAAAAGGACAAGCCGCCCGAACCTTACCCCAACCCGGTCAAAATGGCGGTGACTTGGACCGCCGATACGCTGGTCCAGTCAGGCCACACGCCGACCCGCGGGTTCGGTGGCCGATTGTTCTTTTACGACGAAAAGACACGGGCCGTGCCGGTTGAAGGCGACTTGACGGTCCACGCGTTCGCGGAAAATGCCGACGGATCGGTCGGCGAGGTCAAGCGATATCACTACACCGCCGAACAGTTCACGCAGCACTTCAGTCAATCTGACCTGGGCGCTTCGTACAGCGTTTGGATCCCCTGGGATGCGGTCGGAGGCGACCAGATGCGGGTCAGTTTGGTTCCGTCGTTTCGGTCGGCAAGTGGCAAACTGGTTCAAGGCGAAACCGCCCTGGTCGGGTTGCCCGGTCGTCGCAAAGATGTCGAAAACATCGCCAAAAGGCCTGATCCGGCGCAGCTGCTGATGGCATCCCGCGACCCGTCGAAGAGCGGGTTGACGACCACGACGATCCCGGTTCGCGGCGGAGCGCCCACCGTTAACCAGCGACCGGGGTTGACCGCTGCTGCCGAGGCGATCGCCACTGCGCGAGCACAGGGTTCGCAGCCGTCGACGGCGGGATCACAGCCTTCGCCGCCCGCGACGCCGATCGCAACCGCCTTCACCCCGTCGCCGTTCACTCCGGCCGGATTCGAATCGCCCGTCGCCGCGGATGCGACTGGCTCGGCTGGTTCGACTGACATCACAAACATGCCCGGCCTGACTGGGGCATCCGAAGCGGGAGCACCCGAAGCGGCGTCCAGGACTGCCACTCGGCCACTCCGCCTCGGGCAGACGGTCACCCCCGCTTCGGCCGCAGCCGAAGTGAGTCCAGCAGCGGATGGCGATCGCTCGAAATCGGGCTACCGCTCTTCGATTCGATAGAGCCGGTTTCCGGTTCGGATCAGCAGGGCGTCGCCGGTGACGGCGACGCCGTACTGGATCGGTCCCGAAAACATCGCTGCCGCCGCTCGACGCTCGGCGGTCTCCTCACGAGCCGCCGCAGCCTCATCCGCACGCAATTGGTCAGGGTCCCAGAGCGAATTGGTGGCGAGTTTTTCGAATTCCTTGCCGGCACGGATCACCGTCGTGATTCCGTCCTTACCAAAGAAGTAGACGCGATCACCGACGCCGATCGCGGTCGCCCATGGCGCCTGATCGATCCGCTCGGCGAACAGTTGCTGGCCGTCGCTCAGATCGATCGCGAACACGATGCCGGCGCGGTTGACCCAATATCCGATCCCACGATGTGCGATCGGTGATGAGAACGACGCCATCGCTTTTTCGGTGCGCCAAATCACGCTGGCGGTCAGGCGATCATCCTCGGCCTCAACCCCGATCATCAGGTTCGACATCGCCGCTCCGTCGGCTTCGCTGGCACCGCGCCCGGGTGCAGCGCCGATGATCAACCGCTCACCGTCGACCTGCGACGGTGACGCGACCGTGTTGCCGCCGAGACCCTCGATCGACCAGAGTCGCTCGCCACTGTCAACGTCGTAGCTGTCGACGGTGCCGACCGAGCTGACGACGACTTGGGGAACACCGGCTAGCGTCATCACCGCCGGTGAACTCCAACTGATCACGCTGCGTCGGTCCGTCTTCCAATTCGTCTCACCCGTCGCCCGATCGAGAGCGATCAGGTAGGAAGGACCATCGTTTTCGATCAAGGCAAACACCGCATCGCCGTGCCGGGCGAGTGAAGCGGCGAGTCCGAACTCGGCCTCGATCGCCCCGTACTGGTCGGTCAATCGCCGCTGCCAGCGGAGCTCACCGTCCCAATCCAAGGCGACCAGATCGCCACTTTCGAACAGGGCCACCGGACCGGCATCATCGACCGTCGCCGTCGGTGCTGCCCGGCTGACGTAAAGGCTGTTCTTGACCTTCAGCCCGCTTTCGAACTCGCGTTTCCAAAGCTGTTCGCCGGTCGCGGCATCGAGACAGATGACCAGGTTGCGATCTTTCATCTCGCCTTCGACAGCCGTCACCACGATCCGCCCGTCCCAGACGACGGGGCTGCTTTGCCCATCGCCGGGCAATTCGGCTTGCCAGGCGATTCGGTCCTCGGGTGACCATGTCAGCGGCAACTCGGCCTCGACATTGCCCGGCCGAGTTTGCGGCAAAAAACCCGACCAATCCGCCGAGGCGGTGGATGCCCCGATCGCCATGAATGCGACTCCGGCGGCCCACGGAAAAAAGTATTTCATCAAAGCGTTCCTGAATCTGAAAAATTGGGAGTGAGAATTTGAGCGAGACTAATCAAAAGGGGGCGGCTACAGCTGATCCGAGATGACTTCGCCGCCTGCCCGTGTTGCGAGCGCCCGCCACAGCGTCGCTTCGACCGAATCGCTGACGAAGCGTACCGATCCGTCGAGACGCAACGACTGCACCCCGCCTGGATGCCGGCTCCGCGCCGCCTTGAAGCCCTGGGCTACCCAGAAAAAGCAATCATACCGCCTGGCGTTGGGCGGGAAGAAATGGTTGTAGGCGGTATTCTCGTAACCTTGGCCCGCCCAGACGCGGCCACGCGTCGAGACGAATCGGTTTACCGCGCCCGGGCCGACCGACACTTCGCGGTCGCAGTTGCCGATCGTGACCAACGGCGGTGGTACGACCAATGCCATGAACAACTGCGGGTCGGGACGTTCGGCCGATGTCGGATCGGGGCCGCCGGCGCCGAGCAGTGTCTCGGAGACCGCGACGGTATTCGACGTGCCGTCGGTACACTCGGCGAGTCGACGCCAAACCATCGACGAGAAAATCCCGTCGGCCCGACGGTCCATCTGGCCGTCGTCACTGACGTCGCCCGGATCGTTGATCCCGGAACCGAAGCAGGCGACGTAGTTGGTCGGCGCCGAATCGAAGACGTCGGAGGTGGAGATCGGCCGCCCACTGTCGCTCGGACAAAGGAACGTGGAGATCGTTTGGGTAATCGTCGCGACATGCTCGGGGCGCGGCGGTTGGCCACCGCCGGGCGGGTACAACGTCAATGAAAGGTCAAGCGAATCGTAGACGTTCGCCTCTTCGATGTACGGCAGGATCGCCGCCAAATAACTCCAGCGGAACGTCGTGTTTTGGGAGCTGCTGGTCAATCCGTTCCAGCCGATCGGCAGCTTTCGATACGTCGACTCGTAGTTGTGGATCGCCAAGCCGATCTGTTTGAAATGGTTGCCGCACTGCATCCGCCGAGCCGCCTCGCGGGCAGCTTGTACGGCCGGCAGTAACAACGCCACCATCACGCCGATGATCGCAATGACCACCAACAATTCGACCAGGGTAAACGCGCGGCGGTGCCGCGAAATGCGCAGAGACATCATCAGAAACTTCAATCACGGAAATGGGTGAGCGAACCGGTCGCCGCTCAAAACCTCCCGTCAAAACACTCCCGACGCCGGCGCGGTCGACAGGATGTCGCGAACCGGAAACGACGGCGCATCGTCGCTGCCGAAACGACGGCAGCAATGAGCGATCGAAGGGGGTGAGCGGGCGGGCAGAAGCCGACCGGAAAAAAGAAACGTCAGCCGCTCACCGGCTCGGGAGGCCGCTTCGGCGGTACAACCTCGGTACCGAGATAGAAATCCGATCTGATCCGGCCGAGTCGATCGCTGGCGGTCAGCTCGACGACTTCGGGTTTCGGTTCGACCGGCAAAACCAGGCTCAACAAGACGAATAGACGGTCGAGTCGCTGACAGCCGCGTTGGCTGATCTCCGACGGCAAACGAGAGTCGTCCTCGGCTTGTGTAGCGGAGGTCGAGGCCGCGTCTGTCGCTCGACAAGTCTTGGAGGATTTGCAAGTCGCCGTCGATCCGCAAGTCGTCGTCGAACAGCAGGTCGCCGTCGTCTTGCAAGTTTCGGTCTGAGGCGATCGACAACAACTGGCCGGTTGCGGGGCGTCGGTCTGGCGGGCCAAACGCAGTGCCGCGAACCAGACCGGTGGTGTGACCCCGCGAGCGGCTGCCCAGGCGAGTTTCTGATCGTCAGAAAAACAACCGCACTGCCGCCAACACATCTCGGCGTCGCGGCACGAGCACGCGTGACCGCTCATGCAGGGGAACGGCGTCGAAAGATCTCTGACGATCGGGCGAGGAACCGAAAAGGTGATTCCGCTAGCAGCCGCTACCAACAACAGCATCGCCGCGATCAATCGGCGATCGCGAGTCGGATGCGGTAGGCGGAAATTGGGGAACATGAACAAACGCCCGACAAACAAACGGAGCCGGAAGCAAATCGAGGCGGGGAAAGCGAAGCAATGAGGCGGGGGAGGCGAAACGGTGCGAGTGCCGGGAGAAACGCGGCGGTTCCTGCTGCGTAGGTTTGAGCTCCGGCGAGCGACCCGGCGGGTGCCAGTCGATTGATTTAGCAATGAGCGTGAATAAAGTGTCAGCTACCTTTTGCGAGGAACTCGCCCTTCGGGTGCGTCACACGAAAGCTGCCAGACACTTATTTTTCGCTCGCTCCGTACCCTAACCGACCCAGCCGAAACAAACTACCAACGGCTGTCGCTCTGCGACATTTTAGCCGGTTTCTACCCGGCCGGGACGGTGGCGAGCCGCCCCGGGTGGCGGTATAGTTTTGCCTGTCGTTACCAGCGGACGCGAATCGGAAAAGTCCGGCGACCGCCAGGCGAATAAGCCTTTCACCGATCGGATCGATGATGCATGGTTTAGGTTCGACATCCGGTTCGACCGTTCCAGTCAGCACGAAAGCCCCCGGCAAGTCAACAATGGATGAACCACTGTACCTGGAAGACTTGCGACCGGGAGACTCTTGGACGAGCGACCGGCGCGAGATCACGGCCGACGACGTAGCCGATTTCGCTGCGTTGACCGGTGATCACGATCCACTGCACACCGACCAGCTGATCGCCGCGGAATCGCCCTTCGGCGGTCCGGTCGTCCACGGGTTGCTCGGTATGAGCGTCATGGCGGGGCTGTCGAGTAACTTCCCTACCGCCGCGACGTTGGCTTTGGTGTCGATCAGCGATTGGGCGTTTTTGGCACCGATCTACTTCGGCGATTCGATCCGAGTGGTCACCCAAGTGCTGGAAACTTCGCGACACGGTCGACGAGCCGGCCGTGTTACCTGGCTTCGGCAATTGGTGAATCAGGATGACCGCGTTGTTCAGCAGGGCCGCTTGGTGACGCTCGTTTCGGCCCGAACGCGCGCTCGCACGGTCAAGCCGACGCCGGCCCGCGAATCGGTCACTCACTCTGGCTGAAACGCAGCCTGGGAGGTGAGGCAGGTAGCTGTTGCGAGGCACTCGTCCGTCGGGTGCATTGCACACGACGGATTTGAACCTGTTTTCGTAACGGCCGGTTTTTCTCAGTCGATCATCACGAACCGCTCGCCGCGGCGACCGTGTTCTTGAGCAACATCGCGATCGTCAACGGTCCTACCCCGCCGGGTACCGGAGTGATCGCGGCGGCAACCTCCGCCGCTTCTTCGAAGGCGACATCGCCGACCAATCGATCGCCGACTCGGTTGATCCCGACGTCGATCACCACCGCCCCCGGCTTGATCCAGTCGCCTCGGATCATCTCGGGACGCCCCACCGCGGCGACCAACAGATCGGCCTGACGCGTGATCTCAGCCAGGTCGGCAGATCGGCTGTGGGCCAGCGTGACCGTCGCGTTGGCGTAATCGGGGCCACAAACCCCGTTTTTGGCGGCCAACATCATCGCGATCGGCTTGCCGACAATGTCACTGCGTCCGACCACCACCACCCGCCGCCCCGCGGTCGGCAATCGATAGCGAGCCAACAACCGGATCACACCGTGGGGTGTGCAGGGGAGAAATCGTGGCCGCTCCTGCGAGATCAATCCGACATTCACGGGACTAAAGGCATCGACGTCCTTGGCGGGATCGATCGCGTCCAACAGCCGACGGGTGTCGATCGCCGCCGATTCGTCCCCGGCTTGATCGGTTCGCTGGGGCAGCGGCAACTGAACCAAAATGCCATGTACCGTCGGGTCGGCGTTGAGCCGACCGATCAGGTCGAGCAGTTGACTTTCGGTCGCGTCGGCCGGTAGTCGCTCGACCTTCCCCGCGATCCCGACCTGTTCACAAGCCCGATGCTTGTTCCGCACATAGACCTGACTGGCCGGATCGTCACCGACCAGTACCGCGGTCAAGCAGGGCTTCGCACCGCCACGGTCCACCCAGCGCCGGACCTCATCCGCGATCTCGTCGCGAATCTCCTTGGCGGTGGCCTTGCCGTCCAAAATTTGAGCTGTCATCGCTCGTGCATTTCTTGCTAAAGGAAAATGTAAGTGGTCAGCCCGACAACTTACCGCATCGAGGTGGCCCGACCAGGCGTGCAGTCGATCGCTGGCGGCTTGTCGACTGAACCAGCAGTAGGCCGTTCGCGTCCGGTTGTAGGTTCACTCAGTAGGCCGAGGCGTAAAACTGTGCCGCCGGAGACCGCCGGCTATTGTTTGGGGGCTGATCAACACGCCTTGTCAGGGCGTTGCGCCCTGCTTGTGCGTTCGCGTAAAGGCTTGCCGCGCTGTTGAGCAATCTCGCTCCCACCGCCCAGCAAAGCCCCAAAGCTGCGATCCAAAAAAACGTCCAGCTTGCGGCCGCCTTTTCTCCTTAGTGATCCATCTGCCGGTAGCGGACGATCCTCACCGCCGTTTGTGGCCACGCTGCCAAAGGTCTACGCACGACTTCCGCAGACCTTTGGTATCGCGTTTGCATACCGGGAAAGAGAAGCCCGATTGGCGGCTGCCCGAATTCATTTGTTCGGCAGAAGTTCGCTGTCTCGGCTATCCGAATCGTTTCGATTCGGATTTTTTGCTCTTTTTCCTGTCGCTGTTGGAGTCCGTTTGTAATGAAGTCATCGAAACGTTTCGGTTTCACGTTGGTCGAGCTGTTGGTCGTGATCGCGATCATCGGCGTGATGGTCGGCTTGCTGTTACCCGCCGTACAGGCTGCTCGAGAAGCGGCTCGCCGGATGCAGTGCAGCAACAACATGAAGCAGCTTGGCTTAGCCATGCACAATTATCACGACACCTTCAACCGGTTTCCCGCGGCGCGGTCAGCTTGTTGTTGGGGTACTTGGAACGCCCTGATCATGCCGTTCATCGAACAGACGGCTGTCGGAGATCTCTACGTAAACTGGGGTGGTACCGATGCGACTGGTCCTCGGTACGGCGCTGGGCAGAATCTGTTGGTTACCGGAGTCCGTTATCCCGCGTTTTCCTGTCCGAGTGACACCGAAAACACGCCGATCGGGACGATGACCAACCACAATTACGCAGTCAATTTCGGGAATACCAGCTCGACCCAGGTCGCCAATCTCAACGGGATCATCTTCGGCCAAGCCCCGTTCTCCACGGATCGGATGAAGAAAATCGGCTTCCGCGATATCGTCGACGGTACCAGCAATACCTTGCTGGTAGGTGAAGTCCGACAAGGGCAGGGGCGTGACCTCAGGGGCTTTACATGGTGGGGTGACGCGGCCCAATTCACCTCCTATCTCGGGATCAACAGCCCGCTGCCGGACCGGATTTACACTCTGACCTACTGCAACCCGGTTCCGGGGATGCCTTGTGACGCGACCACCGCTGAAAATCCGACAATGTTTGCTTCTCGCAGTCGCCACCCCGGTGGTGTCAACGCGACGTTGGCCGATGGTTCGGTCCGGTTCTACTCCAACAGCCTGGAGCTCTTTGTTTGGCAAGCTTTATCGACCGCTGCCGCCGGCGAGGTTTTCGAACAACCACAATGATCGTGGTTCCGTCGTAAATGACGCTGTGGCAAACTCGGACGGGGGACTTGTGGCGGTTCGGTATGCCGCTTGTCCTCCGTCACACGGTTTGTAGGGATCGGTGTCAGTCGTCGGGTTCATGATCGACCGACCGTGATCGAAATATTTGGATTTTCAGTTTCTTCTAAGGCGAGGTTGTTTTGATGGGATCGTTGAAGTGCGTTTCTTGGTGCGGCGTGTTAGCCGCCACACTGGTATTGTCCGGTTGTGGTGGGTCGACCGATGGCCGCGTACCGGTGGCTGGGGAGGTGATGCTGTCGGGCCAACCGCTCGATCGCGGTTCGATCGAATTTCATCCGCTGGGCGAGGGTGGCGTGATCACCGGCGGTATGATTGTGGATGGAAAGTTTGACATCGACGCCGAGCAGGGCGCAAAACCGGGGAAGTACGAAGTTCGTGTCTTCTCCTCGGGTGAAGCGGTCGAAGCCGACCCGGATCAGGCGCCGGGGCCGGAAGCCGAAACGCAAATCAATGCGGAGCGGATCGCTGCCAAATACAACATCGACAGCGAGTTGGAAGTCGAAATCGGAGCGAACGGAGATCGTGGCCTGCGATTCGAAGTCGCCGGTCCGTAGTCTCCCGCTTTTTTTCACCGCAAGCGGTTTCTGGCGGCTCGTCGGGTGCAATTCTTAGCGATACGTGGGCATCATCGGTGGGATCGCTGCCGGCTGGGTCGCGTAGGCGGATCGCGGCTGGGGCGGTGGTACCATATTTCCACCCGCCAGTTGCGACAGATCGATCACTCGTGCTGCGTCGCGTGGCATCGCGAAGAGTTGCGGGTCGCCCGAAATCAATTGGTTGACGACGTAGTCACCGATATCGAGTCGTAACTCGACCGGATCTCCCTCGTCGGGTAATAACCGGATCCGAACGCGGTGAGGCAGCGCGCATTGGTGATCGGGGTAGAACCGGTGAAGTTCACCGCTGGCCGCGGCGATCATCCGACCATCGGGTCCGTAAAGCATTTGATCAGTGACGTATCCCGCCGTCGGCTCGATGATGCAGACGCGGCTGTGAAGCCCGTCGGTCATCGGCACCATCGTCCGCACCTCGAGTCGACCATCGGTCCTAAGCAAGGGGCCTTCGACGACTTCGTCGGTGTCGATGTGGACCAATCCCAATGCGTCGCCGATCCAGGTCGGTTCGACCGGCAAGATCGATCGCATCGGGCGTTTGCGAAACTGCTCGTGAGTGGTGTGATACAGCGTCTGCGTCATACCTTCGGGGACTTGAAACCAAAAGACTTCGTCGTTGCTGCCCATGTCGATGCCCGAACCGAGCATGATCGGCAGACTGGCTCGGAGGCGAAAGTTTCGTGGCCGGTCGACATGCAAGGAGGCCGACAAGCGGGGGACATTGCCGGCGTTGACCACTTCCACCGACACGGAATTGCTCGACAACTGTCCGATCGCGTCGGTTCGGTTGACCACCTCCGCCAACTCTTCGAGCGACGGCATACCGGTGAACACCTCGGGCGGCGGAATCCGCTGGGGGTGTGCGGTTTGTCGATAGCAGGTCGCTCCGCCGGCGCAGGGCAACGTCAACAGCATCAAAAACCAGATAGCTGGGCCGCAGTTGATTCTCGAAGGCTCTCGCCCCGTCCGCTCGACCGGCTGCGGCATACGGCGACCGGTGGGCGGGTGTTCGCCGCGCGATCGATCGCTGCGAAACCGATTGTTGGGGGGCCAATCCTTGGCAACCAGATCCATCAGTCCGAGGCCTCGCAATAGAGCAATTCCTGGAGCGCTTCCGTGAGCGATTCGGCCTGTCGTCGAGTGATCTCGACCTCCTCGATTTCGATCTCGCTGCCGTCGACGATGATCTGCAACCGCATCGAGCCCGCTGGTCGATCCTGCTCGGTTCCCGGTTGCGAGGGGACGACTCGAATGATGCGTCGCCGCAGTAACGTCAGAGCCAGCAAAAAACAGAGAGCCGACTGTTGAGGGTCCGCCGACATTCGGCGGAGATGATCGACCAGCACGGCGTCGGGAGCGAGCACGAGTTTTCGCTGCCCCGCTTCGGGCATCCGGCATTTCCACCAACCGATCGCCCCGTCCGGAGGTCCGCTCCAAGCGGCGGCCGAATAATCGCGACGGACCAATTGGTCACCATCTTCGATCACGACGGAGAAATACCATTCGCCGTCGCGGAGCTCGCGATTTTCGATGCAGCAACGCCGGGTGCTGCGATTCACTTTGTAGTCGGCCAGGGCCATGCGTTCGTCACTGCGAAGGTGCGGTCAGATATCTAGATCTAACACCGCGGCAGCGACGAGCGATAGGGAGAAAATTGAAGGGCGGTCGAGCGGGTCCGACGGCCCGAACCGACACCGGATCAGGCCGCGGTATCGACCGATTGGGCGTTCTTGATCGCGGCGCTCAGCCGACTCTTGGTGCGAGCGGCGGTGTTATCGTGAATCAGGTTGGCGGCGGCGGCTTGGTCGAGCCGCTTGGTCGCGACCCGGAACTCGGCAGCGGCAAGTTCCAGATTGCCGGCGGCGATCGCGGATCGGACCTTGCGAATCTGAGTCCGCAGGGCACTCCGGCGAGCCCGGTTGCGAACCCGGCGTTTGTCGTTTTGGCGGAGACGTTTCTTGGCGGTGGGGGTATTTGGCATAGCTGAAATCGAGGCGATCGGCGTTTTGACTTCGCAGTCGCTATCAAATAAGGCGGTGCGGGCAGTGGGAATCCATCGACAGATTCCGAAGTATGCCGATCGTGAGGGCGACTGTCCAGGGCTAATCGTTCACGACATACTGACTCAGCTATGACACCCACAGTATTCCTTATCGGTGCCGGTCCGGGTGATCCCGGGTTGTTGACTCTCCGCGGCGCCGAACTGCTCGCGCGGGCCGATGTCGTGCTCTATGATGGCCTCAGCAATCCCGCTCTCCGGGCCCATGCGGTTAACGCCCAATGGATCAGCGTCGGCAAACATGGCCAATCGCGGATTTGGCGACAGGATGAGATCAATGACGAAATGATTCGGCACGCGCGAGCGGGGCGGATCGTGGCGCGACTCAAGGGGGGCGATCCGGCAATTTTCGCTCGGACCGCTGAAGAAACCGAGGCCTTGCGGGCGGCCGGGATCGGATTCGAAGTCGTGCCGGGAATCACCGCCGCATTGGCCGCGGGCAGCTATGCCGGGATTTCGATCACCCACCGACGGTTCGCATCGGCAGTGGCACTGGTCACCGGTCACGAAGAGCCTGATAAGGTGACTTCGGCGCTCGACTGGGAGGCGTTGGCACGCTTTCCCGGAACCTTGGTGATCTACATGGGGGTCACCACCGCGGCGACCTGGACCGCTGCCCTACTGGCCGCGGGAAAGCCGCCGGCGACGCCGGCGGCGATCCTCCGCCGCTGCTCGTTGCCCGACCAGCAAACCGTTCATTGTCGGCTCGACGAGGTCGCCGACCGGTTGACCCCCGCGACCAAGCTGCGGCCCCCGGTGATCGTGATCGTCGGCGAGGTTACCCGATTGGCTGACCAGATGTCTTGGTTCGACAAACGGCCACTGTTCGGACAAACGGTCTTGGTCACGCGGGCCGAGCAGCAGGCTGACGAACTGGCAGGTCCACTGCGGGAACTGGGTGCCGAGGTGTTGCTGCAACCGGCGATCGAGATCGGTCCGCCGTCGGACGCCAGCGGTCTCGAACAGGCGATGGAAGACCTGGCCCGGTTCGACTGGCTGGTCTTCAGCAGTAGAAACGGCGTCAGCTACTTTCTCGACCGCTGGCTCGCCGCCGGACATGATCTCCGCGGACTGGCAAACAATCGGCTCGCCGCGGTCGGTGCCCGCACCGTCGAAAGGCTCCGCGATTATCATCTCCGCGCCGACCTCGAGGGCCCCGCGATGACGGCTCAGTCGCTCGCCGATAGCCTCGGGCCGGGTGCGGCCGGGAGACGGTTTTTGCTGATCCGGGCCAGTCGCGGGCCAAAAACGCTGGAAACCAACTTGGCGATCGCGGGGGGCGAAACGACCTCGGTAGTGGCCTATGAACACCGCGACGTCACCGCCGCCGATCCGGAGATCGTCAGACGGATGGCCGACGGGAAAATCGATTTCGTGACCGTCACCAGCGATGCGATCGCCCGTTCGTTAATTCGCATCTTCGGCGATGACCTCAAGAAGACTCGGCTGATCTCACTCAGCAGCGGAGTGACCGACACACTGCGATCGTGCGGCCACGACGTCGCGTCTCAAGCGGAGACGCCGACGATGGATTCGCTGATCCGCCAGCTGACGCGAGCTGATTTTCGAGACCTTCGGGACCAGGAGCCCCATTGATGATCCCCAAACCGTATCGGCAAATGCATCAGGACCACCCCGATCTGATGCGTGCCTATGAGGCCTTCGGTGCCGCGACGCGATCCGCAGGCCCACTGTCAGATCGTGAAGTAGCGCTGGTCAAGTTAGCGATTTCAATCGGGGCGGGGCTTGAGGGTGCCGCCCACTCGCATGGACGCAAAGCAATCGAGGCGGGCTGCACCGCCGCCGACCTGCGGCATGTCGCCTTACTCGCAGCCCCCACGATCGGTTTTCCTCCGATGATGCGGGCCCGCGGCTGGGTCGAAGACGTCGTCGCGAAATGAGCCGTCAATCGGTACCGCCGCCGCGTCATCGCCGCAGCGACCCCGCCGCACGACGAGACCCGCGAATCTTGGGAGTCGTACTCGCCGGCGGCCGTTCATCTCGAATGGGTGTCGACAAGGCGACGCTGTGGCTCGATCGGGAAGTCGCACCGCGATCGAGCGTGGCTGGCGGATCGCGAAGCAGCCAACCGAAACGCCTCACCTTTCTCGATCACGCGATCGAGCGGTTGGTACCGCTCGTCAATCGGATCGTCGTCGCCGGCCGTTCGATCGAACCGGCTGCCGGCTCGGTGCGACTTCCGACGCCGCAGTGGCTGACTCGCGACGGCGATCCGGTCGATGTGCTTGGCATCGCCGACGACCCGCCCGGCTTGGGACCCGCCACCGGGGTGGCGATGTCACTGCGACAGGCGATCAGATTGGGGTATCAGGCGGTCTTGGTGACGCCGATCGACATGCCCGATTTGACCACCGACCACCTGGCCCGATTGATCGCTCGCTGGGCCCA
>SKZY01000031.1 GCA_007127095.1 Planctomycetaceae bacterium
GTTGCAGGATCGCAAACCAGGCGGCGTCACGGAGATAGGCCGGTTGGCTGTAGCGGTCCCAGACTCGGTTGAGTTGCAACGTCATCGCGTCGACCCGGGCCAAACGATCACGGGGATCGATGAACAGCAGTTGACTTGGCCGCAGGTCGCTGCTGCGCAACTGGTAGCTTTCCAAAATTCGGCCGAACTCTTGAAGTTCAAAATCGAAGCCGCTGCGTTCCATCTCGAAACGCTTGATCGCCAGCGAATCGTCGGGGCGTTGCGCGTTATGGAGCTGGCGGAGTCGGTGACCGATGTCCCGCATCGATTCGGCTCCGCGGCTCAGGCGGTTGGTGTAGGCGATCTCATCGGCTTGGCGGCTGATCGCATCGGCCAAGCCCCGGTACCGCGACAAGCCCCAAAAAGCGCTCGACGCCAGCAGCATGACGACCGCGAGCATCAGCCCCATCACGATCATCAACTTCGTTCGAATCGTTCTTCGTACCAACACGCCAGAGCCTCCTTGCTCGGATTCGGTTCATCGCTGACTGCAAAAGTAGGCCGTCAGCCGGTCGAGGGCAATTGCAAAAATTGCAAACCGCCGCAACTGCCAACGTCGCCCATTTTGCCCCTGGACCCGTTTTGCATTCGGTTCTCCGCTGCTCTAAGATAGCCGCTGCGGTCGGATCAGTCGTCCGCACGAAATCGCCCTCCCCACTCATCCCCATTGTCACCCTCCTGAGAGTCTGTTTGAGATGAAAACCTACCGCTATCCGCTCGTCGGCAGCTTCGCCGTCGCTTGTTTGGTCGGCCTTGTCGCCGCGATGCAAACCGCCGAATCGCCGGCGCCCCAAATGCAAACCTATGCCGACGCCTGGCTAGCGATGCTGGATGAGTCGCAGTTGGAAAAGGCATTGTTGGAGTTCGACGGACCCGAGCGGACCGACTGGAATTTCATCCCGCTGCCGACCCGCAAGGGCTTGCCGCTGATGGAGATGACGGTACCGCAGCAAACCGCTGCCCGCCGGACGTTGCGAGCCGCCTTGAGCGAAGCCGGATATGAAAAGGCGGGCAAGATCATGCTGTTGGAAAACGTGTTGCGACATTTCGAGGGGCCTGACAGCCATGAACGCCGCAATCCGGAGAAGTATTACGTGACCGTCTACGGCAAGCCGTCGGCGACCGAGCGGTGGGGTTTTAGCTTCGAGGGACACCACCTGTCGCTCAATTTCGTCTGCCGCGACGGCAAGGTCGTCGCCAGCACGCCGCAGTTCTTGGCGACCAACCCCGCGGAGATCAAGAGCGACGTCCCGGGGACACTCGGCAAGGGAACACGGGTGTTGCGGCTGGAAGAGGAGATCGCCTTCGACCTGATCAACGGCCTGCAGGACGATCTCAAGAACCGTGCGATGATCGCCGATAAGGCACCAGCCGAGATCCGCTTCGTCGGCCAGCCACACATCACCGTGACCGAACCGGAAGGGCTGGTGATGGCCGATATGGATCAGGCCTCGGCGGGCAAACTGATGCGATTGATCGAGGTCTATGCCGCCGTCGTCCCCGATGAAATCGCCAAACAGCGACTCACTGCCATCCGCCAGGCCGGGCCGTCCGCGGTCCACTTTGCTTGGGCCGGAGCGACCGAGCCTCATGTCGGGCATTACTACCGGATTCACGGCGAATCGTTCGTGATCGAGTTGGTCAACACGCAGCCCGATGCCGAAGGAACACCCGCGAATCACATCCACGCCGTCTGGCGAGATACCAAGGGCGATTTCGACCTGCCGATCGAGTGACGCACGAAAAGGAACGATGGATAAAAAAGCGAAAAAACGCCACGAAGTGATCAAGAAAAAACTCGAGCAACTTCGCCAGCAGCTGGCCGGCGCCAAGCAGCAGCCCGATGACCCTGACGAGATCATCCAACTGCAGGCCGAGATCGGCAAGCTCGAGGCCGAGGCGTTGGAATTGAAGCAATCCTGATCGCCGGTCAATGCCTCGGATCAGCCCCAGGGATACGCGGTTTCGCAGCGAAACCGTCCCCTGGCCGGCTGTCCGATCGGCTCACTTTTCTTTTCTTGGCCCGTCATTTGCACCTGCATGTAATTCGCTGGTCATTTGCGGCGGTGTGAGCGAATCGGCTCGGGCAGGATCGTACAACGGTTGCATCCTGCAACAGTTACGACCGTCACAGTTTCGCAGCAAAGCGGTCGAAAAGTCGCGGTTTTCCATCGCGATTTTCGGATCGGCAAATAGACTTAAGAGTACCTATCAGCCCCCAGAAGAAATCGGCAACGTCCGGCGAGACCTTTTCTTTTCCCATCTGGCCGGGTTTCGTTTTTGGAGAATTTTCGGATGCGACTGCGACTCGAGTTACGACATGCAACCCTGACGGCTGCCGTATTGGCATCCGGTCTCTTTTCCTCCGGCTTGCGGGCTCAATCGGTTCGCCCGGCGGGTGTTCATCCAGGCGGCGAATTAGCGACGCGGGTGGCGACTTATCAAGACGGTGCCGGCCAGTCGTATTTTGCGGCTTCGGTCCAAGCACCGGCTGACAAGGCTTTGCTGAAGCTGCTCGGTGAGGGCCCGGCACGGCTGAGTATTGTGGTCGACACATCGGCGAGCCAGAGTGGTTCGTTTCGCGCCGACCAGTTGACGGTGTTACGCGGTTTGCTGGCGAATCTGCGTCCCGAGGACCGGGTCCAATTGTTTGCCGCTGACGTGACGGCGGTGCCGTTGTCCGAAATGGTTTCGGCGGCCGACGAGTCGAAATTACGGGAAGCGATTTCTCGATTGGAGCGGCGTTTGCCGCTGGGCAATACGAACCTCGCCCAGGCTTTGCAAACGGCTCGTGGCGGCTTGGTCGCCGGACCGTCGGATCAGACCCGCAGTCTGGTCTATTTGGGCGACGCCGCCTCGATCGGCTTGGTGGCTGATGAGTCGAAGTTTGAATCACTGGTCAACCGATTGCGTTCCGATCGGATTTCGGTCCATGGCGTGGCGATCGGCCCGACCAAGAATGTCGAACTGTTGGCCACGCTCGCCAACCAAACGGGTGGCGAGTTGGGCGTGATCGGTGATGACGATTCGCAACACGCCGAGCAGATCGGTGGGCGACTCGCCGCAGCGGCGACGCTGTCGCCGATCTGGGTCGAACGGCTGACATTGCCCGGCGGGATGACGGTGATCCAGGATGGCCGCTTGCCTCCGCTGCGGGCCGACCGGGATTCGCTTTACTTCGGTAGCGTCGCGGCCGCCGCCGATGACTCGTTGCCGACCGCGGGACCGATCGCGGTCGTCGGCAACACGGGTCGCGGCGAGATCACACTGAACGGCGAAATCGCGATCGAGGCGAATCATCCCGACTTCGCCTTCCTGCCCCGATTGATCTCGCTGGCCACGTCGAACGACGGCTTGCTGTTGCCGACCGCGGGGTCGACTTACCTCCGCGAGTTGGTTCAGGTGATGTTGTCGCGAGCCGAGGAATTGACCGCCGCTGGCGAGTTGGCGTTGATGACCGGCAGCCAACGGGGTGCCGAAGCGATCGCCGACCTCGCCCTGGAAAACGATCCTCACAACGCCGCGGCCCGGCGGTTGCAACGTCGTGCCGCTGGCGAGCGTTTGGTGGTTCA
>SKZY01000317.1 GCA_007127095.1 Planctomycetaceae bacterium
AACAATTCGCCGCAATGCTTGAAGGAGAAAGCTCCGCTGCCGACCGGGGATTGGTGCCAGGCGTCGAGCACGCGCCGCAACGCGACCGCTCCTGGCAACGCGAAGAGGAGACGGCCACGATCCAGCTTTGGGGCACTGTAGCGTCAGGCGATGTCGGACTCCAGAGTCGTTTCAATGACCGGGATTCACTGCGTGAAGAAACGGAGAGGACGATTCATTTGTTGGCGTCCGACCGGCTCGACGAGTCCGAAAGCGACGGGTACACCGATCTGGTCGATTCGGCCCTTCACCAAAGTTTGCTCGACCGGTCTTTCACGCTTCTTTAGCTGGATTTGGTTCGTCTGTTGTAGCACAGATCACTCGATCAATACGTGGCGATGATGAATACAACACGGCAGATCGTACCGGTGGACAGAGTCCGATCAGGGCGGCTTGACGCAATCTGCAGAGCGCCCCGTCAGGGCTGGCAGGCAGCCGTTTGCTCTGCAACTTTCGCAATGTATTTCCTGATAGAGACTTAGGCGTGCGTTGCGGATGGAAAAAAGCTGGTTAAAAGCGATCGAATTAAGCACTTCCCCAGACATCTCTACAAACCGCAGCGAACGGGCAAGGAAAAATCGGGCCAGGGTGCCCCCACTGTTCCAACGTCCTCGGCCGTTTACGGGCCACTGAGGCATTCGCTCCGCTCGAGTCTGCTCCGCTTGTCAGGAGTTGTCTGTAGGCTCCACTGGCTTCGAGACGCTACGACCACGCGGCTTAAGCCCGAGGCTGCTTGTTGCTGCTGCTCGTTTTCACCCGCATTCCCGCGACCCGTCTGCCAGCGATTGAGTCGGCAGGCGGTTGTTCGGTTCCACTGACGGTCCAGGCCATGTGGGTTGTTGCACTCGCGAGATTCGCTTTCTCAAACTCTCGGCGAAACTAACGCGAGTAGCGTATTGGATTTACTCACGGTGATCGGCGCTAGGCGGGCTTTTCGGATTGACTTGCCTGCCCTCAATGCCCCCCAAGAAGCGAATTGTCAGGCGCCTCATCTGGTTGATTCCATTCGTGGGGTTCGCTAGATTCTCGACGGGGCGTGTCTGACCGCAGTCGCTACTCCCGCAACCTCGTGGATTTGTCACATCACTCTCGGCTCTGGCGTATTCACTTTGGAAACGCTGGACAGCCACGCGTGATCGACGATTCGACCGAGGCGGCGCGGAATTTCGGCAGATGAGTCGCCGTCCCCACTCCTTGTGCCCCGTCTCCACCGCCCCCTGTCCGCCGTGTGTGTCCGTTGCTTGTTCGGGAGATTCCAATGTCGCTGCCTTTCGACGTACCTCCGCCTCGCGATTCGAATGTCCGCACCCGCAAGCTGACCTTGCGGATCGTGACACCGACGCTCGGTGGCGGCGTGACGACCCGACACGTCGACAAGGTCGATTTCATCCGTGTCCCCACCCTCCGAGGGCATTTGCGATTCTGGTGGCGAGCGACCGCCGCCGACGCGGGGTCTGCCGAGGAACTGTACGCCCGCGAAAGCGAGATTTGGGGCGGTACCGGTGGGCACACCGGCAGCGACAGCCCTCCCGCCGTGACGAAGTCCACGGTCCGCGTTTCCGTTCGAGTCCCTGATCAGCCGGCACTCAAGGACATCGATGGCGAGGACGTCGGCTGGACCGCTCCGGGTGCCTACGCACTCTGGCCTGCGCGAAAGCAGCGAGATGGTACATTGCCAGCTGAGCGGAGGAGGCCTGGTCTCGAGTTCCAGTTGACATTGAAGTACCCCGCGAGGCTCGACGAAGAGATCCAAAGAACGCTGGCCGCCTGGATCTGTTTCGGCGGCTACGGTTCACGCCCCCGCCGGGGGCTCGGAAAAATCGCGCCGGCTTGTGATGAGAGCCGTAAATTGGTGCCGGTGGCGGCTCCGAAGACGGAGGATGAGCTCCGACGGCTGTTCGGCCCCGACGCGTTTGTGCCCGCCGAAAATCTGACTGATTGGCCGCGACTGCGCGGGGCCCAGATCGCGGTGGGCTCGCCAACCGCGAACGCTGCGAACGCTTGGACAACGGCGCTTGGGTGGCTGAACGAGTTTCGCCAGCAAGGGCCAAGCTCCGGCAAGCTGGGGGACCATGACCCCAATTTCGCCAGGCGACGTGGAGCGGGAAATCGCCCTTCGATCAGCAATTGGCCGGAGGCGGACAAGGTTCGGCAATTGAGCTCCACGCCCAAGTCGGGATGGTCTCATCCGCCCCAACACAACGCGGCACCCGTCTGGCCGCGGGCCGCCTTTGGGCTGCCGATCTTAGCGCAGTTCCAGACCCAAGGTCGAAACGGCGATCGGTTGGTTGAACCGAGCAACTTTGAGCTGAATTGGGAGGGGCCGGATGGTCGCCAAGATCGACTGGCGAGTCCGCTGATCGTCGTCGGCATGCCGCTGGCCGATGACAAGTTCGTTCCGATCGCTCTCTGGTTGGGACGCGGCTACCCGGAAGCAGGGCAGGTCATCGCGATCCAAAACGGTTACGCCTTGCGTGGGTCGGCGGCCGCTTTCGATGAGTTGGTGGCGCCGGGTGATTCGGCAAAGTTCAATCCGCTGGCCATCGGCCAGGCAGCCCCCAGCGGCCACCGATTGCGAACCGCCTTCTTCGAATGGCTGAACACGAAACACTCCAGCGTGCGAATGCTGGGCAAATCGGAGTAGCTCAACGTGAACACCTACTTGATCAGCATTTCCATCGGTCCGGTCCAGGACTTCATCGCCCAGGCACGAAGGTCTCGTGACCTCTGGTTCGGTAGCCATTTGCTCAGCGAAATCGCTCGCGCCGCCGCGCGCGGGATCGATCAAGCGAACGGCGAACTGATCTTTCCCGCCGTCGATCGCGGTGACGCGGAATTGTTGCCGTGTGATGCGATGCGTCGAACCGACGGCAACCTTCCTCTCGCCGTTGCGAATAAACTGCTCGCCACGGCGGAAGGTGACGAACAAGCCATCGCCTGCGTTCACGCCGCGCGAGCAGAGGCAAAGCTGCGTTGGTCAGAGCTGGCCGAGCAAGCTCGCGGCCAAGCGGATGGGCTGATCGATTGGCCGCGAGTCGAGCCGGTGTGGCGTGAACAGATCGACAGCCTGCTCGAGTTCTATGCCGCCATCGCGCCGGTGGCAGAGGGATCGTTCGCACAGGTCCGTGAAACGCTGGAAAGAACCTTGGCCGCCCGCAAGAACCTACGCGAGTTCCGCCAGTATCAACATCATCGCCCGGGTGCCCCCAAGTCGAGCTTCGATGGTGGTCGGGTCAGCGTGCTTCGACCAGCCGACAAGAGCAAGCAGACGCGTCGAAAGTACCGTATCCCCCAGGCAGAAAATCTGGACGCCGTCGGTGTCGTCAAACGTGCCGGCGGCCAACCAGAACAATTCGTGCCGATCAGTAACATTGCGCTGGCGGGTTGGTTGACGTCGGCGAGAGCCATTGCCGAGACCAAGTCGTTGATTCAAGACCTGGAGCGGACGATGCAACACGGCGTTTTTCGAGAGCTGTTCGGTCGGGTAGACCGCGAGGATCTCCCGGCCGGCCGGGAGATCCACACCGATGCGCAGGTTTTCCTGGATGGGCGGTTGGAGGCGTTGCTGAT
>SKZY01000308.1 GCA_007127095.1 Planctomycetaceae bacterium
ATGGTGTTCCAAACGGCTAACCTGGCCGCCGCGCCGCGGAGCAATCCCGAGGCGGTGAACTACCCGGCGATCGGCTCGATCGTGGCCAAGCATCATGGCCCTAACCACCCCGGCATGCCGCCCTACGTCGGCTTTTATCGCTCTCCCTCTCACATCGCTTTCGCCGGCGATCTGGGCCAAAAGTACAACCCGCTGCAGGGCAATAACGCCGCCAAACTGCCGATCTATGACCTTGTCGGCAACGATACCGGCAAACGGTCCGCCGCGGAGATGTTCCAATTCTCCAAGGGCCTCGACTTCGATCGCATCCTCGATCGTCGACGGTTACTCACGGACCTCGACAAGATGCGCCGCGAGATCGACTCCAGCGGTACGATGGCCGCGATGGACGATTATCAGCAACAGGCCGTCGATCTGCTGGTCGGCCAACGCGCCCGCGAAGCGTTCGACCTGTCGCGGGAACCCGAAGCGGTTCGACAACGCTACGGCGACCACCTCTGGTGCCAACAGGCGCTGTTGGCCAGACGGCTGGTCGAGTCGGGAGTCGCTTTCGTGACACTCGACCTCAGCTACCACACCGCCAGCGGTACCTGGGACAACCACGGCGACAACATCCCACCGTACGGCGGGATCAGCCGCGGGCTACGTCCGCTGCTGCCGCTGTTCGATCACTTGCTGACGACTCTGGTCAGCGACTTGGAAGAACGCGGTCGTCTGCAGGACGTGTTGATCATTGCGATGGGCGAGTTCGGTCGTACGCCGCGGATGGGCACCCAGGGCAGCAGCGACGGTCGCGACCACTGGCCCAACGTGATGTCGATGTCGTTGGCCGGTGGCGGATTGAATCACGGCCAAGTGATCGGTGCCACCGAGCCCGATGGCGGTTCGATCCTCAACCGCCCCGTCTCCCCCGGAGATCTCGCGGCGACAATCTACAAGCACTTCGGCGTCCCTCTCGACGGCCAATACATCGACCGCCGCGGCAGACCACGAAACTTCGTCGAGACCGGTTCGCCGATCCACGAACTGGGCATCTAGTGGACGATTGCCAGCTCGATTCAAACGTAGCGGAACTCGCCAAGAGTTTCGGTTCTTTCCTGACGGCCCGAAAGTCTTAGCGACTTCCGCTACGGAAAGCACCTCCAAAGGAGTCTTTGGGCATAACGCTCCCCTGGGCACGACCAGATCGCTGGGGCGTTTAGCATCGCGCGGATTTTTTTAGTCGCCTTTCGCTCCGCGAAAGAACGCCAGAACGCTACTTTCGCGGAGCGAAAGGCGACACTTATTTGCCGCAAGGTGCTTACTCGCAAAGATCTACGAAGGGGGCTGGGTTGTGTGATGGATCACGGCGAGCACCTCGGGATCGGGATAGACTCGACTGTGAGCATCCCGAAGGGATACAAGCCATTAGCCGGGGGTTGGAGCGCAGCGACCACCCCCGGAGGGGAGTCGCCCGAAAAATAACCGACCCCGAAGGGGGCGCAGCGCGATGCTTACCACGAACCTCTAAAATTAATCAGGCCGCCAGGTTGCGGCTGACGTCGGTTCGATAAGCGACCGCAGCGGGCAGCAGACCGGCGAGGGTGGCGAGCAACAGAACCAGCGGCAGCACGAGGAATTCGTAGACACTGATCGTCAAGAATCCTGCCCGCACACCGGTGTGCGCTTCGATAAAAGGGCTGGCGATCAGGATCGCCGAATGGGCCAAGACCCAACCGGTAACGCTGCCGATCACCGCGATCAACAGACTCTCCAACAAGATGATCGTGGTCACCGCGTCGCGTCGGGCGCCCAGCGCTCGCATCACGGCGATGTCGCGGCGACGGTCACTCATCGAGTTGTAGATCCCGACCAAAATTCCCATCGCCGCGACGACACAGGTGATCACCGTGATCACGATCAAGGCGGTCAACAACGGGCCGACGATCTGAGTCAGCATCTTGTGGATCTCGCCGACCGGCGCGGCGGCCTGAGCGTCTTTCCCTTCGTTGATCAGATTCATCAATTGGGCGCCCCACAGCCCACCGCTGCGGACCAGGATCGAGGTCACCTCACGCTGCGGGATCGTCAGCGGTCGGATCGACTCGCCGTCGGGATCGGTGCCCGCCGGAGCATCCCCGGCGATCATGTCATCGGGCTCCGATTCGACCGGTTTGGCGTGTCCCTCCATCAGGTAAAAACCTTCCAGATTGACGAATGCCGCCCGGTCATTCGGTGTGCCGGTGGGGGCCAGGACGCCGACGACCCGGAAGGCGTCGCGGTGCCCCTTCCCCTCAGGATCGCCATGCGTGGGATAGAAGATATCGCCGACCCCATACCCCAGGTTGGCCGCGACGCGAGACCCGAGTACCGCTTCGAAGTAGCCGTTCTCTTCGTTGAAGACCTCAAAGTTACGGCCTTCACGAAACCGAAACGGCTGATCCACATCAGGGCCGTGCAGCAGCTTGTCGAAGAAATCAGGAGTCGTCCCGACGACACGATACTGGTCGAAATAATCGCCCAACGCCAGCGGAATCGCGACCCCGCCAGCGACGAAGCGGGAGTACTTCCCGGCGACTTCGCCCAACGACTCGGGACCGCCGTAGCGACGTACCATTTCGGCTCGCTGCTGCTGGTCAAAAAACTCCATGTAATCGGTGAACGGCAGATTCTGAATCGGCTGACTGAGGTAGTAGACCGAATTGAGCGTCAACTGCAGAGCGTCACCCTTGGGGCCGACGACCAGGTTGTAGCTGACCGCCGAGTTGCTCCGAAAAGCGTCGGTGATGATGCCGTAGATCGCCAACACCATCACGACCAAGGCGACGCCCAGGGCGAGCGAAAAGGTGGTCAGCACACTCGATACCGACCGGTAACAGAAGTTTCTCCAGGCGATTTGCAACAATGACATGTCAGTTTCCGGCGGCAGACGGTTGATGGACGAGCACGCGATTGAGTTCTTCCAATCGCTCGACTCGGTCGAACTTCGAAGCGATCTCGCGGCTGTGCGTGACCAGCAGTAAGGCCACGTCATCCTGCCGACAACTGTCGCGGATCAGTTCGATCACGTTCTCGCTGCTCGCCGGGTCGACGTTGGCGGTCGGTTCGTCGGCGAGCAACAATTTCGGGCGGCCGGCAAGACTGCGGGCGATCGCCACCCGTTGCTGTTGACCGACCGAGAGCTGTCCGGGCCGATAGTGCGCCCGATCGGCCAACCCGACGCGTCCGAGCAACTCGGTGGCGCGGGCGACGTCATGACGACCGGCGGCAAATGACATCCCCAAGCGGACGTTTTCCAACGCCGTGAAGCCGGCCAACAGGTTGAAGGTTTGAAACACATATCCGGTCGTCGCCGCCCGAAACCGATCGCGGCCGGTCTCGCTCAGCCTCGTGATGTCGGTGCCGTTGATCCGGATCGATCCGGCATCGGGCGTTAACAACCCGGCGATCAGATGCAGCAGCGTCGTTTTGCCGCCGCCGCTCTGGCCGATCAACACGGCCTGTTCACCGGCTGCGAGACGGAACGATTCGATATCCAAAATCGCCAATCGACCGCCTCCGGGTTGAGTGAACGATTTGGTCAGGTTTTCGATTTCCAGCACATCAA
>SKZY01000373.1 GCA_007127095.1 Planctomycetaceae bacterium
AAGCGAAGGTGATTAAACGGCGTCAGCGGCGGGGGTCGATGCCGTAACTGCCACCGATTTCGGTGACCGGTAAGTTCGGCTCGGAGGCCTGCGGACGGTCCGTGGCGAACCATCGATTTCCCTGAAAGTGAAATGTTTCCGGCTGCGTGCCAGCGCCAATGTTGATTTCGATCGCAACATCACTGCGGCGGAAAACGATCCGGTTGTTCTCGACCCGCACGTTTCGCGTCGGTACGAAGCTGGGCGCCGTCGTCTCTTGCAGGATCCGAAAGACCCATTTCTGCGGAAACAGGATCGTGTTGCCACTGAACTCCGCTCCGTCGACCCCGACAAACGCGGCCGCACACATACTGCCTTCGATCACATTGTCGCGAGCGATGATCGCTTTCGCCTCATACTTAGCCCCCGACGGTCGAAACAGCGTCAAGCCGGTTGAACCGCCGATGTTCAACGGTCGCTGACCCGCGTTGATGAAGTGACATTTTTCGATCCTGACCTCCGAACTGCCCCCTTTGGTCTGTACGGCAGCCGAAGCAGTAAAGCCCGGTTTGCCGATGAACCGACAGTCGGTGATCAGTGACCGATGGCAACCGACCATGTCGATCGCTTGGCCGCCCCAACCGGTGATCGTACAGTCGCGGATCTCCATTTCATCGAGCCCGGAACATTTGATCCCGTCGAAGTTCCCCCGCGGTCCGATATCGCTGATCTCTAAACCGACAAGCTTGATTCCCGTTACCGGCTGATCAAACCGTCCGCCGTCGTCCAGATTCAATCCATTGTTCGATTGGCCGCTGAACTTCAGATTCCGTAGTGTCAAATCGTGACAACGAGAAAACTGCCACCCGTTTTTTCCGCCACGGAATAGCGGCGGACTGTCGGGATCGAGCGCTTCAACCGTCAGATCGACGAGTCCGTTGGTGTAGTGTCCTCCGGGGTATTCGCCGGGAGCGATCTTCAGCGTCGTGCCCGGCTTCAGATCACGGATGGCAGATCGCAGCGAGTCGGTATCCCGGACCAAAACCTCGGCTCCCCGCGCCACCCCACCGAAGTGGCCACTGAGAAGATCGCCGAAAAGGGCGATCGTGATGATCAGGGAGACCGATAGCGTGTGATTCATGAATTTTTCTTTCCTAGTTGAGTGGTCTGCTCGGCAAGCTTGCGGATCAGTTCGGGACGGATCGTTTCGGGCGGTGGATCGATCGGGACGAATGGCAGGTCGTTGATCCCGGTGTTGTGATGGTGCCAACGCCCCGTTTCGTCGATAGCCATTTTCAGCAATCGGCGTCCGTCAGGCTGTGGCATATCGGTCGGCCAAGTTTGCGACGAATCGCAAACCAGGATCGTCCAGGTCCCACAGCGCGGCGCGGCATCGATCCAACGCTGCAACGATTGGTAGGCCGGTCGAGTCAGTTGTCGTGGAAACCCGATCGCCACCAGCACCCGGTAAGGTTCTGCATGCGTTCCGGCGTCCTCATTGAATTCCTCGATTCGCTCGAAGCGGTCGTGAAGCTTTTCGCTGATAGTGCGTGATACCTGGTCGCTCAGCTCCTGTAACCGCTGTTCAATCGGACGTTCGTCGTTGGTTAACATTCGTTCGGCGACCGCGCCATGGTCGCCGCCGATCTTCAACAGATCGCTCAAAGCGGGGTCGTCCTGGTGCTGGGGGGCGGTGGTATCGACCCAGGTCAGCTTGATGCGGCCGGGGGCGACTGCGGCGACCGCCCGCCAGAGAATCGCTTGAGCCAGTCGAGTCGCGTGTTCGAATTGATTCGGAGCCGCTTCGATCACCAGCCCGGCGTGCAATCGTCGATGCAGGACGACCGGCATCAGCTCGGGCAGCGCCGCGAGGACTTCGTCGGCGATCTGTTCGCCTTGGACGTGTGCAGTTAAGAACTGATCTGGAGGACTTTCGTCGTGCGTCGACATTTCGCCATCAGGAGAAATCGGTTGAGCGGTTTGTGTCAGGATTTCTTCCAGCGAGCGGTCGATTCGGAGGAAGCCGATCGGCAGGCAAGGCAGAGCATCGGTTGTCGGCAGCGGTGCGGCGACGACACGAGCCCAGGACGGGAAACGCTCGACGATCCGATCATAGGCCAGGTCGATCCGCTGCAACCCACGTATCAACCCAGACCGCAACCGGCTTTCCAACCGCTTCAACTCGATTGCATGTAACCGCATCCAACGCTCGCGCCGCTCACGGTTCTCCACATCTTCGCGAGTGAGGGTTTGATTGATCGAATCGGCCAACGTGTCGGCATCGCCTCGCATCCGGGCACCGACCTGATTGAATTGGGTGCTGAACGTCTCGGCAATTTTGGTCAACCGTCTCTCGATTTCGCTTTTGGCTTTGGCGTGCGCGGCGGTGATCCGTTGTTCGAGTTCGGCGAGCCGCTCTTTCCGCCATCGTTCGGCCGCGGCGAGATGGTCCTTTCGCCGTTGCAGGAGCTCGGCGGTGACCTCGTCAGCCTGCTTCTTTGCCACCCGTCGACCGGCCTCGGCACATCGCTTCGCTTCGGCCAGCAACGCTTCGCTGTGCGGGTAAATCTGCCGCGTCATTTTGCGAAGCGGCATCAGCAAGATGCCGTAGATCGAAAAGCCGATCAGCCCGCCGATCGGAATGCTGACAAACATCCAAAGCAAGGTCTGTTCAGGTTGAATCGCCAGCACGATCACCACCCAGATCACGATAAAGACCGCGACACCGGCTGGAAGGTAGAAGGAATCGACGGTCTTGGAGGCGGCGCCGGTTTGCAATTCGGTGTTGATCGCCTTGGCCTTGCGGGTCAATCGCTCGATCGCCTCGACGGCATCCTTGACCGATGTCGGAGTCGGTTCGGCGACGTCGTAGGCTGGCGGGCCAGACCGGTCGCCGGGTGAAGCTTCGGCGGAAGGCAACTGGTCGAGCCTGCGGATGGTCAGCATGCGGGTCCATTCGAGCTGTTCCTCGATCGGCACCAACGCTTCGGCGATCTGGGCGTGTTCCTTCCTCATCTGCTGGCCCGGCAGGTTGCGGCGGTTCTCGAATTGGTGCTGGACGGCGTCACAGCGGGCAGCGACCTTCCGTTGGATATTCGCCCGCTCGTCCTGCAATTCCTGGCGAAGTTTTGCCGCGACTTCGGTCAGGCTGTCTCGGGTCGCGACCGTCTGGGTCTCGTAGGCAACCGTCAGCTCTTCTTCAGCCTCGTCCCAGCGCTGAAGCATTTCGCGCCGCTGTTCGCGACAATGCCCGACGGTCTCGTGCCGATGCAGTTCCAATTGCTCAGCGTCCCGTCGCTCCTGTTCGGCGAGCCGCCGACGCAATTTTGCCAGTTCAAAACCAGTCCGCCGGTGGCGTGAAGCGACGCCAGCGAGCAACCTTTGTTGGCGGTCGGGGGAAAATACCCCGACCCAATCGAGAGGAGAATGAGACATTGGCGTTGACCCGGGTTGGCATCCGGAAACGAGCGAGTCGGCGAGATCCCGAGGCCTTGACGATCCTTCCCCAACGGGACGCCGAGCGCCTATTCTAATAGAAACCGTCAGCCAACATCCTCCGTTCGCCGGGGAATCCGAAATCGATGAACGTCCCAACCCGAGT
>SKZY01000131.1 GCA_007127095.1 Planctomycetaceae bacterium
AGCCTGGGGCCCGCAGCGGATTGATCGCTGTGCCTGGTGACTGTGACCGCAGTGACGATTTGCCCGACGTCTGGATTCGTAGCGGCGCGCAGCCTCGCTTCTTGAGCAGCGGTATCTACACGAGTCGCATCACCACCAGCGAAACGCAAGGCACCCCGTAGGAGGGCCGGGCATAAGCGAGGGGTGGGCTGCCAGCAGCTCCTCAAAAACAGCCACCGCCCTGCACCCGCGAGGCTACATGGCTCGCGCCATGGCGTTGAAAACGTGATCTTTCCAATGTGCTATTGGACGGTGACAGCCGGTTGCCGACGGTAATAGCGGCAGCCTAACCAAGGGTTATGACGATGATTTCTGGAAAGCGGCGGGGTCACGGTCTGAGCCGCCCGAAAGGCCCTCTCCTCGCTTATGCCAGCCCCCCCTTAAGGCAGGGTGGCTTTTTACTACTGCCCCCCTTTGTTCCCGCCGTGGCCGATTGCTGTATACTCGTCGCTTCGGCTTCTCCGTTCCCACCTCGCTGCGCTCGCCCCGGAGTCTCGCCATGACGTTTCGTGTTCCTTCTTGCCGTTTTTTGCTAGCGATTTCGTGTTTTGCCGCGATGCTGTTGCCGGCCTTGACCGGGGTTGCCCAGTCGGATTGGCTCGGTTTTCGCGGCGACGGGGGGCGGAGTGCTGCGTTGCAATCACGTCCTCCGGTCGACTTCGATGTCCCCGAGGGGAAACATGTCGCCTGGAAGATGGCGAGCACCGGCCGAGGGATCGGCGGCCCGGTCGTGGTCGGCGATCTGGTCGTCGTCACCGGGTGTGACGGCGAGGACGAGCGAGACATACACATCGAAGCCTTCGACGCCGAAACGGGTGAGCGGCGTTGGTTGCGATCGTTGCGAGCGACCGGGCGTCCCTACACGCATCCGACCAGCGCCAACGCATCGCCGACGCCGGCCAGCGACGGTCAGCGAATCTTTGCCTTGTTCAGCTCGTGCGATCTGGTCTGTGTCGATCTGCAAGGGCGGCTGCAATGGTTTCGCGGCTTGGCGGTCGACCACCCGCAGACCGGCAACGACGTCAGCATGAGCAGTTCACCGACGGTGATCGACGGCGTCGTCGCGGTCCAATTGGAGAACCAGGGAGATTCGTTCGCCGCCGGATTGGATGCGGAAACGGGTGAAACGTTGTGGCTGCGGCCACGTCGTCGGCAGAGCAACTGGGCGACCCCGCAACCGGTTACGCTCGGCGACGGGCGTGCGGCGTTCGTGCTCCAGGACGGTGACGAATTGCAAATCGTCGGTGCCCGCAGCGGTGAACTCGAACACGACTTCGCGATCAAGTGCGACCGTACGGCATCGGCCAGTTTCGCCGCCCCGTTGATCGTTGTACCGGGAGAGGAGACGGTCGCTTTGCGGACCGATTCGGCGGGGATCGAGGTCGCCTGGAAGAGCAACCGCCTGCGTCCGCAGCGGTGCAGTCCGGTGATCGCCGGCGGGCGGCTCTACATGGGCCGTGGTTCGGTGCTGGTCGCCGGCAACCTGGTCGATGGCGAAGTGATTTGGCAGAAACGCTTGCCCGGTATCGAAGCGGTGTGGGCGACACCGATCGCGACCGGTTCCGGGATCTTCGTGTTCGATTCCGGCGGGCAGGTAACGGTCGTCCGGGATGACGATTCGTCCGCCGAGGTGGTCGGCCAACCGGTCGTCGGAGAAACGATTTTGGCCACTCCGGCGGTCGTCGGTGATGCCTTGTTCCTGCGCACCGAACGGTCGGTGATTAAGATCGCTGAAGCGTCCTCGTCTTAAGTAAGCAGTGTGCGGGGAATAAAGTGTCAGGCACTTATTTTCCTCTTGATCCTAATGTGCGGGAAAAAGTGTCTGTTCGCGATTCTTATCTGTCCACGGTCGAGCTCCTTCCTGGCGGTCCGGTCCGAGGTTCGATCCGGCCGCCTGGTTCGAAGAGTTTGACCAATCGGGCGTTGCTGTGCGCGGCGTTTGCCGACGGTCAATCACACCTCAGCGGTGCCCTGCGAAGTGACGACACCGAAGTCATGACGGCGGCACTGCGTGAATTGCGTGTCGGATTGGACGAATCGATTTCGGGGCGGTCGCTGGAAGTCACGGGCATCGGTTCGGGCGCGTCGAATGGGGTGGAGCCGCCGTCAGCGGCTCGACCCGAGCGGAAGTTATTCATCGGTAACAGCGGCACCACGATCCGGTTTTTGACCGCCGCGCTGTCGGCATTCGGCGGCGATTATTGGCTTTACGGTGTCGAACGGATGCATCGGCGCCCGATCGGCGATCTGGTCGACGCCCTCGCCCCGGTCTGCGACGGCACGGTCGTTTGTGAAAACCCGGGCGGTTGCCCGCCGGTTCGGATCCGCACGAAGGGTTGGTCGGGTGACCGACTGCGGGTCGCCGGCAACGTTAGCAGCCAATACCTGAGCGGGCTGATGATGGCCGCGCCGATCGCCGAAAAACGGGTCGAGATCGAGGTGACCGGCGAACTTGTGTCGCGACCTTATGTCGAAATGACCGCCCGGCTGATGAGCGATTTCGGGGTCGATTGCCAGTGGGCGGGCGAGTGTGGCGACGACCTTGGCGATCGCCCGATCGTCTGTCGGATCGACGGGCGCTCGGGCTATCGGGCGACCGAATACGCGATCGAACCCGACGCGTCGGCGGCTAGCTATTTCTGGGCCGCCGCAGCGATCTCCGGTGGCGAGGTGACCGTCTCGGGACTCTCCGCAAACGCGTTGCAGGGCGATGTCCGGTTCGTCGATTGCCTGGAACAGATGGGATGTCGGGTCACCCGAGGCGTCGACCAGATCACGGTCGCCGGGGCGGATGGCGATCACCCTCGATTGCGCGGGATCGATATCGACATGAATGCGATCAGCGACACCGTCCAGACATTGAGTGTTGTGGCGTTGTTTGCTGACGGGCCGACGGTGATCCGCGGCGTCGCCCACAATCGGTTCAAGGAGACCGATCGGATCGGCGATCTGGCTCGTGAATTGAGGAAGCTTGGGGCAGAGGTCTTCGAGACCGCCGACGGCTTGGTGATCACCCCGGGCGAGCTGGTCGGGGCAACTTTGGATACCTACGATGACCACCGGATGGCGATGTCGTTGGCACTGGCCGGGTTAAAAGTGCCCGGGGTGCGGATCAAGGATCCGGCTTGCACGGCCAAGACGTACCCCGATTTCTTCGCCGACATGGAGAGTTTGCTCGGTCGCCCGCATCGCTGGGAAAGCGTTCGTGGATGAAAGCGTTCGTAAATTAGGGCGATCGAGAGTTCAGTTGACCGAGGCTTTTGGTTGCGATCGCTGCAGCGCCGCGTCGACCCGAGCCAGCAACGCTGCGGTCGGATCGGTCCACGGCGGATTGGTATCGTCGTCGGAGTGCGAGTGAAATTCGGCCAAGCAGTGCTGGCAAGCGACCGTTTGACCGAGCAGTCGGGTGGGGATCTCGAGCCGGCGACCGCATGTGGGGCACGATTGCGTGAAATGAAGAGGCATCGTGAGTCTCCGTGGATCTCGAACACGAAAAGAGGCTGAGGGGCGAATACTACCCGTTATTCGCATATAAAGCAAACAGATTTTCCGCTAATGCTGGCATTGCCGTGTCGAACGACCAACTTTGGTTCTTGCTCGTGGGTTTGCTTGCGGGCATTTTGCTGACCTCGCCGCTGTTCGTCCTCTACTATCGACGCCGATTGGCCACCGAGGTTCGGCAGTTGGAACTCCGGCGAGCAGAATACGAAAGCTGTCTTAAGGAAGCCCGAACCGACGCCGTGACACGGTTGGCGAATCGTTGGGCCTTCGACGCCGCGATTGAAGAGCGGTTTGCGACCTATCGCCGAGACGGGCGGAAATTCGCGTTAGCGATGGTCGACATCGATCACTTTAAGCCGATCAACGACGGTTTCGGCCATCAGGCGGGTGACGAAGTGCTGCGACATGTCGGCAGGGTGCTGCATGATTCGTTTACCGACGCTTTTCTAGTGGCTCGCTATGGTGGTGAGGAGTTCGCGTTGATTTTGCCGGGGGGAGCGGTATCGGTGGCGGAGCGGATTGATCGGGTTCGCCGCCGGATCGCCGCTGAAGAGATTCCGACTACGGCCGGACCGCTGCGAATCACGATCAGCGTTGGGGTCAGCGAAGCGGGCGGCGATGCGGGCGTCGCGAAGCTGATCGGGCGGGCCGACGAGTCGCTTTATGCCGCGAAGCAGGCGGGTCGTGATCGCGTCTATCTGCACGACGGCCAACGCCCGACGGGCGCCCGACCAGCGTCACGGCAGCGGACTCGGTGACGGCGCAGCCAAGCGGCCCCGGGCATGCGACAATCGGGCCGCCATCTGTCACCCGTTTGTGTTTTTTGCCAACCGAATCAGGGAAAGTCTGTCATGGGTCAAGCTCCGTACCAGCCGCCGTCGACTGCCCCTCAGGATGAAACGACCGAGCCGGTCGCGTCGGACGGATATCGCACGGCGCCGCTGCAGACCGAATCGATGCCGCCGGGGATCGGCTATATCGTCGGGAACGAAGCGGCCGAGCGGTTCAGCTTTTACGGAATGAAGGCGATCTTGACGGTGTTCATGACCCAGCACTTACTGGGCAGTGACGGGACGCTGGCGCCGATGACCGACAATGCGGCCAAGTTCTGGGTTCACACGTTCATGATGGCGGCCTATTTCACGCCGTTGTTGGGTGCCCTGATGGCCGATTGGCTGTTCGGCAAATACCGCACGATCATGTGGTTATCGGTGATCTATTGTTTTGGTCACTTGGCGTTGGCGGTCGATGAAACGCGGGTCGGGTTAGCGATCGGGCTGGGGTTGATCGCGTTGGGCACCGGGGCGATCAAACCGTGCGTCTCGGCTCACGTCGGCGACCAGTTCGGCAGCGGCAACCAGCACCTGTTGGAGAAAGTCTTCGGCTGGTTTTATTTTGCGATCAATCTGGGAGCCTTCGCATCGACGATCCTGACGCCGTTGTTGTTGGTCAATTACGGCCCTCAGATCGCTTTCGGAGTCCCCGGCGTGTTGATGGGTTTGGCGACCTTGTTGTTTTGGCTGGGGCGTCGCGATTTTGCTCACATCCCGCCGACCGGCGGCCAGATTTTTCGTCAGGCGTTCACCGGCGTCGGGCTGCGGGCAATCCTCGGATTGGCACCGATTTACATGTTGGTCGCAGTCTTCTGGAGCCTTTTCGACCAAACCGCCAGCGCGTGGGTTTTGCAGGCCGAAGCGATGGATAATGTGGTCCTCGGCGTGACGGTGCTGCCGAGCCAGATCCAGGCCGCCAACCCGCTGTTGATCCTGGTCATGATCCCGTTGTTCAGCTACCTGATCTACCCGCTGATCGGTCGCGTTTTCCCGCTGACGCCGCTCCGCAAGATCGGGATCGGGATGTTCTTGACGATCGCCGCATTTTCGGTCAGTGCGCTGATCGAACAGAACATCGAGAACGGTGGGCGTCCGAATATCATGTGGCAGGTGGTCGCCTACGTCGTGCTGACCGCCGCCGAGGTGATGGTTTCGATTACCTGTTTGGAGTTCAGCTATACGCAGGCGCCCAACAGCATCAAGAGCATCGTGATGAGCATTTACATGCTGTCGGTTTCGCTGGGAAACTTGATTACCGCGGGAGTCAACGCGATCATCGAAAATGCTGACGGGACGTCCAAGCTGCCCGGCGCGAGTTACTATTGGTTCTTTACGGCATTGATGGCGGTCGCGGCGGTGATGTTTGTCGCCATCGCGATGCGTTATTCGGGGCGGACGTACAGCCAGGACGTGCCGACCCGGGCTTGACAGCCACCCGTTTGGCTATCCCACTTGCCCTTCCCGTTTCCGCAGCTCTGAGACCCCGCCGCGATGCACCCGATCGAAGCCTGTGTCAACAATCCGGTCAAGGTGATCGTCGGCGTATTGCTGTTGGTCCTGTTCGGTGGGATCTCGTTGGCACGGATGCCGATGCAGCTGACCCCCGAAGTCCAGATCCCGACGTTGACCGTAGAGACGCGTTGGCCAGGCGCCAGCCCTCAGGAGGTCGAGCGCGAGATCGTGCAAGAGCAGGAGGAACAACTGCAGAGCGTCGAAGGCCTGCAGAAGATGAGCAGCGAATCGCTCGATTCGATCGGCCGGATCACGTTGGAGTTCGCCGTCGGTGAGAACATGGAGGAGGCGTTGCTGAAGGTCAACAGCCGTCTCCAGCAGGTCCGTGATTATCCCGAGGACGCGTTGCAACCGGTGATCTCGACCAGCAACGCTTCGGATCGTCCGATCGCCTGGTTCATCCTCAGCGCGCTGCAACCGACGGTCGAGGAGATCCGTGCGTTGGCGGCGGCGGAACCGACTGCGGGCGACGCACTCAACCGGATCGCCGGCTTGGAAAACGCTGGCTTGCGGCTGATGAGGCTACGGCAGTTGGCGGAGGAGCATCCTGAGATCGCTCCGTTGTTACCGCCCGACCTGAACGTCCCCGGGATGCGTCGGTTCGCGGAGGACATGATCAAATCGCGGCTCGAGCGGGTCAACGGAGCCTCGGCGGTCAACGTGCTGGGCGGCTTGGAAGACGAATTGCAGGTGATCGTCGACCCCCAACGGTTGGCGGCGCGTCAGCTGACGATCGACGACGTCCGGCGGGTGCTGCGGACACAGAACAAGGACACCTCGGGCGGCGATTTTTGGGAAGGGAAACGTCGCTACGTCGTCCGCACGATCAATCAATTCGCTTCGCCGGCGCAGGTCGCCGAGCAGGTGTTGGCCACCCGCGACGGCGCCCCGGTCTACATCGGCGACATCGCCGAGGTACGGATGGGGTTCAAAAAGCCGGACGGCCTGGTCCGCCGCTTTGGCGACAATTCGATCGCGATCAACGCCATCCGCCAGACCGGCGCGAACGTACTGGACGTGATGGCCGGGCTGCGGGAAGGCGTCGATGAACTCAACTCACAATTGCTCCGCGGCCGCAAGTTGCAGCTGACGCAGGTTTATGACGAGACCGAATACATTTATGCGTCGGTCGGTCTGGTGAATCAGAACATCATCGTCGGTGGCGCGTTGACGATGATCGTGTTGATGCTGTTCCTGCACCTGCAGTGGCGGACGATGGTCGTCGTGCCGATGATCGCGGCGACGGCGATCGCCGCGATCGTGCTGTCACCGTGGGTATTCGCGATCTGCGTCGCCTTGATCGTCGCTTCCGGTTTTTGGTTTGCCCGCGGGGCGCTGGTCGTCGGCCTGGCGATCCCGATCAGCATCATCGGCACCTTTTTGATGCTCAACCTGTGGGGCCGATCGCTGAACGTGATCAGTCTAGCCGGAATGGCGTTCGCGGTCGGGATGTTGGTCGACAACGCGGTCGTGGTGTTGGAGAACATTTACCGTCACTTTCAAGACGGGCAATCGCCTCGCGACGCCGCGATCCGCGGCGCCAAGGAGGTTTGGGGCGCGGTACTCGCCTCGACCTTAACGACGCTGGCGGTGTTCCTGCCGGTGTTGTTCGTCGAGGAAGAAGCGGGGCAACTGTTTCGCGATATCGCGTTGGCGATCAGCGCCGCGGTCGGGCTGTCGTTGATCATCAGCATCACGTTGATCCCGATGGCGACTTCGCGGCTGCTGAAAAATCAGCTCGAGCACGACGGCGACCCGTCGACCGAGGCGGCGCCGCGACGTCCCGTGTTTCATCCCCGAGGATGGATCGGCGGGATCGAACGGGGCGCGGAAAACTTCGTCGCCCTGGTCGTCGCGGTCAATCGGATGATCCAACGCCACCTGCTGTCGCGACTGGCGGTAGTAGCCGGCCTGGTGTTGTTCGCCGCCGGATTCAGTTATCTGCTCTGGCCCAAAGTCGAATACCTGCCGTCGGGCAATCGCAATTTGGTCTTCGGTATCATCCTGCCGCCGCCGGGATACAACCTCGACGAACTGACCAAGCTCGGTCAGATGGTCGAGGAACATCTGCGCCCCTACTGGGACGTCGATCCCCGAGAACAAGACCTTGACGAGCTTGCGTATCCGGCGATTTTCGACTTCTTCTTTGTCGCCCGAGACAGGTCGGTGTTCGTCGGGGTCCGTTCGGTCGACCCGACACGTTCGGGCGAGTTGGTGCCGCTGATCCAACAGGTGCGAGAAAAATTGCCCGGCTCGTTCGTCGTCGCCAAGCAGTCGAGCCTGTTCGAACAGGGATTGACCGCCGGCCGAACGATCGACATCGAGATCACCGGTCCCGACCTGAACCGTTTGGTCGCTCTCGGCGGTCAGGTCTTGGGCAAGGTCACCGGGGCGGGCGGCGACGATCCGGTCGTGCCCAATTCGCAGTCGCGACCGGTTCCCAGCCTCGACTTGAGCAGTCCCGAGGTCCACGTGATCCCGAAACTGGTGCCGGCCGAGGAGATGGGTATCGACGCGACCAGCCTGGGCTACATCGTCAATGCCTTGGTCGACGGGGCCTACGCGGCCGATTACTTCATCGGTGGTGACAAGATCGACCTGACCATCGTCGGACATCCCGACAGCGTCGTCTTGAGCCAAGACCTGTTGCAATTGCCGATCGCCACCCCGACCGGTCAACTGGTGCCACTGTCGGGACTGGCCGACATTCGCTTGGCCAGCGGTCCCGAACAGGTCAACCACCGCGAACGGCAACGGGCGATCACGATCGAAGTCTCCCCGCCTCCCGAGATGCCACTGGAACTCGCCTTGCAACGGATCAACGACGAAATCTTGATCCCGATCCGTGAATCGGGGCAGTTGGAGGGCGGCTACCGAATGACACTCTCAGGGACGGCCGATAAGCTCCGTGACACCTGGCTGTCGCTACGCTGGAATGTCTTGCTGGCGTTGTTGATCACCTACCTGTTGATGGCGGCGCTGTTCGAAAGTTGGCTCTACCCGTTCGTGATCATCCTCAGCGTACCGCTGGGCGCCGTCGGTGGACTGATGGGGCTGAGGGCTCTGGAATACTATCTCGTCTTCCAACGGATGCCGCCCCAGGGACTCGATGTGCTGACGATGCTGGGCTTCGTAATCCTGATCGGGACGGTCGTCAACAACGCGATCTTGATCGTCCATCAATCGCTGAACCTGATCCGCGAGGAAGGGCTGACGTCTCGTGACGCGATTTTGGAAAGTGTACGGACCCGCGTCCGGCCGATCTTCATGACCACCGCCACGACGGTGCTGGGGCTGCTGCCGTTGGTGCTGTTTCCCGGCGCCGGCAGCGAACTCTATCGCGGCCTCGGTAGTGTGCTGCTGGGCGGCTTGCTGGTTTCGACCCTGTTCACCCTGGTCTTCGTACCGACGCTGTTCCGGATCATGATGGATATCAAGGACACGTTGCTGCCGGTAGCGGCCCCGGTTCACACCCTACCCGTCGCCCAAAGACTGCATCGGCGGGTCGGAGGTTGAGGAACGGCGCCAGGGAGTGCGTGGCATGCCGTGAACTCCGGGTGGCACGCCCAGAGCCGCAAGGCGATGGGCGTGAAGGACAGCCACGAAGTCGACGCGGACGACTTTCAACCCGTTGTAGGCCAGCCAGGGTGGTCGCATTCGCGGTGCCGCTCACGCCCTTCGTTCCTCAGGGCGTGCCACCCAATGGCAGGCCGATTGGTAAACCTCAGGTCTATCAGACCATCAGACTCCGCTCGTTTACCTTAGTTGATCGATGGCGTGCTGAGACTTCCGGGTGGCACGCCCAGAGCCGCAAGGCGATGGGCGTGAAGGACAGCCACGAAGACGACGCGGACGACTTTCGACCGGTTGTAGGCCAGCCAGGGTGGTCGCATTCGCGGTGCCGCTCACGCCCTTCGTTCCTCAGGGCGTGCCACCCAATGACCAAGCGTGCCACCCAGCAGTCGAGTGAGCCACTCAGTGATGCCTTAGTGATCGGTAACGTCGAGGTGGGCAAGTCGCTCAGGGGGTTGTCGTCAGCGAGCGGGTCAGCCAATCGCTGGCGCCGATCCGCCAGCGGTCGCGTCGCCGATCGATCTGGCGGTTGAGTTTATCGGTAATCCGTTGCTGTTGGCGAGGCAAGTAATCGTCGGCGATGACCCGTTCGGCCAGATCGCCGATCGATTCGGCCAAGTCGCCGCCGATCTTGCTGATCCGGTCGACCCGTAGAGCAACTAATTCCAGGTCGGTCGACTCGATGTGGGGGTCGACCAGGATATCGGGTGGGATCCTTGTCAGGTCGAACTCGAAACCGACATCGCCTCGGACCCGTAGACTCAAATCGGCGACGGCATCGACCGTGATGCTGATCAACCGGGTGCCGAGGTTCCAACGTTGGACGGTCAACTGGAGATCGACCCGAGTATCGATCTGGGCGTCGAAGTGCAACCGTCGGTCGTCACGAACTTCAGCGTTTTGCACGCGGATCCGTAACCGTTCGGGGTCGGTCGGGTCATCGAGTTCGACCTGATAGCGGACCCAGCGGCCGTGCTCAACCTGCTTCCAACGGCGGTGAGTCTTGAACCGGCCACCTTTGGTTCGGACGCTCAGCCCCACCTGCACCTTTTTGTGTCTGCCCCACCCCCGTTCGCCCTGGTAGGTAGCCGGAATCCAATCACGGACCAAGTCGGCTCCCCACTGCAGCACCTGTCGGGCCTCGGCGGGTGGCAGCAATGCCAGCGGATCGGTCTCGGCCGTGGCGGTGGTCGGCAACGACAAGCCACCGCCGACCAGTGCGAACGTTAACAATGCGCGCGAAAAAAGTGTCAGGTACGTGTTGCGAAGAACTCGCCCTTCGGGTGCTCCGCACGAAAGGTTCCAGACACTTTGTTTCCGCTCGATCCTTAACAGCAGGGTGGGTAAATGAGGCACAGAAATCCTTTGCCGTATCCCGTCTCCGTGACAGCCCTGGGAACCGGTCTCGCTAACGCATCCGATCGGGAGTTGCGGGCGCGGGAGTTGCGGGCGGGTTTCCTGGCTTCACGATGTGCGGTGACGCCAAAAAAACGCTGATAGCAACCCGGCGACGTAGCCGAGGTCTGACGGGTTTTCTGCCAAAAGATGGTCGGCCCCGTCTAGGGCAACCAGGCTGACGGCTGGCGTGGCGGCATCGTCACGCCGCTGCGACGCCAATTGCAGGATCCTGACCGCGTGATCGAATCCGACGGTCGCATCGACGGGCGAGTGGAGCAGCATCAGCGGCACTTCGATCCGGCTGATCGCGTCTTCGAGGCGGTGGCCACGAAAGTCAGCCAACATCGCCTGGCGGATCGTCCAGTTACGGCCGCCGATCTCGACATCGCCGTGACCCTGCGATTCGATCTGGGGATTCTTTTGGACCATCAACCGGGCGAGGTGCGAAGTATCACTCGGGGCGGCCAAGGTCGCCACGCTGCGGATCGACTTCGGAAACGAATCGGGTTCGCCCGCGACGGCCAACGAAGCCGCCCCACCGAAACTGTGTCCGAGCAGACCGGTCACCCGGCCGAAACGTTCGCTGGCAAACGCGATCGCCGCGTTCAGGTCGGCCAGATTGCTGCTGAAGTGGGTGTGCGAAAAATCGCCGTCGCTCTGCCCCAATCCGGTCATGTCGTAGCGCAGCACCGTCGTTCCCTGGCCGGCCAACGCCCGGCCGAGTCGGACGATCGCCTTGAGGTCTTTGCTGCACGTAAAGCAGTGCGACAACACCACGACCGGGGCGTCGTCATCCGGTTCCTCGGGGGCATCGACGATTCCGGCCAATTCGAAGCCATTGCCGCCGGGAAACCGGACCCGAACCGAACGGCGGAGCGGCCGTGTCGGGACGAAACCGGTCAGAGCCGACGACGGTTTGGCGGCTGAATGAGAGTTCACTTATGCAATGTACGGGAAAAAAGTGCCAGACACTTGCTTTTCCGCTCGATCCTTAGACTTGGGGTGTGTTGCCATTGACGCCCGCGATCCGTCCGGCCCGGAAGGCCTCGGCCATCGCTTGCGGCACTTCGGCTTCGGCCAGGACCAAGCCGGCCCGATTGCTTGCCACCAACGCCTTCATCTCTTGTTCGTGAGCGATCGCCTCGGCCAAGCGACGTTCGGCGGTCGCTCGGGCGACGCGGGTATCGGCTTCGGCCTGATCGGTCTGCAACCGTGCGCCGATGTTTTCACCGACATCGATATCGGCGATATCGATCGAAACGATTTCGAACGCAGTCTGCGAATCGAGTCCGCGGCTGAGCACAGCCCGGGTGATCATATCGGGATTTTCCAGGACCTCGAAGTGCGACGCCGCCGACCCGATCGAGCTGATGATCGACTCGCCGACACGGGCGATGACGGTATCTTCGGTCGCCCCACCGATCAACTGCGACAGGTTGGTCCGCACGGTGACGCGGGCTCGAACCCGCAGTTCGATACCGTTACGGGTGATCGCGCTGAGCGTCGCTTTGCCACTACGTCGCGAGTCGGGACAATCGATCACCTTCGGATAGACGCTCGTTTGCACCGCATCGAGTACGTCTCGACCGGCCAGGTCGATCGCCGAAGCCTGGTCGAAGTCGAGCGGGATACTAGCCCGCTGGGCCGCGATGATCGCGTGGATCACGTTTTTGACGTTGCCGTTGGCCAAGTAGTGTGATTCGAGCCGACGGGTGCTGATCCCCGTCTCGCGATCGATACTCAATCCGGCTTGGGCCGCCATCACCTTGCCCAACACGATCACCGCCGGGTTGACCTTGGTGAAGTGCATCCGGATCAAACTCATCAAGCTGACATCGGCCCGCGACATCACTGCTTGAATCCACAACTTGCCGTAGCGGACCGCGAAGACGAACAGGAAACCGAGAATCCCGATCGCCAGTACGATCCCGACCAAGACCATCACCTGCGTCGACGCTTGGGCGAACAGCGTTGATTGGCCAAACAGCGGGGCCTGTGATTGGGATCCCGGCACCGAAGCGGCGACGGCGGAGAAGGCTGAAAACGACATGGCGATGCTTCGGGACGAACTCAGGGACAAAAACCGAGGATACGGGCGGTGCCACGGTGCCGGGCCGGCACGGATACCGAGCGACG
>SKZY01000321.1 GCA_007127095.1 Planctomycetaceae bacterium
AGCGCCGCACCGGCCGTCGCCGCGGTGGAGTTTTTGATAAAGGTACGACGGGAAGGCTGGTTATCCATATTTGGCAAAGCTCAACGGGAGGATGTGGGTGGGTAAGGCACGGGCCGGTACGACTGGGGCCGGCAAGAAACGGGCCACGCCGCGACTAAGGAGCACGGAGACCCGTTAAGAATATCTCAGGGGCGGCTGATTTGCAATTTCCATCCGGCCGAAGGAGTGGCTGCAGAACCGGCACGAGAGGAACTTTCCGCCGCCGTTGGGGTTCAATGCGGGCTCGTTCCTCCACCTCGTCTCGCTCCTTCCCATCCCCTACCACGGAACCGATCTGATGGTGCACTACCGATATTTGTTAATCATGCCGTGTCTACCGCTGCTGGTCGTCGCGATCACACTGGCCAATACCGACTCAGCCGCAACGGCGCGAGCCGAGACTCCGACGCGGGCCGAGAATTGGCCGCACTGGCGGGGACCACTCGAAAACGGTTCGTCGTCGACCGCCGATCCGCCGCTGACCTGGAGCGAAGAGGAGAATGTCCGCTGGAAAGTGGAGATTCCTGGACGCGGCGGTTCGACCCCGATCGTATGGGGTGATCGAGTGTTCGTCTTGTCAGCCTTACCGGTCGGGCCCGCTGCCGAACCGGAGACCGAATCGGCAGCCACACCCGCGGCCGCTGAGGAGCCGCGCGATGCGACGGCAGAGCCCGCCCCGCAACGTGGTGATCGGGATGGCCGCGGTGGTCGGGGCGACCGCGGTGGTCGGGGTGGCCGCGGCGGACGTCCGCGGTTCGGTGGTTTTGGCGGTAATGCTCGCCCGACCCAAATGCATCAGTTCTTGGTGATCGCCTACGACCGTCACAGCGGTGAAAAAATCTGGCAAACCGTGGCGACCGAACAGGTACCCCATGAACCGGGACACGGTACCAACACGTTCGCGTCATCCTCGCCCGTTACCGATGGCCAACACCTATTCGTCAATTTCGGCTCCCGCGGCGTCTATTGCCTGGACCTCGACGGCAACCTCGTCTGGAAACGCGACCTGGGACAGATGCAAACCCGCGCCCAGTTCGGCGAAGCGGCTTCACCGGCGCTCCACGGCAACCGATTGGTCGTCCCCTGGGATCATGAAGGCCAATCGTTCTTGACGGCGCTCGACACCGCGACGGGTGAGCCGGTCTGGAAGGTCGATCGTGACGAACGAACCACCTGGGCGACGCCGCTGATCACGGAACATGAGGGCCAAGCCCAGGTGATCACCAACGGCAGCATCGTCCGCAGCTATTCACTCGACAGCGGCGAATTGCTTTGGCAATGTGGTGGCCAGGTCGAAAACCCGATCCCCTCGCCGGTCCGGATCGATGATCAGGTGATCTGCATGACCGGATACCGCGGCAATGCGATCTATGCGATCCGACTCGACGCCCGCGGCGATGTGGCCGACACCGATAGCGTCGCTTGGACCCGGTTCGACGCCGCTCCCTATGTCGCCTCCCCGGCGCTGCATGACGGTCGCCTCTATTTCACCAAGTCACGAGATGGCATTTTTTCGTCGGTCGATGCGGTCACCGGTGAGTCGGTCATTTCGCAGCAACGGCTGACCGCGATCCGCTCGATCTACGCCTCGCCGGTAGCGGCGCAGGATCGCGTCTACGTCACCGGACGCGAGGGTACGACGGTCGTGCTTCGACACGGCCCCGAGTTCGAGATCTTGGCCACCAACCAGCTCGACGACGGCCTCGATGCCTCACCCGCCCTGGTCGGCGATCGGATCTACCTTCGTGGTGAGAAACATCTCTACTGCATCGGCGAACCCGACGAAGAAGCCAGCGACGAATCCGACAGGGAATCTGAATAGAAGCGTTGACCAGCAGCCCTCAACGCCGACCGCCCGACTGCGATTTCCAGCGGTCGATGTAGTCGGTCGGCGTGACGCCAAACGTAGCCGTGAACGCGTCGTCGAAACTTTTCCCCTCGGCCAGCTGCTCCCTTAACGCTTCGTACGGTTTGCGTTGGCCGCGGAGGATCGTCGACACGATGCCGTACCCGACGATATCGCTCTGTTCGGGCGGCAGCCCGTTGCTGACAAATTGCTTTCCGTCCTTCAACGTCGCCGCGGCACGGGGCAATTCAGCGTTCCATGAGTCGACGTTGGGGAAGTTCTTGGCGCCGACTTTAGCGACCGCGGCACGCCCGACACCCTCGGCGAACCAACGTGGTACATCGGTCCCGCCGCTGGCGACGGTCAGGCTGGTCAACGGGCCGGCCAGGCGGGCTTCGATCACCGCGTCGCTATCAGCCGGCGTTGCCAAGACGGCGACGTAAGCATCGATTCGGTCGTACTTCCAATGGCCCTGCCAATCGGATGGGACGGACCGCCGTTCGACCATTTTCGCAAATTCGCTGTAGTCGTACCGTTTGGGCAAAGCATAGATCGTGATTCGACCACGAATCTCGGTCGGATCGGCAAACGATTTGACTTTCGCAGCAGCTCGCGTCGCCGCCGCCAGGATCGCCTCGGCATTCGCTTCACTGACCGCACCGACCAGCAAAAATTGGTCGTTCGAATGCTCGACCCAATTCGACTCCGTCAGCCCCATCAGCCGCAGATTCTGCCGCGCCAGTTCGGCGCGGCGTTCGCTAAGTTCGGCTTCGCTAGCCGAACCGGCCCAGGCGAGCGACGCCAATACGCCCAATCGTTGGTCGGTGGTGGTGCCGTCAAAGGTCGCGTTTTCGTCGATCCACTTGCTGATCGTCGCGATCTGCTCGTCGCTCAATGGCGGGCGTCCCATCGGCATCCGCATCCCTTCTTCACCTTTGATTCGACGAACCAACAGGCTTTCTGCCGACTCGTTGGGCGATATGATCTCGCCACTGTCGCCACCCCGCATCAAGGCTGCGAAGGTGTCCAGCCGCAACCCGCCACGGACCATGTTGGCATCGATGTGACAACCGTTGCAGTTTTCCAGCAGGATCGGGGCGACGTCCTTGGCGAAGCTGACCGTCTCCTCGCCGCTCGGCGGGCGGACGCCCGGATCGGTGGGAGCAGCCGCAGCGGCTGGCATCGCTTCGTCCAGCGGCTGCGTCGGCGCCTGCGAAGCGAGTACCGCCAGTGGGATAACCGGCGAATTGGCATCGTACTTAGCCCCCGCAGTCACCCAATCCTTTAAAAGTTGCAGTTGCGCATCAGGGACTGTGCCGCCACCCCGTGGCATGTCGCCGGTTTCGATCGTTTCGATCAATCGGCTAGCGACGGGATCGCCGGGAAAAATCACGGTCCCTGCCGGCGTTCCCTGGGCGAGCAATGCAAAGTTGCCGAGATTGAAATCGCCTCGTGATCGCTGGATGTGACAGCTGCCACAATGCTGGACCAGGATCGGTGCGATCTGGTTGGAGAAACTCGGGCCCTCGGTCGCCATGTCACGCCGCGAACGGCTCCGGGCCCGCCCTCGAGATGTGCCCCGACTCGGCTTTTCCGTCTCGGCTGGCTTTTCCTTCACCGCCGTTTTTTCAGTCATCGGCGGCTCTGGTGAAGGCGAACGCTCCGTGGTCGGCTTACTCATCG
>SKZY01000234.1 GCA_007127095.1 Planctomycetaceae bacterium
AGCCCGGATCGTTTCTCTTTATGCTGGGGGAAGCCCACGAGCCGGGACGGAATCAGATCCACCGGCTCTATGTTCACGGCGCGGATTCGACCAATTCGCGAACCGCGACCGTGGCCAACCTAACGGGGCGAAAATCGATCCTCCAGAAGGTGCGCCAGGAACAGAAACGCCTGATGCACCTGCAGCCCGAGACCGGTTTTCGTGAAAGCTACCGCATCGAGGGAGAAACCTTGATCACGGTCGGCGACTACACGTCCGGTCGTGTCTTTAACGATGCCATCTGTTATGCGTTTTATCCGGTCGATCTGCACACCAAATCAGGGGTCAAACCGCAACCGCTAAAACCCGGCAAGGTTCCCACCATCCCGCTCCGCGCGCTGGTCCCCAAAGGCAGCCGCAACTTGATGGTCGCTGGACGCTGCGTCAGCAGCGACCGGTTAGCGAATTCGGGATTGCGGGTGCAGGCCTCGTGCATGGGGATGGGACAGGCGGCCGGTGTCGCGGCTGCCCTGGCCGCAAAACAGGCGACCACGCCGCTGGAAGTGCCGCTGCGGGAAATCCACGATTTGCTCCGCAGCCACGATGCCATCATCCCCGGCGATGCCTGACCGCCCGATGCCCCGTCTTAACGGATTCCGCCGCCCCGCCGTCTCGCTGCTCACCGCGCTGACGTTTGTCGTCCTGGCGGTGACCGGGATCATCGCCTTCGTCCTGCCGTTTTCCGTCGGTATCGTCGGCCTCCATTCACTGATGGGATTCGTCTTCGTCGCCCTGGTCGGGCTGCACGTGATCAACAATCGCCGCCCGCTAACCAACTACCTACGCGGTCAGTTGTTGGGGCTGGCCCTCGCTGTCACGTCCGTCCTGACTCTGCTGTTCTGGTGGCAACCGCCGCCGATCCGAGTGCTGCTGAGCTGGAGCGGTAACCTCGGCCCGGCCATCGAACGTTTCCAAATGGACGACGAAGAAATGGTCTTCGATTACCATCCCACACCGGATTACCAGCTGCGTCTGACCGTCCGAACGGGGCCGGCTTATCACGCCAAGTCGCCGCCACAGGTCGCGATCTGGCTGGAGAATCAGGGTGGCTACCACATCAAAACCCTGCTCGCCCCCGCTGCCGAGTACGAAGTGCCCTACTGGACTTTCAAACACGCCGGTTGGCAGAAAGCCAAACGTGAGGCCGAACAACTCGGCGAAGTCGATGCCGTCTCCTCAGCGACCCCGAACGGTTCCTTCGATCCCGCCGATTACATCCTCCCGCGAAGCGCAGACGAATCCACGCCCTACAGCCTGCTGCTCGAAATCAACCAACCCGGTGACAACCAACCCTCCCTGGTCCACGCCGTCGAAATCGACAACAGCCTACCTCGCAGTTTTCAACTGCTGGAACTGCGCGGATACCCCAAACGCGAACCGGATGACGAATCGGACGCGGAAATGTGGGCGCTCTACTACGTCGACGATTCATTCAGCTCCGCCCTCGATCTGATCGACAGCGCTTTACTGACGATCGATCGCGCCCACGTCGATTGATGGGATAGTCGCCGGAACGCCCCATGAAGGGTAGGATCAGCATCCGGTGGCAACACAGGGACACTGCATCTTGGGGCAACACAGGGACACTGCATCTTGGGGTGCCGGCCGTGAGGCCTCTGCGGTGGATGGTAGCGGCACCGGCGCGGCGGAGTCAGCGTGTGGGTTGCCTGTGCCCCCTCATTCCCAACCCTTCTCCCCCGCCGAGCCGGGGGAGAAGGGAGCCAGGGCAGTGAGTCCGTCAACCTCGGACCGCTTTGTGGTGTGTCCCCGGTGGCATGTGGTGTGTCCCCGGTGGCATACCCGGCGGCACCGGCGGCATTAGCCCGGAACCTGGGCTGCGACCCCTCCGGGGTCGAACTTTGTTTTGTTCGCCTGTCCCCGGGTGCGCTGCGCGACCCGGGGCTAATGGCTGTCATGCCTTCGGCATATCGAACCACAACATCCCGAAGCCCGCGGGTGGTCATTGCGCTCCAGGGGCAACATCCCGGAGGGATGTCAGCCATTAGCCGGCGGTCGAGCGGAGCGAACACCGCCGGATTTCGAACGACGACGTGATTCATCGACCCCGGAGGGGGCGCAGCAAGCCTGGGTTGCGACCCCTCCGGGGGCGAACGTTGTTTTGTTCACCTGCCCCGGGGTGCGCTGCGCGATCCGGGGCTAATGGCTGTCATGCCGTCGGCATGACAAACCGCAACATCTCGAAGTCCCCCGGGTGGTCATTGCGCTCCGGGGGCAACATCCCGGAGGGGTGTCAGCCATTAGCGACCCGGGGCTAATGGGCTGTCATGCCTTCGGCATACCGAACCGCAACATCGCGAAGTACCCCGGGTGGTCACTGCGCTCTAACCCCTGGCTAATGGCTGGGATCCCTACGGGATGATCGCCGTTGAGTGTTTCCCAATCCTGAGGTGCTCGCGATCCCTTTTACGGTACTTGGACACCGCAGAAATCAACTTCGGCATGACGGATCTCCGAGCCAAAACGGACGGTAAATACCGTTTTGCGATTGTCGGAAATGTCTCGCCGTCTCACTCGAAACGGGCAACTAAGTGCTGATTCGGCAAGGGTTTATGAAAAGTCGGGGCGACAGGATTCGAACCTGCGACCTACTGGTCCCAAACCAGTCGCGCTACCAGGCTGCGCCACGCCCCGATCGTTTCTCGCTGAACCTGCCGATCGCCCGTCGACGGCGGCTTTCTTTGAGTCCCGGATCGTAGCAAGCGGCCGCTTCGTCCGCTAGGGGATTTATTTTCTGGCCTCAACGAGGTGGGCGGACAAGCAGGATGTTGAGGCGGCGACTCGAAAGCAGTGAGTAGATTTTGGGTGGTGGCTTGAGCTCCTCACCCCCAGCCATTCCAACCCGAAGCGGGGATATCGGGGACAAAATGCGGAGGTTCGCATGGACTGAAAATTGGGCAAATGGCTTAACGCCGGAATCCCGATTTTTTACAGCCGGCGCTAACGCGTGACGGCTGATTGAATCGGCAAGCCGTTAGCGGCTGGCGGTTGTCTCGGTGGCTCGGACCTCGGCGACTCGCAGCTTGGCGCTGCGGCTGCGGGCGTTGCCGTGTATTTCGGCTTCGCCGGGGCGGAGCGGCTTGCGGGTCAGCACTTCCAAACGGTCGTCGTCGCGGAATGCCTGTTTGACGATCCGGTCTTCCAACGAGTGGAAGCTGATCACGGCGATCCGGCCGCCTGGATTGATCCACCCCGGGAGTCGCTCGAGCGCTTGCGTGAGGATGGTGAGCTCTTGGTTGACGGCGATCCGCAGCGCTTGAAAGGTCCGGGTCGCGGGATGGATGTCGTGGTTTTTGGATCGGGGGACACAGCGACGACAGATCTCGACCAGGTCGGCGACTTCGCGGACCGGTTGGCGTTGCTTTCGCCGCAAGACCACCTGCTTGGCGATCCGCCGGCTGAACCGCTCCTCGCCGAAGCGATAGATCGTGTCGGCGATTTCCTGTTCGCCGGCGACGGCCAGGAATTCTGCGGCGGTCTGCCCCGCCGACGGGTCGAATCGCAGGTCGAGGTAGCCATCGCCGGTGAAACTGAAGCCGCGTTGGCGGTCGGCGAGCTGGTCGCTGGAGAGCCCCAGGTCGAGGACGACGCCATCGACGGCGGGCCGACCGGCGGCGGCGAGGACCCGGTCGAGGTGATGGTAGCTGCCGCAGTAGAGATCGATCGGTAGGTCACGCAGCTCGGGATCGCCGGCCAGCATGTCGGTACCGATCTGGACGGCGGCGGGGTCGCGATCGACGGCGAGGACGGCGCCGCCGACCGCCATGCGACGGGCGATGGCGATCGAATGCCCGCCGGCGCCGAACGTACCGTCAAAGATCACGCCGCCATTTTCGGGACGGAGCCACTGGACGATTTCGTCCGGCATCACACTGACATGACAGCTCACGCGGTGCCTAGGGTTTCGTCGAGCTCGCGGCTGATCACCTTCAATTGTTCCAGGTCGCCGCCCTGGACTTCGGCGGCTACCCAGCCGCGGAAATCGATATCTTCCAACGCTTGGCGAACGCTGGCCCAATCGATATCGCTATCGCTGATCGAGGTGAACTTGTCCTCTTTCCGCGAAAAGCCCTTGGTATCGAGCTTGACGATTCGGTCGCCCAGCGTGCGGATCCAGGCGGCCGGATCGCCGTACTTCCAGTGGTTGCCGATATCGAATTGGACACCGACCCACGGCGATTCGAAGGCGTCGACAAAACGGGCCAGTTCGTCGGCGGTTTGATCGGTACCGCCGTCGTGGTCGTAGAGGAAATGGTTCCAGACGTTTTCGATCGCGATCTTGACGCCGACTTCTTCGGCGACCGGCAGGGCGAGGCTGATGTTGGCCAACGCTCGCTCAAACACTTCCGCCGGCGAACCGTCTTTACCGTGACCGGGGACGAGCAGCATCGTATCACCGCCGACAGCGGCGGTGGCGCGGAGCCCATCGACGAGGCTTTTGAGCGCGGCGGCCCGCACCTCGGGATCGGGATCGCTGTGGCGGACATTCCAATGATTGGCGTTCACGGTCCCGTCGACGATCAATCCAGAGACTTCGATCGCCGCTTTGACTTCGGCGACGTTGAACCCGGGTGCGTCGAGTTCGACCCCTTCGAAACCCGCCGAGCGGACGGCGATGAACTTATCGGCCAACGAACCGGGGACGCGGACCATTCCGATCTTGAGCGTTTTGCGGAGACGCGGTGCGGGCTTGGCGTCGTCGTCGGCACGGGCCGAGGCGGTCCAGCTGCCGCCGACGGCCACCGCGGTGGTGGCCAAGGACGCATGGTGGATAAACTGGCGGCGGGAAACCGCAGGGCCGCTGGCCGCGGCGGGTCGGAACGGTGATCGCTGGGGCATGATTGGCCTCTTGTGGATGCGTTTGGATGGATCGATGGATAGGCGGGCGAGCGGATGAAACGGGACGGGAGCCGACGGGAGAGGCAAAGCGTGGCGGATCGATTGACGAAAACGATGCTTGTGGCGGCGCCCTTGATCGCGTTGCTGGTCACCATTGTAACTCATCGCGGCGGATTACCAGTGGAGCCCGCGATCTGCGCCGGGGTCGCGACTTGGTGCGCGTTGTGGTGGATTTTCGAGTGTCTGAATCTCGCCGCTGTCGGGCTGATCCCGCTGGTCGTTTTCCCGGCGACGGGCATCTTAACCGAAGCGGTCGTCGCCCGGTCGTACGGCCATCCGATGATTTTGCTGTTGATGGGTGGCTTCTTTCTTTCCGCGGCAATGGAGAACGTCGGGGCGCATCGCCGGGTGGCGTTGACGATGGTGCGACTGGTTGGCGGGACGAGCGCCCGGCGATTGGTGTTGGCATTCATGCTGACGACGGCCGGTCTGTCGATGTGGATCAGCAACACCGCGGCAGCGTTGATGATGGTGCCGATCGCGCTGGCGATCTTGAAACAGTCCGACGCGCCGGGATTGCGTGTCCCGTTGTTGTTGGGGATCGCCTACTCGGCCAGCATCGGTGGGATGAGCACACCGATCGGCACACCGCCGAACGTGATGTTCATGGGCCAGATCGAAAAATTGTTCGGAATCCGCTACGGGTTCGGCAGCTGGATGTCGGTTGCTTTGCCGATCGTCGCGATCCTGTTGCCCGCGGTCTGGGTCTGGATCACGCGAGGGATGCGTTCCGACGTTTCGCTCAGCGTGCCCGATCCCGGGCCTTGGCGAACGTCGGAGAAGCGGGTGTTGACGGTTTTGTTCGTCACGGCGCTGGCCTGGACCTTCCGCAGCGGACCGTGGGGCGGTTGGTCGGGGTGGCTGCCGACACTGGCGGGCGACCGCAGTCTGATCGGCGACACGACGATCGCGATCGCCGCGTCGATGGTGGTGTTCATTTGTCCGGCCGGCGATCCACGCCCTGCTGACGATTCAGACTCTGCGGACGGAGCTGACACTCCGGATGAACCCGAAGCCGCTGGTGGGATCACGCCGCGACTGTTGAGTTGGTCGGCTGCGTCGCAGATCCATTGGGGGATTTTGCTGATGTTCGGTGGTGGGTTGGCGCTCGCGGAAGGCTTTGAGGTGACCGGCTTGAGCGCTGCGATCGGCCAGCAGCTGAGCATTTTCGCCGGGGCACCGACGATCCTGATCATCTTGACGGTTTGTTTGTTGGTGACCTTTTTGACCGAATTGACCAGCAGCACGGCTACCGCTTCGTTGATGCTGCCAATTTTGGGAGGCTTGGCGGTCGCCACCAGTTTGCCGCCGGAATCGGTGATGATCGCCGGCACGATCAGCGCTTCCTGCGCGTTCATGCTTCCCGTGGCGACGGCTCCCAACGTGATCGTCTTTGCGGCCGGCGGGATCAAGACGGCCGAAATGGCCCGCAACGGGATCGTGTTGAATCTGTTTGCGGCCGTTATCATCGCCGGTTTGGCGACTTGGTTGTTGACCTGAGTCTTGAGCGGCTTGATGAAGGGACGATGGAATGGAAGACACACGATTTGAGGCCCGCAGGATCCTCGACCGGCTCGAATTTTCGTCGGGTTGGGGGCTGATCAAGACACTCGGCTGCGTCGTGTTGGCATCGGTGGCATTCGTCTCGACGGGCGGCACCGAGTTAACGGAAGCGGCGCGGTGGACGTTGTTCGTGGCGACGTTGGCGGCCGGGATGTGGGCGACCGAAGCGATCCCGGCGTTCGCGGTGGCGTTGATGGTGATCGGCCTGTTGATCGCCATCCTGGGGCAGCCCGGCGGTCAATTGGGACGTGAGCAGGCGGTTTGGGAGCCGTTCGCACAGACGCTGGGTAGCCCCTTGATCTGGCTTTTTTTTGGCGGCTTCGTACTCGCCGCCGCGGCCGGCAAGACGGGGTTGAACCGCTCACTGGCCCGCGAGGTGTTACGGCGATTGGGGAATCGGCCGGGACCGTTGTTGGCCGGCAGCATGGGGGTGACCTTCGTCTTTTCGATGTTCATTTCGAACACGGCGGCGGCGACGATGATGATCGCGGTGATGACACCGGTGCTCGCCCCGCTGGCCCGCGGCGATCGGTTCCGTCGCGGGATGTTGCTGGGGATCGCCTTCGCGGCGAACATCGGCGGGATGGGGACGGTGATCGGCAGTCCGCCCAACGCGATCGCCGCGGGGGCGCTGCGCGAGATCGATCCGATCGATTTCTTTCGCTGGATGCAAGCCGCGGTACCGCCGGCCCTAGTGACGATCGTCCTCACCTGGGCCTATCTGCTGTATCGCTATCGTCCGGCGGTGGAGCGGCTCGACGTTGCGGCGTTCATGAACAGCGACCATCCGCCGGAATTGGAAGTGTGGCGTCGGCTGCTGGTGATGGGCATCTTCGTCGTCACGATCGCGTTGTGGCTATCGCAGGCGTTGCATGGCATCCCGTCGACCGTCGTGGCGTTCTTGCCGATCTGCGTTTTTTCCGCCGCTGGGGTACTCAACGGCGACGACATCTGTGCGCTGCGGTGGGACGTGTTGCTGTTGATCGCCGGCGGGCTGTCGCTCGGTCTGGCCGTGACGGAGACCGGTTTGGCCGATTGGTTGGTCGGCAGCTTACCGCTCGATCGGGTTTCGGCATTTGCGGTGGTGCTGTTGTTGGCTTACGTGACGACGGCTTTGTCGAACTTGATGAGCAACACCGCTGCGGCGAATATCCTGGTCCCGATCGGTGTGGTCGTCGGCGTCGGCAGTGAAGCGGCGACCGTGGTGCCGTTGGCGATCGGTGCCTCGGCGGCAATGTGCTTGCCGATTTCCACCCCGCCCAATGCGATCGCCTTCGGGACCGGCCAGCTCCCGACCCGCGACCTGATCGAAGGCGGGCTCTGGATCGGGTTGCTGGCACCGTTGTTAGCGACGTTGTGGTGCTCGATCGTTTTCTGACCGCGGGCCGATCGACCGGCGGGATAGCTGATCACCGTCGGGCGGCCTGACCTGCGGTTTGGGTTGCGGCTCGACGTTCGGCGGTCGCGTTTCGGTCTGGGGGTGTTCCAGCAGCAACAGCCTGAGGTGTCGGGTATCCCAGAGCGACATCTGGCCGCCGGTGCCGCCGGTCAGCAGCCAACGGCCTGCGGGGTCCCAGGCGACCAGAGTCAGCGATCCTGATGCGATCGCAGCGAACTCGACGAATCGGTCGGGGCGGTCATCCAGCCGGCGGAATGTCGCTTGCCCATCGCGAGAGACGCTCGCCGCCCACTGCCCGTCGGGTGAAACCGCGATGCCGGTCACCGAGTCGCGGTGTCCGGGTAGCAGCAGGACTTCGCCGCGTCCGGCCCGATGGAGCGTCAATTCGCCACGGTCGCCACCGCTGAGCAGGATCCGCCGATCACCCTGATCAGCGACAGCGAAGGCGATTACCGGGCCGCTGCTGATCACTTCGATCCGCTCCGCGACGCCGGCATCGAGCAGCGAGTAGATGGTGACCTCGCCCGCTTGTCCGGCCGCGAAGACCACCGGGGCCGCGGCATCGGCGTCGACCAGACGGAACGCCCGGACTCCGCTGGTCGACAGCGGCCGAATCGGCGGCGGCGTTTGTCGATTGAGCAAAAACCGCTGACAATCTTTCCAATCGATCGTGCTCAGCAGGCCATCGACATCGAGCAGTACGAGCGACTCGCCCCAGCGATCGAAGGCCATTCGGGTGACGCGTTGTGGCAGCGGAAAAGCCGCGATTTCGGGTGAGCTCGAGACGGGCCAGCCCGGGACCGATTTGCCGAGGTGCAATCGTTGGTCGGCATCGGCGAACAGCAGGTAATCGCCGCTGGGGTGCCACAGCACGGCATCGATATCGCCGCCGTCGACCGCGATTTCGGCCCGCACCGTCGGTTCGTCCGCGGCGGTGGTCCAGACGCGGACGTCGCCGTCGAGCCCACCGCTGAGCCCCCAACTCTGATCGGTCGAGATGTCGATCGACGCGATGAAGGGGGAGTGGTCGAGTCGTCTTTGTCCCGGCGGATCGAGTTCGACTTCGCGATACTCGATATGACCATCGGAATCGGCGACCGCCGCTTGGTTAGCCAACAGCGATTCGCCGGCGTTGGTCAGGTCGAAGCGGACGATGAACGGGTCGAGCGCCCGGGTGATCAGGCCATGGGGCCGGCGGTCAGCGGGTCGGCTCGGGTCGGCGGCCAACCAGATCGCCTGTTCCAATTCCTGTTGGTGGCCGACCAGACTCAGCGGCAGTGGTCGATCCAACGTGGGGTGCTGAGCCAGCAGCGGTTGAAACCGCTCGATCGCTTCCTCGGGTGCCGTCAGAGTCGACTCCAACATCGCGTTCCAAGGTTCGGTATCGAGCGGAGTGGCTGTGACCGCGGGCGAACGAGAGTTTCCTGCGGCGAAGCGATCGCCATCGGAGTCGGGGTCGGGAGCGAACTCGGGTCGCGGTGGCCGATTCGGATCGGGAGCGAGTTCGGATGAAGATTGCGAGCTTGACCAGGCCCCGATCACGATCGCCAGAATCAAGACCGCTGTGCCGGCCAACGCGGCCAGCCCGATCACGCGTCGGCGGTTGTCGGGAGACGACGATTCGGTATCCGTGGGCGGCAGCAACGGAGTCGGTCTCAGCGCGTCGCGGAGCGCTTCGGCCATCTCCAAATTGGAATCGTAACGCTGCCGCCAATCGAGCGCGGTCGCTTTGCTGAGGACTTGGCGTTCGGCTTCGCTGACGTCGTCGAAACGCAGATTGCCGGTCCGGTGAAAGTCGAGCACCTGCCAGACGGTGCCGTCGGAAAACGGCAGCTTGCCGGTGCGAAGGTGGTAATAGGTGATCGCCAGAGAATACTGATCGCTATTGCGAGACGTCTTGCCGTTGGCGGTTTCGGGCGACATGTAGGACGGTGTGCCGGCGATGCTGGTTTGCGTCGCCTGGGTCGCCTCCATGATTCCGGCCAGCCCGAAGTCGCAGACGACCGCGGAGCCGCCGAGCAGGACGATGTTGGCCGGTTTGACATCGCAGTGCTGTAACGACGCGCCATCGAGCCCGAGTTCGGGGGCAGAATTGAGATAATCGAGTCCCTTGGCCGCCTCTTCGGTCAGGCGGATCAATTCTTTCGGCGGGATACCTGGCAAGCCTTCGGCGGTACACTCTTTCAGCCGATCGAGCAGACTCTTACCCGCCAGCAGCATCGAAATGGCGAGCCATTTTCCCTTGACGGTGCCGCCGTGCTTATCGAACCAATCGACCTCATCCGGCTCGGGCGTCCATTCGGCCGTCTGCAGGTAATCGAGCGTCCGGGTGGGATCCGATGAACCGATCGTGGCGACCGTATCGCCTTCGCCCGTCGCCAACAACGCTTTTCCGTCGGGTCCCAACAACCACATCGAAATGATCGACATCAGGTTGGGGTGCCTGACCGGCATCACCCGCTTGAGCGCCTTGTATTCCTTTTCCCATTGTCCATCGGAGAGGTTGATGAACTTGACGGCCAGTTGGGTCCCGCCGGGAGCGTCGATCCGCCAGACCTGGCCGAATTGCCCACTGCCGAGGAACGAATCGAGACGGTAACCCGGCGAAAACTCGAGCCCCTTGCTTAACATGATCGGCTCAACATGATCGATGTCCCGTACCGGCGTTGAATGATCGACGAGGAAAGTCATCAAGTGTATCAACCGGCCTCGGCACTCGACACCGGATCAACGGTCACTCGTCAGCGGCTCGCTGGTCGAATGATTCGATGACGCGCGGATCGACGTCGTAATAGCGAGGATCGAAGATGTCGTCCGATGTGGTATAGATCGTGCCATCGGGGCGGCGGAACATCCGCCCGACCTCGTCGGGGTTGAGCGGTCTGGCGCCGACTCGGCCGAATACCGCCAACTGGTTGCCCGATTCATCGACAGCGCGATCGCGATCGATGCCACGGCTGATCGCCAGTGCATGACCACCTTTGGGGATCGGGAATGTCGCCACCAGACGCGGCTCGGGTCGCGGCGAAAATCCGTCGTTCCCGGCTACTTCGGGCGAGGTCAACTGGATCACCCGCAGGCCGTTCTTGCCATCGGCTACGTACGCGAATTGACTGACGTTGGTGATCCCCAACTGAACATCGTGGGCGTCACAGATCGCGCCTTGGGCATCGTAATGTTGGTCGACGAAGGCGGCTTCGGGCGTGGTGATGTCGACGATCGCCAAGCCGTGTTTGCCGGCGGCGACATAAGCGTAGGTGCGGGCCAGGTAGATCCCGTGAGCGTCACCCAGCGGCAGCTTGTGAACCGGCCGTGGCCGTGCCGGGTCGGCGAGATCGAGTACCACCAAGCCGGTCTCATCGGTGACGAAGGCGTAACGGAACTGGGTGGCGACGGCATGGGCATGATCGATCGTCGGCTGACCGATGACGCTGGTGATCCGCGGGTGCAGCGGATCGTCGAGATCGACGACGACCAGTCCGGCGTCGGCACAGATGTAAGCATAGGTCCCATGGAAATGGATCGACCGCGCCCCGGCGAGTACACCATAGGGATTGAAGGTGACCGCGCGCTCGAGGAAATTATTTAGCGGATTGCCGTCCAGCAAAGTACCGGCGCCGACCAGGATCAGCCCCTCATATTTGTCCGCAACGTAAATGTAGGCGTACATCGAGTGGATCGCGGGCTCTTCGTTCTCCGGCAATTGCTCACGGGTCGGATCGGGGACGATCGTGGTCGGAGCCGCGACGGCTTGAGCGAACTTGGTGCGGACATACAGCCGCTGACCGAGAGGCGATACGGGAGCGGTCGTGATCCGTTCGCTGAACCCCTTGTGGTCGATGAAGGCGATATCAAAGACTCTCAAGCCACCTTCACCGCAGGCCGCATAGAGATATTCGCCGCGATGCTGCAGGTCGAGGATTTCAGGTTTGCGGTATTTCGGCAAAATCGTCTCGAGAATGTCGCGTCCGGGATGCTCATGGCTATGTTCGAGTACTCGTCCTTGCTCGACATGGTGCCGATAGTTATCCGGATAAGCGATCTGGTGCAGCGTGCTGCCGATCACGGCCTGCGGTTCGCTCGATTCGGTGACCACAACCGCCTCGAAGCCGTGATCGCCGGCGGCGACATAACAGTACTTGCCGATGAAGTTGGTAAACCCGGTCCCTTGCATGACGAGTTGGGCCATGACCGCGTTGTTGTCACCCGCCGCCGACGGGTGGCAATCGGTACACGATTTGGTCTCGCGAACCCCCGGCAATTGGTGGTCGGTCTCTCGATCCCACCCGGGACCGCCACGGACGGTGTGCGGGACGTTGGTACTGAATGCGATACCAGATAGGCCGTCGGAGGAAACGGTTTGTTGTTGGGAGTAGATCGATTCCCGTTTGGCGTTGTAGCTGGTCACATGGATCGCGCAGCTCGACCGCGCCGGGCCGATCTTGTTTCCGGTGACGTTACCGTCGCGGGCCAACATGTAAACGTCGTCGCGAAGCGTCTGAAAGTTATAAGAGGTGCGATTTCTTGTGACATCGCCCAGATTGTGTAATTCGGGCGATTTAATATTGGCTTTTTGGGGCAGGTGACAACCGAAGCAACTCGGATTCCAACTGCTATGGCAAGCGATACAAGACATGTTGTCGTTGCGGTGGGCGCAGCTTTCCAGTTCATCCGCGCCGCCGCCCCAGGCGACTCGCCCATCGTTACCGAGTCGGGCCGTTTTGGCGGCATGACTCCGCGGGTTGTAGTGTTCGCCACCGGGCCGAATTGTATCTGCGGTTTGAGTCACCTCCCAGCTGAGATCGGGCTCGACGTTGGATCGTTGAATCAGTTTCGGCTGACCGCCGGGCTGTTGAACGACTTCGAAACGCGGTTGACCGAACGCGGTCCGCAGCGTCAGCAGGTTGGTCCCCGGATCGGCGGCGGCCGGACCGCTGGTCGACATTTTCAACGGCTTTCCGGTCGCCAATTGTCGATCGAGTTGATCGATGATCGTTTCCGAAGCGGTGCCGTG
>SKZY01000135.1 GCA_007127095.1 Planctomycetaceae bacterium
CCTGCTGTACGTCCATCGTTTCCATCACCGCCTCGATGATCTCGTTGGTCAAGTCGGGCGACGTGTTGAATTGCTCTTTCGTGTTGTTGGCCGCTTGCTGCTGCAACCGCTTCGATTCCAACGTCTTTTCGCCCAGCGTATTGATGAACGACAACTGGTCGCCGTCGGTCGTGTCGCTGCCGAAGATCGTGTTCAGCTTTTCGATGATCTCGCTCAGGTACGCCGTTTCCTTTTCCTGTACCTTGCCGCTGCCCGCCTCCGTGACCGGGTTGAGCGTCGGGGCGTCCTTGTCGGACAACGGCAACGTCCGCTGGCCGCGATTCCGCAGCGTGTGGTGCGTCAGCGTGACCTGAGACAGGTCGATCCCTTCGTGCTCCCGGCCGAACTTCAACAGCCGAACCAAATACCTGTAAAAGATGGCTCGCTTCTCGAAGTCGGTGTTGCCGTAGTCGAAGATCTGCGACAGGAACGTGTACGCCCGCAAATAGGTGGTCATGTCGGTGCGGAATAGGATCAACGCATCCATCGCGTCTTTCGCCGCCTGGGCCGCGGCCGTCTCCTTCGTCGCCACGGCTTGCCGATGGGACGCCTTGGCCGCGGCGAACTTCTTCAATAACCGATCGGCGACCGGTTCGATCGCCGACTTCAGTTGGCTCTGTGTCGCCTTGGGGTTGAGCTCCACCGCCACCACACGCTCGACCTCGTATTCGTCGTAGTAGCCCGTCGCGTCGAGTTTCGACCGCAAGTTGAGGATGATGGCGGGGTCGGTCGCGTCGGACAGCCGGGCCGTCGTGAAGTACGTTTTGAACGCCGCCAAGATCTCGTCGGGGTCGTTGACGAAGTCGAGCACGAAGGTGTCCTCTTTGCCGGGGTGGCAGCGGTTGAGCCGCGACAGCGTTTGTACGGCCTGGATCCCGTCGAGCCGCTTGTCGACGTACATCCCGCACAGCAGCGGTTGGTCGAACCCGGTCTGGAACTTGTTGGCCACCAGCAGGATCTGGTACTGGTCGCCCTTGAACGCTTCGGCGATGTCGCGTCCCTTCAGGTCGGGGTTCAGTTCGGCGCTCGTCTCGCGATACGGCGCCGGGCCCGACTCCTGGTCATCGACCTCGCCCGAAAACGCGACCAACGTCCGCAGCGGATACCGCTTTTCGGTGATGTATTTGTTGATCGCCAACTGCCATCGGACCGCCTCGACGCGGCTGCTGACGACCACCATCGCCTTGGCCTGACCGGCCAACAGCGGCGCGACCGTTTCGCGATAGTGTTCGACGACGATCTGGACCTTTTGGGCGATGTTGTACGGGTGCAACCGCACCCAATTCATCAACCCCTTCATCGCCGCCCCGCGTTCGACCTCGGTGTCGGGCATTTCCTGGCCCGCGTTGGCCAGCTTGAACGCCAACTGGTACGAGGTGTAGTTCCGCAACACATCGAGGATGAAACCCTCCTCGATCGCCTGGCGCATCGAGTAGACGTGAAACGGCTCGGGCAGGTTGTCGGCCGACGCAGGGCGCGACCGATCGGGCGGTCGGCCGAACAACTCCAGCGTCTTGGGCTTCGGCGTGGCCGTGAAGGCGACGTAGGTGATTCCCCGGTCAGCGGCCCGCGATGCCATTTGCGCTGCCAAGATGTCTTCGCCGCTGATCGTCCCGCCATCGGCCAGTTCCGCCTGCTCCTCGGCCGACAGCAGTTGTTTCAGCTTCGACGCGGCCTCGCCGGATTGGGAACTGTGGGCCTCGTCGGCGATCACCGCAAACCGTTTCCCCTCGGTGGCGGCCAGCTCACTGACGGTTTTGAGCGCGAACGGGAACGTCTGGATCGTGCAGACGACGATCTTCTTTTTGCCCGACAACGCCTCGGCCAGTTCCCCGCTCTTGCTGCCCTTGTCGCCCTTGATCGTCGCGACCACACCCGTCGTCCGCTCGAACCCGAAAATGGCGTCCTGCAATTGGCCGTCGATCACCTTGCGGTCGGAAACGACCAGCACGGTATCGAACATCTTCTGGTCGTCCGCGTCGTGCAGGTCGGCCAGGAAGTGTGCCGTCCAAGCGATCGAATTGGTTTTGCCCGACCCGGCCGAATGTTGGATCAGGTATTTCTGGCCGGGCCCTTCGCCGAGAACGGCTTGGCGGAGTTTGCGAGTGACGTCGAGTTGGTGGTATCGCGGGAAGATGATCTTCTCGATCTGCTTCTTGTCGTCCAGCTCGGCGACCAGGTACCGGCCGAGGATTTCCAGCCACGAATCGCGTTGCCAGACGTGCTCCCACAGGTAGGCGGTTGCGAAGCCGTCGGGGTTCGGCGGATTACCGGCGGCACCGGCGTCGCCGAGGTCGAAGGGGAGGAACGTGGTCGCCATCGCGTCGAGCTTGGTCGTCATTTGGACGCGGTTGGTACTGACCGCGAAATGGACCAGCGCCCCCGACGGGAACGCCAGCAGCGGCTCGGGGGATCGTCCCTTGGGGCTCGGCTGGCGGTCCTTCTTGTACTGGTAAACCGCGTCGTCGATGCTTTGGGTGAAGTCGGTTTTCAGCTCGGCGGTGGCGATCGGGATGCCGTTGAGGAACAGGACCAGGTCGATTTCGTTTCCGTCGTGAACCGAGTATCGCACCTGGCGGACGACCCGCAGACGATTGGCGTCGTACCGCGCGGTGATGTCGGGGTTCATCGCCAGCGACGGTTTGAACTGGGCCATCCTCAGCGGCTTGCGGAGCCCCATGGCGTCGAAGCCGTGGCGGATGACGTCCAGCGTGCCACGTTGGTTCAGGCAGTCTCGCAGCCGTTTCAGCAGCGTGCTATCGGCGGCGGAGCCGTGGTTTTTGGTCAGCGTTTCCCAGGCCAGCGGATCGGTTTGCTGAACCCACGCGATCACGTCGGCCGGAAACAGGGCCAGCGACCGGTCGTAGCCCGCCGCGTCATTTTCGGCGTAAAGCCACCCCTGAGCCGCCAAATGCTCGCAGATTTCGCTCTCGAAGTGGATCTCGGTGTGTAGGTTCATGGTGTCAAATTACCTATCCCGCACGACGGAATACTTCAAATTGGGATCGGTCGGATTTCCGGGGTTCGACGATCGAATTCGACCTGCGAGAAGTAGCGGCCTGAGGAAAGTGCGTCGGACGTAATCAGGTTTCCGACCTAAGTGATTCGCCAGTTCGGCGTTGGTCATGGGCCGGAGCGACAGGATTTCGAGCACCAACTTGCTGATTTCGTTCGGATCGCCCTTGCGCCCTTGCTCTGTGATTTTTGCCCGAATCGCGTCCGGAAGCTCCTGTTTTTTGGCGTCGAGCTCCTGTTTTTTGCGATCGAGCTCCTGCTTTTTGCGATCGAGCTCCTGTTTTTTGGCGTCGAGCGGCTGCTTTTTGGCGTCGAGTCCGGTTGATTCGGGGTCGAGATTGGTGGCAATCGACAAGTTGCGACGGAGTGGCGGCCAATTCGCGATGGCTTTGTCAGTAGGGGTGTAGTAGGTCGCCGCGCCACCACCTTTTTTCGCCAGCAGGCCGCAATCAACGAGTTTTCGAAGATGCTTGCTCGCGGAAAGCGTGTCGCAATCAC
>SKZY01000160.1 GCA_007127095.1 Planctomycetaceae bacterium
AGGAGCAGACCTTCGTCGACAATGTCCAAAACCCGCCGGTGCTCGATCTGCTGCGGCAGATCGAGAGCGATGTCGACTACGGATATAACGTGCCGCTCTGGAGACGGCATGTCGCCTCCAAGCTGAGCGGGTATCGGGGGCAGATGCGGCGCGACGAATGATCGCTGACCTGGCGGACGGCCTGGCGTGCCTGTTCGCACGGTCAGGCCGTCTGCGTCACGCTGCTCGGCGGACTTCGACCTGATCGTCCATCAGGGTCAACGCGTCGATCGCCATTTCCAGCGAGCCGAGCTGCGCGACCAAATCCTTGATCCCACGAGCCTGATTGTCGCTCGCTTCGATCCCGAGTTCCTCCAACAACTCGCAGAGCTCGTCAGCGCTCATGTCGGCGATCAATTCTTCCGGCGTTTGAAGTGTGTCATCCATCGGTGGAGTCCTCCCTGATTGACTGAAAGCTTAGGTATCCGGCCCAGCCTAAGGATCGATCCGTTTCGGCCACGGCCGACAGGAAATCCGTCGGGGTCATCGTTTTTTTCGGCTCGGGCTACCGACGATTTCCCCATCTCGGGTAGATAGCTTACTTGGCGGGCTTCGCGAAAGGGCGACCTTGACATAAACTCGCCATTTCGTCGGTGGCGAAGACAATTCGAACATACTCAGGTAGGTGGAAGCGATGAGCGGTGACTGCGATTTCGGTTTGATCGGTTTGGCGGTAATGGGCGAAAACTTGGCGCTGAACGTCGAAAGTCGCGGATACAAAGTCGCCGTGTACAACCGTACTACCAGCAAGGTAGACGACCTGATCGCCGGTCGAGCCAAAGGTAAACAGTTTGTCGGCTGCCATTCGATTGAGGATTTCGTAAAGGCCGTCGCCCGCCCCCGCAAGCTGATGCTGCTGGTCCAAGCCGGTCCCGCTGTCGATGCCTTGATCGAGCAACTGATCCCGCTGTGCGAACCCGGTGACATCATCATCGACGGCGGCAACACGCACTATCTCGATACCGAACGGCGGACCAAGACCGTCGAGGATGCCGGTTTGCTGTACTGCGGTTGTGGCGTCTCCGGCGGCGAGGAAGGTGCCCTCAAAGGCCCTAGCCTGATGCCCGGCGGCAGCCCCCAAGCCTGGCCGCAGATCAAAGAGATGTTTCAGGCGATCGCCGCCAAAGTCGGCCCCAACGACGAGATCCCGTGCTGCGAATGGGTCGGCCCCCGCGGTGCCGGACACTACGTCAAAATGGTCCACAACGGGATCGAATACGGCGATATGCAACTGATCTGCGAGGCCTACCAGTTGCTCAGAGAGGTCGGTGGGCTGTCCAACGACGAACTCTATGACGTCTTCGCCGAATGGAACCGTGGCGACCTGCAGAGCTATCTGATCGAAATCACCCGCGATATTTTCTCCGCCAAGGACGACCAGGGCGGAGACGGCTTCTTGGTCGACAAAATCCTCGATGTCGCCGGGGCGAAGGGGACCGGGAAATGGATGAGTCAATTGGCGCTCGACCTCGGCGTTCCGAGCACGCTGGTGACGACCGCTGTGTTCGCCCGGGGGCTGTCGGCCCAAAAGGAGGCTCGTCTCCGCGCCAGCCGAATCCTCTCCGGCCCGAGCGAAAGTGAAAACGTCGAGTTGCGAGCCGTGTGTCAATCGCTGACCGGTGACAAGCAAGCCTTCGTCGACGCGGTCCGTCAAGCCTTGTATGCGTCGAAAATCGTCAGTTACGCCCAAGGCTTCGTGCAGTTACAAGCCGCCTCGCAGGAGCACGATTGGGGGCTCGACTACGGTCAAAACGCACTGTTGTGGCGGGGTGGTTGCATCATCCGAGCCCAATTCCTCGACCGTATCAAGGAAGCCTTCGACGAAACGCCCGATCTGGAAAACCTGCTGATCTACCCCTACTTCAAGTCGGCGTTGGACGCTGCCCAACCGGCCTGGCGATCGGTGATCGCCACCGCGGCGGTGCTGGGTATCCCCGTCCCCGCGTTCAGCGTGGCACTGAACTACTACGACGGCTATCGGATGGCTCGGTTGCCGGCCAACCTGCTGCAGGCCCAGCGTGATTACTTCGGTGCCCATACCTACAAGCGGGTTGACAAAGAAGGAACCTTCCACAGCGAATGGCTCGACCTTCGCAAGGCTCCGTCCTGACCCGCGAATCCGGCGCACCTTGATTCCGAACGAGTTCTTACCGGCGTATCCCCTTGAGCACCGCAGCACCCGGTCGAATTCTCCGGCTGTGTCGGAAGGAACTTCGAGAAACGCTCCGCGATCGGCGGACGATTCTGACGCTGGTTATGATGCCGCTGTTGCTCTACCCGCTGCTGAGCATGACGCTGCAGCGGTTTTTACTTTCGGCGCCGTCCGCCGGCGACGGTCCGGCCTATCGAATCGCGGTGGCGACCGAGGACGAAGGCCGCCTGATCCGTTCCTTGCTCGATGACCCGTTGAGCCAACCGCCGACGGAAATCCGCCAGGCAAACGACTCCGAATTAGCAGAGTTCGAACTCTTTCTGCACGATTCGCTGACGCCCGAGCAATTGCTCGATCAAGGAATGGTCGACCTGGCCGTAAGCGTCACGCCCAGTCAGCCGCCGTCGATCGAACTGTTGGCCAGCCGATCCGAACCGGCCAGCTTTTCGGCCCGCCGGATTTTTGTGGAGCGAATGCAATGGTTGAAGGCCGCGGTCGCCCGCCAGCGGCTGGCGACGATCGATCCGACGCTCGGCGATTCACTGCCAGCAATCGCCTTCCGTACGATCGGTAGTGAGGAGAGCGGATCGATGCTCGCCACTCTCGTCCCGTTGGTGCTGGTCCTGATGACGATTACCGGCGCGGTCTATCCGGCGATCGACTTGACCGCCGGCGAACGCGAACGCGGCACGATCGAAGCCCTGATCGCCTCGCCGGTCCCACGTGGTCAAGTTTTGTTCGCCAAGTACACCGCGGTGGTGACCGTGGCGCTGTTGACCGCGATCGTCAATCTGGTCGCGATGCTGGTCACGCTGAAGGCCGGCGGGATGATGCGGATTTTGACCGGCGGTGACGACGCGATCCCTTGGTTCACCCTGCTACAGATTTTTGGATTGCTGGTGCTGTTCAGCGGATTTTTCTCGGCGCTGTTACTCTGCTTGACCAGCTTCGCAAAGTCATTCAAAGAGGCTCAGGCCTACCTGATCCCGCTGATGCTGCTCTCCTTGGCGCCCGGCGTTTTGTCGCTGATCCCCGGCGTCACCTTGACCAACACGCTGGCCGTCGTCCCGCTGGTCAACATCATCCTGTTGACTCGTGAATTGCTCAGCGGCGTCGTCAACCCGTTGGCGGCGACCGCGGCGGTCTTGTCGACACTCGCCTACGCCGCTGCGGCGCTCGCCGTGGCGGCTCGCTTATTCGGTACCGACGCGATCCTCCGCGGGTCGGAATTGTCGGCCGGTTCGCTGTTCCGCCGACCTCAAGCGGCCAGCGAAGTGCCCGCGCCGAGTACCGCCGCGTTGGTCTTGGCCACGATATTCCCGGTCTATTTTTGGGTTTCCAACTCGCTGGCCCAAGCCGC
>SKZY01000245.1 GCA_007127095.1 Planctomycetaceae bacterium
AGTGAGCTCGCTCGGGGCGCCCGTTTTCCGGTGGCATTCGCTCCGCTCGACCACCGGCTAATGGCAAATGGTAAATGGTAAAAATCCCTTCGGGATACAGACGCTGATCGCAGGCCGGTCGGTCATGACCTGGTGGGTCGCCAAGGCGATTAAACCGAAAGACACGTCAGGGGGTGCTTAAGTGAGCGGAATGGCGCTAGCCAGATGAGCACCAATTCGCAGGGTCAAATCATGTTCGAGTCGCAAAACCTGCGCAACAACGAGTCGGCCGAGTTTACAGTCATTGACATCCCCGGCTTCGATTACGAGGGACCTGTCAGCATTCAGATTTCCCAGCACGGGACGAACCAACCAATCTTGCCTGTACCGGTAGATCAGCTTGAGGAAGCGAATGAGGGAAACTTGACGCCAACAGGAACGGTTATCGCCCCCGTTATTGAAACCGCGAAAAGGCCTAAGATTGCGGCAGGATCGATGGCGGTTGAACCTGCCCGCACCGCGCCGCCGGTTGAAGTGCCTGCCGCTGCGAAGTCTGCGGCGGTGCTGTCCCCGACAAATCTCGACGAGTTCTTTCTGACAGCCGAATTTTGAGCCGCTCCGGAGTCTCGGATCCTGCGTAGCGTGTCAATGCAAGTTGACCAATTCTCGGGTTCGGCTGCAGGCTTCGCGGCGTCGCCCTACTTCAAGACCTTCACCAGGTTCACGACACCGCTGAGCACATCACCACCTTCGCTAATCGCGTCTTGGACCGACTGGTTGTTGGCGAGCTTTTGGATTTTTCCTAAAAAGCCTTTGAGCTTGGAGACATTTTCCACGTCGGTCGATGCCACCAGTTTCTCACCCTCGGCGAGCGCCGGTGCCAATTGGCCGAGGTAGGTGCGAGCTTTGGTGATTTTCAGCAACGCTTTGACCTGCTGTTTCACCAGTTTATTGGCTTCAGCCGCCGCTTTCTTGCCCTCTTTGCTACCCGGATCCTTCTTGGAAGCGTCCAGCAAATCATCGATCGGTTCTTGGAACTTAGTGATTTCCTGTGCCAGCAGTTCGATCTTTTGCGACATGGTAACGGAATAGGCTCTGCAATTTTCCAGAGATTTTTCGACCGTTTTGACATCGCCCTTGACATCGTTCAGCAGGAGTTTGACGCGTTCTTTGGGCCCCAACTTGCCCGTAAGGTCTTTCTTTTCGCGTTTCTTTTGTTGGTATTCAACGCTCTTGATGAGCGACTCGGTCGCCTTGGTCAGTTGCGTCAGAGCTTTCTCGCAAGTCGGCCATTCCTTTTGCACGGTACCGTGAATCGCCTTTGCCGATTTGGCGATCGTCACCACGGCGCCCAGTACAACAGGGACGACCGCGATAAAAACTTCCGCTCCTACCCCCATAGTCGCAGCGGTGATCACCACACCCGCGACACTGGCCGCAATCGCCAACGCGCCAGCGACCAGGATCAAGACCACGTGGCCGGCGATCTTTAGGCCAGCCTTGATTTTCTTCTGGCGGAGGTGTGACTTGTACTTTTTGTCCACTGCCTCCGCGGCTTTTTCGTAGACTTCGGTCGCTTTTTGGGAGACCAGCGACTCGAGCGTCTTCACCGCGTTGGCGATCATCACGTTCGCGCCCTTGACTTCCTCCTTGAGCCAGGCATCGAGTTTCTTGGGGTCCTTTTCGGTCTGAGCTTTTTTCGCGAGCGTTTTGTAGATGTTCTTTTCCGTGATCGCGATGATCTCGGCGTATTCCTTCTCTTTCGCCGCTCGGAACTTGGTCATCTCCTTGTTCCACAAGCTCTCCGTCAGCTTCTTGATCGCCTTACCTTCGTCGGTGATCGGCTCCACGGGGATGTCGATCACATACGACAGGTTTGCCGGCGTGATGGAAAAGATCTTGCCGGTGTACTTCGGCTTGAACGTGTCGTTAAAAGTCAATTGCATGGCACGGGCTCGTATTGGTTGAGGAGGCCGAGAATAGAGGTGGAGGGCACGCAATACGAGGAAGGCAGGTCTCACCCGAATTCTGACACGGATCGGTGCTTGCCAGCCGTTTTTTCCTGCTGCTGTTTGCCGCCCGGTGGCGGCTAACCGCGCAAGATGTCGTGAACGACTTTTCCGTGAACGTCGGTCAGACGGAATTGGCGGCCTTGGAACCGGTAGGTGAGTCGTTCGTGGTCGATCCCGAGCAGGTGCATGACGGTCGCTTGGAAGTCATGGACATGCACGCGGTTTTCGACCGCGTTGAAGCCGAACTCGTCGGTCGCGCCGTAGCTGATCCCCGGTTTGACGCCGCCACCGGCCATCCAGAGTGTGAAGGCGTAGGGATGATGGTCTCGTCCCCAATTGGCGGTCTCTTCGATTTTTCCCTGCAGGAACGGGGTACGGCCGAACTCGCCACCCCAGATCACCAGGGTATCGTCGAGCAGCCCACGTTCTTTGAGGTCCGTCACCAATGCGGCGCTGGGGGCGTCGGTATCGCGGCACTGGATTTCGAGTTGCGAGTTGAGGTTGCGGTGTTGGTCCCAGCCGGCGTGCATCAGTTGGACGAAGCGGACGTCGCGCTCGACCAATCGCCGGGCCATCAGGCAGTTGTAGGCGAAGCTACCCTGACGGTGGACGTCGGGCCCGTACCGCTCGAGCACGTGCTGGGGCTCATCAGAAAAGTCGGTCAGTTCGGGGACACTCGCTTGCATCGCGTAGGCCATCTCGTACTGTGAGATCCGCGTGGCGATTTCGGGATCGCCGGTCTGTTCGAGTTGGATCGAGTTGAGTTTGGCCAGGTCGTCGAGGATACCGCGGCGCATTGGCCGGCTGATGCCGTCGGGATTCGCGATGTAGAGCACGGGATCGCCACTGCCGCGAAACTGCACGCCCTGGAATTTAGTCGGCAGGAATCCGCTGCCCCAGTAAAAGTCGTAAAAGATTTGTCCGCAACTCGCTTCGCGATCGCGGGATGTCATGACGACGAACTCGGGAAGGTCGCGAGCTTGATGGCCGAGTCCGTAGGAGAGCCAAGAGCCGAAGCTAGGCCGTCCGGGCATTTCGGAACCGGTGAGAAAAAACGTGATTGCCGGGGCGTGGTTGACCGCCTCGGTGTGCATCGACTTGACGAAACAGAGGTCGTCAGCGATGGCGGCGGTGCGGGGCAGGAAGCTGCTGACCCAGGCGCCACTTTCGCCGTGTTGTTGAAACTCGGTGATTTCTCCCAATGCGGGCTTTGCTTCTTGCCCACCCGTCATGGTGCTGAAGCGTTTATCGCCAAGAAGTTCGGCCGGCAGTTGTTTGCCGTGCCATTGCTTCAGCATCGGCTTGTAATCGAACAGGTCGACATGGGTCGGCGCGCCGTTTTGAAACAGGTAGATCACCCGTTTCGCCTGGGGGGCGAAATGGGGAACGCCGGGCAAGCCGTCGGCGGCGGGATGCGCGCGTCCGCCGGGCGGATCCGCGTCATCGGCACGGGCGAGATCGCGATCGAGCAGACTCGACAGGGCAGCGACCCCGAGTCCGCCCGCGGTACGGCCGAACAGCGAGCGGCGAGTGAAATGGGCCGCGAGCGATTCGTGGTCGAGGCGATCGTTCATGGCTTCGAAATCGTTTCGTCAAGGTTCAGGATCAAGGAGCAAAGCGCGGCCCAGGCGGCCTGCTCCTCCGGGGCGATCCGCTGGTCACGCGGCGAATCACCGACGCTGAGGAACCGCTGGGCGGCATCGGGTTGATCGGCAAACTCGTCGCGGAGAATCTTTAATCGGGCGAGTAGGATTGCGGTTTCATCATCCGCTGGAGGCCTGGAAACGGCAGCTCGGAACGCCCAATCGATTCTGGCCCGATCGTCTTCCGCGACCGCGTCGAGGACGCGTTCGGCCATCACACGAGCGGCTTCGACATGGGCCGTTTCATTCAGCGTGACGAGGGCGTGTAACGGCGTGTTGGTCAACCGCGGCGTGACGGCGCAGACTTGGCGAGGCGATTGATCGAACAGCATCGTCGGGGCTACGATCCGCCGCCAGAACGTGTAGAGCGTACGGCGATGGAGCGATTCACCTTGATCGCGGACATACTTTTTCTTGCCGAACGTCGCTTCCTCCCAGATTCCTTCGGGTTGATACCCGTTGACCGGTCGGCCGCCGACTCTTGGCGAGAGGAGTCCTGCGATCGATAACGCTTGGTCGCGGAGCATCCAAGCGGGGAGTCGGCTACGGGGGCCGCGGGCCAGCCAACGATTTTCTGGGTCGCGTTGAAAGGCATCGGGACCGACTCGAGAAGATTGTTGGTAGACGTCACTGGTGACGATCTGGCGAATCAGTCGTTTGACGTCCCAGCCGTGGTCACGGAAGTCGGCGGCGAGCCAATCGAGCAAGGCTTGATAGCGAGGGATCTCGCCCTGGACACCGAAGTCCTCGGGCGTCTTGACCAACCCGATCCCGAACAACGACTGCCAGAATCGGTTGACCGTGACGCGGGCCATCAGCGGGTTGGTGTCGGCGATCAGCCAGCGGGCCAGCCCCAAGCGATCCGCCGGGGCATCATCCGGCAGCCCGGGCAAGAATTCGGGGACACCGCAATCGACCCGGTCACCGGGCTTGTTGTAGAGGCCGACTTCCAACATGAAGGTATCGCGTCGATCGGGGCGGTCACCCATGATCATGACCTTGGGGACACGCGACTCCACTGCGGTGAGTTGTTGATTGAGCGTTTCGAGTTCGGCCGCCGCGGTGGATTGAGCGGCGGTGTCATCCACCTCCGTTTCGCTGGCCGGTTCTGCTCTGGCGGTTTCGATCGTCTGTTCGGCGGCAGCGGTCTCGGTTTGTAGCGACCGGGTGGCTGCTGCGATCTGCTGTTTGAGTTCGTCGATCTGCTGCTGTTGATCGGCATCGGGGACAGGCATGATCGGCGGCGTTTGCGGGTTTCCACCTCCACCGTTGACCGGAGTTTGATTGAAGTAAGCGAACAGGCGGAAATAGTCCTGATGCGTAAGCGGGTCGAACTTATGGTCGTGACAGCGGCAGCAATTGAGTGTCAGTCCGAGCCACGCGGTGCCGAAGGTTTCGGTCATATCGAAGACGTATTCGACTCGATTTTCCTCGGCGATCCGGCCTCCTTCGCCATTGATCATGTGGTTGCGAAAGAAGCCGCTGGCCAATCGTTGTTCGGGGGTCGCGTCGGGCAACAGGTCACCGGCGATTTGCCAGAGGGTGAAATCGTCGTAAGGGAGGTTGCGATTGAAGGCGTCGACGACCCAATCCCGCCACGGCCACATCGTTCGTTCACCGTCGCCCTGGTAGCCGTTTGAATCGGCATATCGGGCGACGTCGAGCCAATCCCAGGCCATCCGTTCGCCGAACGCCGGCGATTGCAGCAACCGGTCGACTTCGCGTCGGTAGGCCGCGGGCGACGGGTCGGCGAGGAATCGGTCGAGTTGATCCGGGCTGGGGGGCAAGCCGGTCAGGTCGAGTGAGACGCGCCGCAGGCGATCGGAGGCCGAGGCGGGTTCGGCGGGCTCGATCGACTCATCACGCAGCGTCGCGGCGACGAAGCGGTCGATGGGACCGGCTGACGGTCCCGCCGTCGCGGATTCGTCGTCGGGAAAATCTGGCAAGCCAGGACGAATCAGAGGCATGAAGGCCCAATGTCCACCCCAGCGGGCGCCTTGATCGATCCAGAGTCCGATCGCTTCGATCTGCTCTGCCGTCAACGACCGGTTCGCCTCTGGCGGCGGCATCACTTCCGTTTCGTCTTCGGTCGCCAGGCGGCGGAACAATTCACTGGCGTCGCGATCGCCAGCGACCAGCATCGCGGCGACATCCGACTCGGTATCGAGTCGCAGCCCGGCTTCACGGATGGCGGCGTCGGGGCCGTGACAATGGAAGCAATTCTCCGCCAAGATCGGGCGGATTTGGCGGGCGAAATCGATTGCATCCGCGGTACCGACGTCATCGGCGGCGGCGTTGTCCAAAACGGACAGCGTCCCAGCGATGACGAAGGCGATCATAGCGGAACGAAGGCAGGAGGCAGGCATGAGGGAATCCGGGCGGGAGGCGAACCTTCATGATAGCCGAATCAGGCGTCGACCTCGCGGCTATAAACCGCATAAACCGACTCGAAAGTTTCCGAATCGATTTGGAACTGCGGCTGGGCGTCGGTATACCGATTGCAATGTTCGGCGAGCACTCGGTAGAGAAACCTGAACAGGTGACGTGGGACCCGCAACGATTGGAACACGGTCAACAATCGCTGGTAGGTAACGGCGTCGACGAACAGGTCACGCGGTTCGACTTTGCGGCCTTCGATCGTACAGGCCGCCATCCTTGAATGGGTTAAATCGTAGAGCGATTCGCCCGACCACTGGAACGAGGGGACAACATTCTGTTTATCCAACCGTGCCCGCTCGGTGAACTCCCGGCTCTCGCGTTCGATGTCTCGGTAAAGTTCTTTGGGCAACATCAACTTGAAACCGAGGCCGGGATGTTTGAGCAATTTATTGTCGAGCAGCGGCCAGACGAACCGTCGCATCAGTTCGGCTTGTCCGCCGGTCATATCGGGTTCGTCGACGCGGTCCATCAAGACGACGGTGCCGACGAAGCCGAGCCTTTCGAGCAGTCCTTGGAACTTACCGAGCAGATCGTAGCGGTCATCGGTGCGGTCGAAGCGTGGCAGCGATTGGCTGGCAAGTTCCCGCGGCGGGATTCGCATCAAGACACGGCGGACCGGCGCGGTTTCGCGTTTGCCGACCCGCATGTGTCGATGGATCCCCATCGCGGCCGCTTGGCATCGGAACCACCGTTTCAGGAACGCGAAAGCCGCGGCGAAGACCAGCAGCGGAGCGAGGATCAGTGCGAAGCGGTCGCCGATCCATTCACGATTCCAGAGCCAACCGGTCACCAATAGCGCCAGGATCGAACCGCCGATCGCCACCGCCAGATCGACGTAAGCGACCCAGTTGCGGTAGCCGAGTTGGCGGCGGAGTTGTTCCCAGCGTTCATCGAACGAGGAGGCGGTCGACTGGTCGTAGCAGCAGGCCAGCAGCAGGAAGTCGCGGGCGGAGGTACGATCGAGTTTCGCCACGGCGCCCCGATCGATCCGTTGAGCCTGGCGACCGATCGAATCCTGGCGATTGGCTTCGGCCTCGGTCGCCAATGCCTGATCGACCAGGTCGGTGACCGCGATACAGAGGATCGAATCCATGTGGTCCCACAACCGCCACGAGTCGAGGACCTTATCGGCTTTTTTGCTGTGAAACGTTCCCAACCGTTCCCGGAAATGGTCGAGGAACGGATTGAAATCGTCGTAGCGGATGATGAATACTCGGCGGGTGGGGTATTCTTCGTTGTACCGCGTCAGGTGGCGATCGATCTGCAGTCGCATCGCCGTCTTGCCACTTCCTTTGGGTCCGAAGACGATCGCGGTCGATGGTTCGCTCGGATCTCCGTAGACTTTGTCCCAAACCGGGTGATAGGCACTGCTGATGCAGTGATCTTTAAACACCGGATCGGTTTGGGCGTCCTCCTCGGCAAACGGGTTGCGGAGGATCCCGTGGTGTTCCAGCAAGCTTTGGATATTCATAGAGATGTTTCGTGGACTCAGTCTTTGAGGCCGTCGAACATCTGCAGCATCCCATCACGATTGGCTTTCACCAGGTCTGCCGGTCCGGTCATTTTGACGAAGTACTTACGGCCGTTGGGGTGGACCAGGATGGCGCCCAACATGGCGTAATCGGTTCGCTCGACCACACGTCCGCCGAAGAAGGGACCGCCGCCGACCGATTCCTTGAAGTTCCCGGACAGGTCGACGACATGGACGGTCCAATCGCCGAACTCTTTTTTCTCGGTCTTTTGGGCCGCGGCATCGCCACCGGTGAACTGTCCTTTCCAGCGGTCGATATTGGCTTTCACATCGCCGCCAGCGGCCATCAGGGTGACTCGGGCCGACGGCGCGTCGTCGCCCTCAGCTTCCTTGACGATGAACTCGTGCTCGACGATCGACGATTGTGGTTTCGTCCGCTTCCAGGCGTCCGGCACCGCCAGTTTCTTTTCGCCGAACACCGAGACCGATTCGGTGGCCGCCTTGTCATCCCCGTGGGAAGGCGAAGCGAGCAAGCAACCCGCGGCGACGGTGAAAGCGATCAGGTATCGGTAAGCGTTCATCCGGATCATCTCAATTTCCCTTGTTGAAGTGGACGCGTCGTTGGGGTCAACGACCGTCTGACGATTTTCCGTCTTCATTCTACTCGCCCGGCCAAGCATTCCCAGTGCTGCCCGGCGAGTCGTCGCGGATCGAGCTGATCAGTACGATTCGGAAACGGTATCGCCCGAACCGCGGGTACCGAGCGCCCCCCAGAGTCCATACGGGCTTGGCGAGCCCGACGGGGTGATGCTGTTGGTCCGTGACGACAAGGCCAAGCAGTAGACGCAAGGCGTTCGCGGGTCACCGGCTTCGATCGAGTCGCTGATGAACCGTATCGAGCCGTCCGCCATCGCCACGGTCACGCCGCCGGGATGTCGACTGCTGGGCGGGACGATCCCGTGGGTGTCGGAATGTCCCGCCAAACAGACTTCGGAATTCGGTGGCAAGATCGTATTGAACTGCGTTTGCACTTGGTGGAAGATCGCCCAGCGGTAGCCGCGACGGGTCACGACGGCGCTCAAGCCGTGGTAATCGGCAGCCCACTTCCGTGGCCGTTTGGGATCGATCTGGCCGAGGTCGTAACACCGTTTCGGGTTATTGGCCACTTCGATGCTGCCACCGTTGTTGATCGACGGCGCGGTACGGAAGTCGCGGTCACCGATGCCCGTCATGATTTCTCCGACCATGATGGTATTTGACATCCCGTCGGTGATATGCCGAAAGCTCATCGATTTACGAGGCACGAAGACACCGCGGAGGCCGCACCGCGCTCGAGCGACGGTATCGCGGTGCCGCTGGTAGTACCAGCGATCGCCGATAAAGATCGAAACACCGTGTTCGGCGTTGTAGAAGGCGTCGCCGGTACAGGCGGCGTAATTGGTCCTGCCCAGGGCGGGCACGCCGACCCCAGGATCGCTGGGACAGCGAAAGGTGGGGATTTCGGTCGCCCAAGGCGGGTAATGGCCCTGCGTCGCGCGGGGACCGAACGCCGGCCAGATGTCACCGTTGGCCCCAACCATCGGCTGTCGGATCTGTTCCCACAACGCTTGCTGTTCGACGTACGGCAACAGTCCCAACAGGTAGCTCAATTCGTGTCGCGTGAAACCGGTACCATCGCGAGCGATTGATGCCTGGACATGGTTGAGCCGTTCGTTGGTCGGTCCGGTGCCGTGTATCGGCAACTGGTCGTTGCTGGAATGGTAATTGTGCAACCCCAAGCCGATCTGGCGGAGGTTATTGCCGCAGCTCATCCGTCGCGCCGACTCACGGGCCGCTTGGGCGGCGGGTAGCAGCAGTGCCACCAGGATGCCGAAAATCGCCAATGCGACCAACAGTTCGACCAGGCTGAAGCCGAGCGGACCGGCAATCGGTCCACCGCTGCGACGGAGCCTCGTTGTGCGCGGTGTGCGTTTCATGGCTCACCTCGCTCGGATTGAGTGGTTTCGTCAGCCGACAAAGCGGCTATGTCATCGAAACTGAACTCGGAGTTTTCCTGCACCACGCCGCCGCGGTGCCCCGCGCATCCCGAGGCGACAGCGAGCGTCACCGCGATGCCGACGGGTGACAAGAGTTCGACCGGCAACCGACGGCCAATCGCAGACCAGATACTGATCGTGGAAGAGATACTGGGCACTGAGCCGTTGGGTCGAGGCGCCGCTGACGCGGGGCCTGGAAACGACTCGGTACCTGCGGCGGCGTCTGCCACCGCCCGTTCGCGGGTAACCATGACACGCCCTCCCGTTTGCAGGGGAAATTGAGTCAGGTGCCGCAGGGGCGACACCCCCATCAGGCGGATGATACCGATCCTGACGGAGGGCGCCAAACATTTTTTTCCGAAAGGCCGGGTCGCCCGAAGCGACGGACGTCGTGCTCCGTGGCAACCCCCAGCGAATCGGCGACGGCTACGACTGGACCGGCAGTTCGACCAATTGGTTGTCGGCCGCCATTTTGCGGATGTCCTCGGTAATCTTCATCGAGCAGTACTTCGGTCCGCACATGCTGCAGAAGTGGGCACTCTTGAAGGTATCTTGCGGGAGCGTCTCGTCGTGATACCGCTGCGCGGTTTCGGGGTCGAGCGCCAAGCGGAACTGCTCATTCCAATCGAACGCAAAGCGGGCTCGTGAGAGTGCGTCGTCGCGGTCTTGTGCGCCTTTGCGGCCGCGGGCGACATCGGCGGCGTGGGCGGAGATCTTGTAAGCGATCACCCCCTGCTTCACGTCCTCCTCGTTGGGCAACCCGAGGTGTTCCTTGGGCGTAACGTAGCAGAGCATCGCTGCGCCGTGCCAACCTGCCATCGCCGCACCGATGGCGCTGGTGATGTGGTCATAACCGGGGGCGATGTCGGTGACCAACGGTCCGAGCACATAAAAGGGGGCGCCGTTGCAGAGTTCGATCTGTTTTTTGATGTTCATTTCGATCTGATGCATCGGGATGTGCCCCGGGCCTTCGACCATCACTTGGGTGCCGTTGTCTTGGCCCCGTTTGGTCAATTCGCCGAGCACTTCGAGTTCGGCGAATTGGGCGGCGTCGGAGGCATCTGCGATCGAACCGGGGCGGAGTCCGTCACCGAGCGACCAGGTGACGTCGTACTGCCGCATGATGTCGCAGAGGTCATCGAAGTGTTGGTAGAGTGGGTTTTGCTTTTGGTGAGCCATCATCCATTTGGCGACCAGCGAGCCGCCGCGGCTGACGATGCCGGTGACGCGATTGACGCTCAGGTGCAGATGTTCGAGCTTCACCCCGCAGTGAACGGTCATGTAATCGACACCCTGCTTTGCTTGGTGTTCGACCATGTCGATGAAGTGTTGGCCGGTCATGTCCTCGATGTTGCCACCGAGTTCTTCGAGCATCTGGTAGATCGGCACGGTTCCGATCGGGACGGGCGACTTGGCGATGATTTCGCGACGGATGTTGTCGATGTCCTTACCGGTCGACAGGTCCATGACGGTATCGGCGCCAAAGTGAACCGCGGTGTGCAGTTTTTCGAGTTCCTCTTGGACGTTGCTGGTGACGGCGCTGTTGCCGATGTTGGCATTGATCTTGCACTTCGCCGCGATCCCGATGCACATCGGTTCGAGCGCTTGAGCGACGTGAACTCGGTTGGCGGGGATCACCATCCGGCCGGCGGCAACCTCGTTGAGGATGGTTTCGACGGGCAGATCTTCGCGTTTGGCGCAGTATTCCATTTCGGGCGTGACTTCACCGGCTCGCGCGGCTAGCAACTGGGTCGTGGCCATCTTGCGGGCACTCCTTCCAAAGGGATGATCAGAAAGTAAGGACAGATCAGCGGAGATCGATTCCGCCCGTTTCTATCGTGGGAAACGTCTGTCGTCGAAAACGGCATTCGGGGATCGTCGCAACGATCGGGTTGAGTGGTCGCCGGCGCGACGGATCTCTCCGCCGGCTTGGAGCACCACCTCGCCTAGTTATAGGCCTCGGGCTACTGCCCGAGTAGTGACTTAAGCCGGCAAAAGCGACACTACGGCAACTCGTTTTACCGCAGGGGGCGTTGTTGGCAGGCATAACACCCGGCGGGCAGCGAAAAGCCGGCTCTCTGAGTCGACGGTTTGACCGGTCTGTTGGTCGACGGGCCGAAAAAAAACCCGGTCCGAAGACCGGGTTTGAGTTTGAGATCTCGGCAGTCGCGAGCGGTGTTACCGCTTGCTGAACTGAACGCCACGACGGGCGCCACGGAGACCGGGTTTCTTCCGTTCCTTCATGCGGGAGTCCCGCGTCAGGAAGCCACCTTCGCGGAGCGGATCGTGCAGGATTTCGCTGAAGCTGACCAAGGCGCGGGCGAGTCCCATTTTGACAGCGCCGCTTTGGCCGGTCAGTCCGCCACCGTTGACCCGAACCAGCACGTCGACCTTATCGGAATGCTCGACGGCGGTGAGCGTATTGAGGATTGCGGCGCGATCTTGCTCATTGACGAAGTAGGCGTCGAGAGCTTTCCGATTTACCGTGATTTTACCGGAACCGGGACGCACCCGAACCCGTGCGACACTCGACTTCCGCCGCCCCGTACCGAGTGCATCGCCGTTGATTTTATCTTTCTTGACTGCAACCATCAGAACTTGCCGAGAGGATTGGGAATGACTTGGGGATCGGATCGAAGCTAGCGAAACAGGCCTACCGCGGATCAGGCCGTGGCTTTCTTGCCCGTCCGCTTGAGCGGTTGCGGGACTTGAGCGGCATGCGGGTGATCGGGACCGGCGTAGATCTTCAGCTTTTCGAGCATGTGCCGAGCCAGTTTATTCTTTGGCAGCATGCGACGGACGGCGTGGTAGATCAGGTCTTCGGGCTTGCGGGCTTGGCGGTCGCCATAGCTTTCCAGCCGCAGACCGGGGTGCCCGGTATACCAGGTGTAGTGCCGGACGTCCATTTTCTGGCCCGTCATGGCGACCTTTTCGGCGTTCAGCACGATCACGAAGTCGCCACAATCGACGTGCGGCGTGTACTCGGGCCGGTGCTTGCCCATCAGGATGACCGCGATGTCGCTGGCCAAACGCCCCAAGACTTCGTTGTCAGCGTCGACGACAAACCAATTTTTTTCGATTTCGCCAGGCTTGGCGACGTAAGTTCGTTGAGCAACCACTATCAGGCAACCGCAGGGGGGTGATTGGGGTGTTGAGCGGCGTTTCTGAATCGCGGAACGCCGGCTCTTTTCTCTATCAGGATCGAGCAATCTAGTGGTCCGCAGCCATCCTGACAAGTCGTCCTGAGACGATTTCGGGGGCAATCCTCGTCGGCCGCGTCTCTCGGTCGTCGTCAC
>SKZY01000237.1 GCA_007127095.1 Planctomycetaceae bacterium
AGCATCTACTCTTCATCTCGAAGGGAAAGCGGAATTCTCGTGGTTCGAGCACGAAGCAGGCTTGGTCGTGTGATGGATTACGGCGAGCAACTCGGGATCGGGATAGACTCGATGGTGATTATCCCGCAGGGATACAAGCCATTAGCCGGGGGGTTGGGGCGCAGCGACCACCCCCGGAGGCGAATCTCTTTACCGGGCCCTTTACTGCTCCGACTGCTCCGACGTGAACTCGTCCCGGGGCAGGCCCGTGGCGATCAGCTCCAAGCCGCAGATCAGCGGCTCTCCCGCTTTGGCGGTCAATTCGACACGGAGCGTTCCTGAACTGCTGACATCAGCAGCAAACTCCTTGATCACGCCCCGCATCGTTCCTCCGGCCTCGGCCGCGATCTCAAAATCGGATGCGACCAAACGGTCTTGAATCCGGATATCGAAGACCCGTGGGCGTGGCGATTGATCGTTGCCGGCGGCGACCGGTTCGGCGAAGTAGAGCCGTATGGTCATCCGGTCGTCCGTCAATCCGGCCACCTCGATCTCCGAAACACCTTCCAAACCCGAGGCCGCGACCCAGGGCCAACCGACACCGCCACGCATCCAGAGCGAATGCCGGTAGAACGGTTGTGGCGACTTGCCGCCGACTTTGACCGCGACATCCGGCGCCGGACCTCCAACCCGAGGGTAGTCGAGCCATAACGTGCCGGCCTCGGTCATCCGTACCCCCGGCGCGCCGAAGTTCAATCCGACCCGGCGGATCGATTCGGGACTGCCCGGCCCCCAAACCGCCCATTGCTCGTGCTCCGGCGGCAGACTGTGCAGCGCCAGCCCGACCGGCAACGGATAGCTGCAGGTGCACCCCTGATAGAAATAGGGCACGTTGAGCAGCCCGTTGGCCGGGATGATGCTGTTGGTGCAGCCCGATCTCGGGCCACTGATGTGGATCGTGCCACTATCGATCCGCTTGTCATAAAACGCCGCGGTACCCGACCGCAGCGTGTAGAGATAGCGATAATCGACCCCGCCATCGCAGCCATAGCTCTTGGGGATCGCCCGCGGCTCGGTTTGGCCGGTCAGCGGGTTGAAGCGTTCGCCCGCGATCGGTGCCGACGGCTTCCAAGCGTCGGTCTGCGACGGCGGACGATATTGGTCGGGCTGCTTTTCGCTCAGGTCACGCGTCGGCAGCCGCGGCGAAACTCGCTCGACCTCCGACTCGGCCAACACCCGTCCGGTATAGACGTCGGAGTACTTCGCCGGCAGCAACGGGTAGGGCGGACGTTGACCTTCCGGATAGCCGAGCCAATCTTTGTCGTAGGAAATCATCACGCCATCGACGATCAACGGCTGAGGCGCCCGCTTGAAGTGCGTGACCGAATCGTCAAACCAGAGCACACCCAACGGCGCTTTGACTCGTTCGTCAGGACTCGACCAATCACCGACATAATCGGTCGAACCGGTCAACGCTGCGGGGCGACGGAGTACGGTCAACGCCCCGGCGGTCTCTAAGGTCGCCCCATCGAAGGCGCCGTCAGGCTCGCGGCCACGCTGCACCGCCGTGGCGAGCCGTCGCGCCGATTCCTCGGGCAACTGTAAACAGGCGACGCCACCCAGCGGCCGGAGCCACTCGAACAGCGTGGCGAAGTCCGCTTCGCCGTCAGCGGCACTCTTGTCACTCGTTCGATTTGCCCAGCCGACTTCCGACACAACCAACGACGCCAGATAGGGTGGCAAGCCGAGCGACAGCGGATCACCCTGATGGACGTCGACTCGTGTCCCCAAAAGTCCAGCCCGATCGAGTCGCAGACGCAGCGCCTGACACTTGTCGGCGTTCCGGTCGAACGCGATCACGTGCAGCTCGGAATTCGAGGCGAGCGCTTCCACCAAATCGCCGTTGTCGATCCCGGCGACGACGGCATAACCGTGATCGACACCACTGACACCCAGCACCTCGGCGGCCAATCGACTAGCCTCGCTCTCGTCACTCAGCCCAGAGATCGATTCGGGTAGGTCGAAGTGTCGCGGCGTCGCCGGATCGGGACCAAAGACGTGGAGCCGGCCTTCCAGGGTGACGATCACCAATCGCCCGTCACCAGCCAAAACGCTGTGGATCGTCCCCTCGACACCCGGGTAACCGGCCGTGAAGTCAAACGTCTTACCGTTGAGAGTGACGCGTGAGCGGACTTCACTGGTACCGACTCCCTCGTGCCAACCGCCTTCGTGCCGGTCGCGACTGACAGCGGCATCGAACAACAAACGGTCGCCCAGACTGTCGTCATTGTCGTCGCTATCATCCTCGGCAGTGTCGGGGATCGGCTGGCCCCGTCGCTGGGCCTTAGCCGCGGCGGTGAACCAGCCGCCCGGCGAGCGACCGGCTTTGGGCAGTTCGAACGATTTCAATTTTCCCGACGTTCGATCGAAAATCGCCGGCAGCGCCGTCCCACAAGGGACGACCAAATCGTCACCGCGAACCACCAGGTAGCCTTGGGGAGTGATGCCGCCAAAAGCTTTGGCATCGTGCGGGTGTTGTCCGTAGAGGAAACCCGCGCGATCGTTGATCCAGCGAACCGATCCGGTCGCGGCGTCGAGTGCGTAGACAAAAACCCCTTCGAACGACCACACACCGGCCGCGAAGTAAATCGTATCGTCGGCGATCACCGGCCCGCCACGGACCGGCCAGACCGAAATCAGCCGGCGATTACCGAGCAATTTACGGTCTGAGGGGACGGCCCGGAAACGCCAGAGCAGTTCCCCATCGGCAGCGTCGACACAGTAAAGATGACCGTCGTCGGAGCCGAAGTAAACTTTGCCCGCGAGAGCGACCGGAGCAAACCGGACCGGCCCGGAGGCGTAAAATCGCCAGCGCTGCTCACCGGTGGTGAGATCGAACGCGGTCACACTGTCGTTTCGCGACGAGCCGATGAACAGAGTGTCGTCAGCCAGCACCGGCTCATAGCCGAGATCGAACTGCAGCCGTGGGTGGCGATAGGCCGGTTCGAGCGGCGGCAGGTCACGCGTCCACTGCAAGTGCAATGTCTCCGCCAGCTCCCCTTCCCAATCACCACTGCGTCGTTCATCGCCTCGCCAAGTCGGCCAATCGGCGGCGCTACCGCGGCCGGCAAACCCGACGGCTACGAACAGTAAGGTGAGCAGAGCCAGCGACCGAGCAATGAGCGGCAGCAAATTTCGGTGATTCATCAATTCATCGCTCTTTCGAAACGGTTGCGGGCGCAGAAGCCACCAGACGGCTCACTGGTCATCATACCCACCGCCAAGTCGGCACGACACAAGTCGACGCAAGGCGTCAGTCAACGCTCCCAAACGGTAGCAACCGACACAGAGTTTAACGGGAAGTTCTATCGCCATCTGCTCGTCAAGGGTGCCGATTTTGGTGCCACCCAGCGATTTTGGTGCCACCCAGCGATCATTTTACCGAGAACGTAGAGGCCAAGATTTTCGTTCCCAAATGCCGCGAAGCGGCCATCGGTAGTAGCCCCGGGTGAAGCGATGACGAGCTCCGCGAGTCGAGCGGAACCCGGGGTTTACGA
>SKZY01000413.1 GCA_007127095.1 Planctomycetaceae bacterium
AATTTCCGGCGGCTGATTTGATTGAAAGACTTGTGCCGGCCTGCTTGCAGGATGGCGCGTCCAAGTCTTGTCACGACTTTGTGACGGTTGCGATAATCCGGTGAAAAGAAGCATCGATGTAGAATCCGTTGTTGGCGTGAACGCGGAGAGGTGCCAGCCAGGCGGACCGGCCGCTACGCCTCAGTGCGATATGTAAGAGAAACAGAAGCGCGAATCCTGTCGCGATTCCCGCGAGTACGAAACGGCTGGCGGGCGGAAAGTCGATCTTCGGCATGTTCGGCCGCAGCAGGTGATCAACCCAGGCGTAGCCGATGACATAAACGAGGCATAATCCCGCGATACCCGTCAAGCCGATAATTGCGGTTTGGCGATAGCCGGATGTAAGTACTTGCCAACCCCAAACCGTCAACGCCAACAACAAAACGAGGCTCAGTACCGATGCTCCCGGCTTGTCGTTGAGCTGGATGTCGGCTGCGAATGTGAACATGAGATAGGCAGTGATCGACGCGGATGCGGCAACCAATAGCGCCGCGGCTGAAGTAAGTCGATTGGTAGCCCGCACCGTAGCGCCGTACGTCGATCGCGATTGCGAAACGACATTGCCGCTGCTAAGAAACGCGTGGGCCTTGTACAGCGAATGGGCGATAATGTGCAGCATCGCGGCGGAGAAGGCCCCCATGCCACATTGAAGCATCATGAAGCCCATCTGCGCGATCGTCGAATAAGCCAATGCGCGTTTTACACTCGGCTGTGTCATCATTACGACACTCGCGAAGCAAGCCGTGAAAGCTCCGATCGACGCCAACGTGAGTAATGATTCGGGCGCCAGTTGGAACAGTGGGCTCAGTCGAATGATCAGGTAGCCGCCCCCATTGACGATCCCGGCATGCATCAGCGCCGAGACAGGTGTCGGCGTTTCCATCGTGTCCGGCAGCCAGATGTGGAAGGGGAACTGCGCCGACTTGGTAATCGCACCTAACATCAACAACCAAGCGATCGCGGCCTGGCTCGCATCGATCCGGTTTGCGGCAATGGCCTCCGTGATCTTAGGAAACAATTCGTGCAAGTCGAATGTACCGAAGTTTCGTAGGATCAATGCTAGGGCGCCGATCAGAAACGCGTCGCCAAGACGACTGATCGCAAACTTAGTCCAGGCCGCACGGTGAGCCGCGGGGCGGTGGCGATAGTGCAGTAACAGTTGGTGTAGTCCCCAACTGGTCATCACCCATGCCGCAAAAAACAGTAGCAAATTGCCGGCCACCACCATCAGAGCCACAGACCCGATATTGAAGGCCAGCCAGCGAAAGTAACGGCCTTGTCCGGTTTCGCCATCGAGGTGACGGATCGAAAACCGGCTCACAACGAAGCCGACAAAGCTGACCAGCAGCAACATTAAACTTGTCGCGCCGTCGTAGTAGATTCCGAGGTGAAGGCCGAACGTCGACGATACGTTTGCGAGTCGGATCGTAAACGGTTGGCTGCCCAAGGTCAGGTATGTGGCCGCGAGTGCGAGTGAAGTCAGTAAGACGAGGCCGACCGTCGTAGTCACGAGTCGGCGGATCGCTTGCGAATGTGCATTGGCCGTCTTTACAGGCAGGCCTGCGATGCAGAGCAAGCACACGATCAGGAAGAACAATGTGTAAGCGATCGGTTCCACGGGACTCGTTCTCGTTTGTGAAATTCGGGGCAGTGGTACGGCGCAAAAAAAGCCGGATGCCGAGTAGTCATGGACTGCTCGGCACCCGGCTTTTCCGGACGGCTTCTCGACCGTCTTAGCTTCGCCAAGTGGATTATCAGGGAGTCATTTCGATGCCGACTGAATCGATCAGTCAGGGCAAAAAAAAAGGCCGGGAAGTTGCCAACGACAACTTCCCGGCCTTTTTTGTACGGGCATCAAATCCGGTACAACTAAAAACCTACACTGCTGTGACTGTTCGGCGTTCCCATTCAGGAATCCAAGCCAGCCACCACCTTTGCTCTGCGATACTAGATGTCGATCGGCATGGCGTCAAGTACTTCGTGAGAAAAAAATCGCGTTCAGGGTTCGTCAAAATCGGGACGTTCTTCGAGGGTGAAAACGATCACCCGCTCCCCCGTCTTGGCGCTGATGTCGGTGTGCAGGCTGACGACGTTCACACCGAGAATGCCCTTGATGACGGCATCGAGCAACGGTCGCCCTTGCTCGATCAACTCCTGCCGCATTTGCTTGATCAAGTACCGACCTCGCTTCGACTCGTCCGATCGAGCAAGTTTGCATTCGGCCGGGGTCAATACGTTTTTTAGCCTGACCAGCACCATGTCGTCGATCAGATACGATCGAGACTCCAACGGACCACGGCCCATGAACTCCTTTTCGAAGCGAATGATTGCCTGGCTGATTTCCCGTTCGGTTTCTCGTTTGCTTTTCAATTCGACCTCGTGAAGGCTGAGAATTCGGTAGCGTGGGCATGGCCAACGATGAGCTGATCGGCTGATCGAGGTCGGTTTAAGCTTATCGTCAGCGCAAACCTGCGGTAGTCCGGCTCTGGCGGTGACAAGTGTTCGGCGCGAGCATCGTGCGGACCGTAAACGAGAACAGCCGGGTGGCAGATTGCCACCCGGCTGATATTCGATTTACGGTCGGGTTGATTCGGGATCAGTTGCCGGTGGGGAACAGCGGTCCGTCGCCGCCGCCGAGGCCACCCTTGAGATCCGAATCCGAGAATTGGGAACCGGAGATCGCACCACCCGATTCTTCGGCGATCGCGGCCTTTTCGCGATCTTCGTCCCAATCGACGCGTTTCCGCGACAGACCGATCTTGCGTTCGTCGGTATCGACGCGAAGCACTTTGACTTCGATCTCGTCACCGACACTGACCATCTCTTCGGGGTTATCGACTTTGTGGTCGGCCAGTTCGGAGATGTGCAACAGCCCTTCGAGGCCGTCCTCGAGTCCGACAAAGACGCCAAAGTTGGTGATCTTGGTGACTTTGCCTTTGACCAATTGGCCGGGTTGGTACTTGTCGGGGATGTCGTTGTCCCAGGGGTCGTTATCGAGTTGCTTGAGTCCCAACGCGATTCGTCTCCGCGATTCATCGACACTGAGCACTCGGCAGGTGACCTCTTGGCCCTTTTCGAGCCGTTCGCTCGGGTGGCTGATCTTACGGGTCCACGACATGTCGCTGACGTGCAGCAGTCCATCGATCCCTTCTTCGAGTTCGATGAAGGCACCGTAATTGGTCAGGTTGCGAACCTTACCGACGACATCTTGCCCTTCGGGGTAACGGGCCAGGACATCGTCCCAAGGGTTCTTCTGGGTCTGCTTCATACCGAGCGACAGTTGTTGGCCCTCGATATCGACGTTGAGGATCTTGACCTCGATCTTGTCGCCGATGTTGACCAGTTCGCTGGGATGATTGACCCGTTTGGTCCAGCTCATTTCGCTGATGTGGACCAAGCCTTCGATGCCGGGCTCGAGTTTGACGAATGCGCCATAGCTCATCACGTTGACGACTTCGCCGAGGTGGAC
>SKZY01000357.1 GCA_007127095.1 Planctomycetaceae bacterium
ACCGCCTTGGCGAACGGCATCAATTCCTCCACCCCTTGGTACCGATCGTACTCTTCGGGGTTGGGGCCACGGCGGATGTAGAAGTTGCCGAAGTCGGGCAGCGTACCGCAGTTGTCGCGATCGACCAGTTTCATCACGCCGGCTAACCAGCCGCCGTGGCTGCTCAGACCGCCGTGGTTTTCGACCAACACGCTCAAGTCGGCGGTCGCCGCGTATTCACTCAGCCGCCGTAGGCCGTCGGCGGCCAACTTTTGCTGCTCCTCGAACGAACCGCGGCTACCAGCGTTGACACGGATCGCGTGGCAGCCGAGGAACTTGGCGGCGTCGACCCATTTTTTATGGTTTTCGACCGTCTTCAGCCGGTCGGCTTCCTCGGGTGCCCCGATGTTCCCTTCACCGTCGATCATGATCAACAGGCTCTTCACCCCATGATCTTCGGCTCGTTGCTTCATCTCACCGAGGTAGGTCTCGTCCTTCGCCTTGTCTTTGAAAAATTGATTGACGTACTCGACCGCGTCGATCCCGTAGTCCTCGCGAGTCACTTTGGCGAAGTCGAGGTGATCGAGTTGGCCACCACGGATCGTCCGGTGCAGCGACCACTGGGCCAACGAAATTTTGAAAGGCGGATCGGACTCGGCCGCCAATAGGCTGGCCGGCCGGGACAGCGCCACGGTGGCGCCAGCGGCCAGCGACGAGGCGAGAAAATGACGGCGAGAAATCGAGAGAGGCATCGCTGAAGACCCTAGGGGGAATGATGGGAGTGGGGGGCGGCAAAAAGCCTTGCGTAGTTTAACCAAAATCGAAGCCCGGTTCGCTTCGCAGGCTCACGCTCCTACGATCGTTAAACTCAACGCATCCGGAATGTCAGGTCAGGTCGAATGCTGCCGGTTGACCGGATGCGAAGGTTTGTTCTTATTTTGCCCGGCAACGGTCGATATCTCTGGTAGCCGGCTAGGGGAGACAGGGTGGTCTTCCCAACGCGTGGTTCGGAGGGGTGTTTTGGCCAGCGATCGGGAGTGGGATCTCGATCGCAAGCACGGCTCGGACGCCTTTCTTCGCGAGAAAAGGAATTGGCGGGACGGGGCTTGGGCGTCCCGTCCCGCCGCTTTTTCTCCACTCGGAGATGTCCACTGAATATCATCCCGATCACCGATCCGCTCGACAGCCGGCTCTCTCCCTATCGCGACCTGAAGCGACAAGCCGCCGATCGCGGCGACGGTTACTTCATCGCCGAGGGGCGGATGGTCGTGCAACGTCTGTTGGCCAGCGATTACCCCACGGTATCGATCCTGGCCGAACCGAAGCGGTTCGATTGGCTCGCCGGACGAGTCGCCGCCGAGACCCCAGTCTACGCGGTATCCGCCGCACTGATCCGCGCGGTGGTCGGCTTCGATTTCCATCGTGGTCTGCTCGCCTGCGGTCGACGAATCCCATTCACGCCAGCCGCCGGGCTGTTTTCGCCACGACCGACGCACCATTCTTTGCCCAGCGAGGTGGCCTTGGCGGCGATCGCGATCAGCGACCGAGAGAATCTCGGCAGCTTGATCCGGACCGCCGCGGCGCTGGGGATCGATCGAATCGCCATCGATCGGCGGACTATCGATCCGCTCTGTCGACGAGTGTTGCGGGTCAGTATGGGGGCAGCGTTGCAAATCCGCTGGCATGACCTCGCTGATCCACTCGCCTGGCTGAGTCAGAATCAGCGCGGCGGCGATTGGACGACCGTGGCGATGACGTTGGCCGAAGATTCGATCCCACTGTACGAAGTCGGGCGAATCACCGCGGCGACAACGCGGCCGACGATGATCGTGTTGGGCAATGAAGGCGACGGCTTACCGCTCGACCTCCAAGCCGCTTGCACGGTGCGAGCATCGATCCCGATGTCACCAACGATCGATTCGTTGAACGTATCAGTCGCCGGGGCGATCGCGATCTACGAACTGCTCCGCAGCAATTAAAAACCGCCTTCAACGCAATGGCGAAGCCATGCGGCCTCGCTAACGACCGCCCTTGATTTCCGCTGACTGCCGAGAATCAATAGCCGAGACCGACACGGAGCATCACCGAGTCGCTCGGCCGCAGATTATCAGCTGGGTTTTCGCGGTAGATCAATTCTCGCTGAAAAACGTAACCGACTTCGAAGAAACCGGTCCGGCGTCCGGCCCTCAGCAGGTCATTGCGGCCCCATTCGAAGCCCAGCAGCAGGCGGATGTCGTTGATGTCGACTCGCTCGGATTGCCCAGAATCCCGCCTGACCGTCCAGGAATCACCGCCATATTCACCCCCGACGTAGGTCCAGACGTCTTGGGTGCCGAGCGTGGTGACGTAGTGCGAAAGCTTCGGCTCGGGAAAGAAAAAATCGTAGCGCGTCGTCGGCCTCGGCGTGTAGAGCCAGCCGAACGCGGGCAACAGCTTAATCTTGTTGCGGTTGATGTAGTGAACGCCGCCTTTGAGGGTCGAGTAGGGGGTCAGCCGAAATAACCCTAAACCGCGACCGAGGACACGAAAGCTGTCGCCGATGTTGGTGTCGAAGTCGCTGAACATGCCGACTCGCAACCCCAGGTCGACACTGAAAATCTGATTCGGATCGCTGCGCCAATCGGCATCGAGGTAGGCGGAATAGACCTGCCCTGGCAGGTCCGCTCCGGTCGACCCGTCGGGGCCACTCAGCAGATTCAGTCCGAAACCGGGCGAAACCAGCACCGGTTGGCCCGAGTAGCAGAAGTTGGGGAACGCGAAAACGAGCGAAACATCGGTCTCGTTCATCCCGACCGCCCTGTCACTGTCGCCACCGTTAATCCAACCGTGTTGAAGCCGAGGCCCCTGCAGCAAACGGAACGCTTGCATGCCGCCGACCGAGATCGGTGGCATCCCTCCGCCTTGATAGAACCCGCCGGGAAACAGACTCGTGGGCGAACCCGACGGATAGATCGTCGACGGATACGCTTCCGGCGGATAGCCGCTCGGCGGCAACGTCGGTGAGGCGAACGGTTGATTTTCGTAAACCGGTTGCCCAAACCCGCCGGAGCCTTGAGCTTGGCCCGAGAAGCCGGGATTACCCGAGAATCCTGGATTACCGGGGCCGAATGCCGGCGGCGATCCCGATTGGGCGAGCGAACCAGGGAGCCAACCTGGGTAGTTTGCCGACGGCGTCACGGGTTGCACACCCGGCATCGCCGGTGCGTACGCACCGGCATCACGGCCGGAGTTATAGGGGTCGAACAGAGGTGTACCCATACCCGAAGGCGGGGGCTGGGTCCGCGGGATCGGCGTCAAATTGGTTTGGGGGATATCGACCGGGGCTGCGGTCCCGCCGGTGATCGACGGATAACTTTGGCCCTGACAGGGCGCCGGGAGCAACGCCAGCAATAGCGTCCCGCTGAAAAAAGGGGTCAGGAACCTTTTGCGAGGAACTCGCATGAAAAAAGGGGTCAGGAACCTTTTGCGAGGAACTCGCCCTTCGGGTGCTTCGCACAAAAGGTTCCTGACCCCTTTTTTCAGACCGA
>SKZY01000425.1 GCA_007127095.1 Planctomycetaceae bacterium
CCATGGTCACGGTTGGGGTAGACCATGTAATCGAATGGTTTGCCGAGCTCGATCAATCGGTCGACCAAGCCCTCGATGATCTGGATGTGCGTGTTCGTTTCGCCCGATCCAGTCATGATCAATAACTTACCCCGCAAGCCGTCCGCGAACCGGATCGGCGCCGCTTGCTCATACCCTTCGCGATTGACTTCACGTGTTCGCATGAAGATTTCCTGGAACCAGGCGTTGTAAAGATGCGGCTGGGGCTTGGGGACGACCGCGATTCCGACATGATACGAATCCGGCTTGCGAAACATCGCGTTGAGCGTATTAGATCCACCACCGCTCCAGCCCCAGATTCCGACGCGGGACAGATCAACGTAGGGGAACCGACGCCCGAGTTCCTTCAACCCTGCTTCCTGCTCTTCGGTGGACAGCGGCCCCAAACTGCCGAAGACCGATCGCCGCCAAGCGGCACCTTTGGGCGCGGGTGTGCCACGGTTGTCAATCGAAACGACCAAATAGCCGAGTTCGGCGATGACCCGATGAAAATCGATCTGACCGGCCCCCCATTGGTCGAGAACGGTTTGTGCGTGCGGTTCGCCGTAAACATAGACCAGCACGGGATATTTCTTGGTTTCATCAAAGCCTGGTGGTTTGAGCATCCAAGCGTCGAGCGAAATGCCATCTCCTATATCGAGCTGAAGGAACTCGCTGGGCGGCGTGATCCGTGCACTCATCCTCTCGCAGAGCTGCGGATTGTCATTGAGGAGGCGAACCACGCGGTGCCCTGGCAACTCAACCAGCTCCACGATCGGAGGAACATCGAGCCGGGAGTAGGTGTGGAAGGCCCACTTCGAGTCGGGCGAGAAGTCGTAGCCATGCGTACCGACCTGATCTTCCGGGGTGACTCGCACTAAGCTGCCCGAGCCATCGAGGGGCACGCGGTACAAGTACTTTTGTGTGGCCTGGTCAGGCGACGCGTAGAAGTAGTAATGACGGCCCGGCTCGTCGATCACTCCCCGTTCGATGATGTCGTAATCGCCGGGCGTCAGCAGCGACAACGCTTCGCCGGTGCGTGAACCGAGATATGCGTGCCGCCAACCATCTCGTTCACTGATCACGACGAACCGGTTGCCGTCGGGGAGCCACGTCAAACCCGAGTTCTTGCCTTGGCTTGATTCGACCCAGGCTTCGTCGGATTCCTGGTCGATCACGCGGATGTCGCCAGCGGTTGTCACGAGCAGGAACTCGCGGCGATCGCGGAAGCGACTGAACTTTTCGACCAACACTTCGTCCGAACTTCCGGCCCATTCGACTTGCCCCAAGTAGAAGCCTTCCTCAGGAGTCTCGATCGGCAGCCAAACCAAATCGTCCCCCCCGGCGCCGACCACGCCGACTCGCAGCCTTTCGATCGTTTCGCCCACTCTCGCGAACCGGCGATGCTGGACGCCGGGATAAGAGGGATCGTCGGGCACCCACATCGGCCGCTGGCGGACGTCGGTGGAGTCCGCTTCGACGAACAGGATCCGGCTACCATCCGGACTCCAGACCGGATTTCGATAATGTACGTCGCGACCCGACGGTGGCGTCAACAGTTCCGATCGTTGATCGCTGTCCAAGTCGCACACCATCAGATTTCGGTCTTGGAACTCCAGCCTCCGCTTGCCATCGGGCGACAGTCTCGGGCTCGGGGCGGCTGATGGAACTTCTGCGGGTTGCGGTTCGAATGGCTCTCCCGTGCGAACGTCGTAAACCTGTCTGGACGAACGGTTCGTTTGCGGGTCGGCCTCCGCCACAACGAAACCGGAGCTGTCTGCTAGCCACTCGCGTGAAACATCCTGGGATCGGAATGCGCCCTCTTCGTAAATGGCCTTCAGGCGAGATTCGGTCGGTTGCCGCCAAGCGTCCTCAAGAGCCGTTTGAGCTGGCAATTGGCAAGCGGCGATCGTCAGCGAAAGGACGATCGAATAAAACGCTCGAAGGGTCATTCGTAGTTTCCCGGTAAATCAATCTAGCGCGTAACGAATCGGAGAGACAAGTTCGTTCGTCGATTCTTAGGGTAGTACAAAGCCGAACGTCAGTGTTCCGAGTCCCGCGAAAGATGTTGGCGAATCGGCTGTCACCACCGAAAGTTCGGCCCTCCGCGGGACACGGCGGGGACACTGCAGGAACACCGAACCGCGGGGCTTTTTCGGAATTCCCGCCTGCTGGATTGCTGCGTAGCCGCGCAGCGGCTCGTCAGGTTGACAACCGCTCCAACACAGGCGGTAGCGACTCGGGCGTTCGCCCCCGTTTGGCCCCCGACTGCTGACGGACCGTCCAGTCGAGTAGCGACAGATACCCATCGGTCGTCATCGTCAAGGAAAAGAACCTTTGTCGCTGGCGCTCACCATTCCGGCCGGGGTGACTGCCGACCGAATTGTGACGCTCAGCGAGCGACACCGGAGCGAGAAAGCCGTCGGGCTCCTGGGGCGGTTCGACCGCCTGCGGTTTCACCGAGTCTCCTGCGGCGGCCGGCGGGTGTGCCGCCGAGTCGGCTTCCGTAGCAACCGCAGCCTGAGCAGGCGAATCGGCCGCCATCCGCGCTTCGATCCGTCGTGGAACCGAAGTGAAATCGCTCGCCTCGAGCGTTTCGGCGATGCCGGTACAGACCGGACTGAGCGCCACGTAGGCGGACGCTGCGAGGACAGCGGTTTCATCGAGCAGCCCGCCGGGACGTGAGCGGAGGATCAAATGAAAGTGATTGGAGCGGATGGCGAAGTCGAGTAGATCGATCGCGAACTAGGCGGCGAGTCGCCGTAATTCGTTTTCGATCCAGGCTTTGCGATGGTCAAAGTTTTTACCGGAGACGTGGTCGTCCCCCATGAAGAAGCATCGTCGGACGATGCGGTCATGACGTGCACGATGGTGACTTCGTCGTGCGCGAAGACTCGGCGGGAGCGATTCGAGTCATGTCAGGACCTTCCGGAAAGAGACGAGCGGAGATCAACCGAGCATCCGTACAGAGGAGCATGCCGGGCAAACCAAACCAACCGTTCGAGTGCTCGGTGTGGCCAGAAATCACCGATTCTTCAGGGCCCGCCTTGACATTCTCCGCGAACACGATGCTGTGTCCCCGGGTGACGCCCCGGGTGATCCGGGCCAGGATCAACAGCATCGACTGACCGGGCTGCCTGGATACAAGGCACCGAGTGCGATGCGTCGTGAAGGCGACAGTCGGCACAATCGACGCTTCGTTCGTTAACGATGCAGTCCTTCGTCGAACGCCGGAGGCTGCTTGGCGTAACCGCATCGGCGATACGCGAGAGGGTGCAACCGATAGTCGGCAGATTCCACCTCTGCGGCTAAAGCGCAGCCGTCGCTGCTTGTAGTCGATGCACCATATGAAGTAAGCTTTAATCGGATGAACCAAAAAAACACTTCTGCTTCGCTGTCCGCACCGGAGCAGGATCGATATACACTGAATACGCAGAGTGGACTGCCTACCTGGCGTGATCAGCTTAGACGCCTCTAATGCGATCA
>SKZY01000436.1 GCA_007127095.1 Planctomycetaceae bacterium
ACTGCGGCTTCCGCCCGCTCGATTCGCTTCGCCAGTTCGGCGATCCGCGATTCCGCCGGCAGCACCAGTCGCTGGGCTTCGTCAAGCGTGCCAGCGAACCCGCCCAGTTTTCGTAGGGCTGTCAACGCTTTGGCATGGGCCCGCTGGCAGTCGGTCCGTCGCTGGGTCAGTTGATCGAGCAAGATTCGCGGCTCGGGCGTCGCCGTGATCGCGGCGTCCAGCGGTGACGGGTCCGGCGGCGTGGGCAGTCGATCGAGTTCGGTGGTGAACGACTTCAACAACTGATTCAGCTCAGACTCGGCCTCCTCGGCGGCCCTAAGTTGCTCCGCCAGCCCACCGTGTCGAGTAGCCAGATCGTTGATTTCCTCTCGGGCGGCATCGCTCAGCCGCGTCGGTACGTTCGCTGGTGCCCCAGGGTTGTTACCTCCGTCGGTGACCGAATCGACATCGTTAGCTGCCAACCGTTGGCGGGTCTGATCGGCCTCGCGTTCGGCCCGCTGCAATTCGTGACGCAGCGGGGTGAGTTCGTCTTCTTCGGATTCGATTTCACTGAGTTGGTTCATCAACCGCTTGATGTCCGGTGCGACTTCATTCCAGCCCGGATCGAGCGGTTGGGCGTCGCGTTGCCGCTGCAAGTCCTCGGCGTGCTGGCGGTGAGTGGCGACGCTTTGCCGAATGTCGGACCATTCTTCTTGGAGGTCCCGACGCCGTTCGCGGAAGTCGTCGTCGAGCAGCGGGATCGAATCGCCGATCGCCGCCAATTCGCTGCGGATCGATTCACGCTCGGGCAGCCGTTCCACCGCTGCGGCGATCGCCCGCAGACGCCGCTCACGCCTCGTTTCGGCCTTCAGCTGGGCTTCGGTTTCCGCTGCGTCTGCCAGGGCACGATCGAACTCCTTCAGCTTTTCCTCGTAAGCCCGCGGTAGCAATTGCAGCTGGCGGATCTGCCTCTGGTTCTCCTGGTGCTCAGCCAGCAATCGATTGAGCGCGCCACGGGAACCGCGAGGGATGAACAGTTCCCGCATGTCCTCTTCCAGCCGTTGTCGGACTTTGCGGAGCGCCCCGGTCCCGCTGCCGGCGGCGAACAGCATTTCACCCAGGTCGCCGCCGCCTTCGAGGATCGCTCGCCCGCCGGCGACCAATTCGGCGTGGCTGATCCCGAATTGTCGCGAAAAGGTTTCGGAATCGACGCCGCGGAGCATCGCGGCCAGTTTCGCCGGATCGAGCTCGGATTGCTCGTCGGGGGTCAACAGTGTCTTCTTCTTTCCCCGTCGGCGGACACAGTCGATCGCCGCGCCCGATTCGCTATCGACCAAGCGACCGCCGACCCGCATCGAGCGATAGGGGTGGATGAAATCGTCGTCCGACCGAGCCGGCATCCCGAACAGCAACGAGTGGATCGCTCGCAGACTGGTCGATTTCCCCGATTCGTTGGGGCCGTAGACCAGATGAAATCGGACCGGACCGCCGGACAGGTCGATGACGTCGTCGGTGAAGTGGCCGAAGGCGACCAGGTCGAGTCGTTCGATGATCATCAGCCCTGCTCCTCGGCTCGTAATCGATTGATCAATTCGGATTCAGACTGGTCGATCCAGTGGTCGATTCGCTCTTCGGATCCGAAGTCGAACCGTTCGCCCTCATTCGGCGAATCGGCTGGCAGTCGGTCACGCAGCGGCTTTAGCAGTTCCGCCAGTTCGGACCGCTGGTCCTTGTCGGTTCGCAAACCTGTCACCACTTGGCGGAGTGCATCGTAGGCACCGTCGTGGTCGTAACCGGGCGGTTCGTCGGTGATGCCCGAGTCGCTTGTCAGCGGCCGTGATGCCGTCGGGCGGGTCGTGCGGAGCCGCAATTGCTCGATCCAAACCTGCCCTCCACCGCGTTGCATCGCGATCGCGCGAAGCTGGTTCTCCAAGCTCGAGGCTCCGCCGTGATATTCGCCGTGCAATGTCGTCGCACCGGTGACGCGAGTGCGGACCGCCAGCGGCCGGTGTGCGGCGCGATCGATCTCGTCATCGAGCCAGCTAGTGAACGCATCGAGCAGGTCGTCGGTGTGGGTGTCATCGCTCGCGTCGTGTTCGAACACGGCCCAGCGGGCAGCGTCGAGCGGATGAAATTCGCTGCTCACTCGGTTGTCGGTGTCGACGTCCAGGATCAGGCATCCCTTGGCGCCGGTTTCGCGGACATGTCGGCCTTGGATATTGCCGGAAAAAACGATCGGCGGTTGCCCCGCTTGCTGACACTCTCGGCGGTCGTGTATGTGCCCCAGCGCCCAATAGTCGTATCCCTTGTCGGCCAACTTCTGAGGGCTGGTCGGGGCATAATTCTCGTGCCCCTCCGAACCGGTCAAGCAGGTGTGGAGCAGGCCGAGGTTGAACATTCCACTGATCGCGGCCGGGTACTGCAACGACAGGTCGGAGGTTTCGGCCCGATGCGCGAACGACCGCCCATGGACGGCGATCCCCAACGACGGGAATAACCGTCGATCGACCTGGTCGTGAGCCAGCATGATCGAGGAGCCGTCGGGGTTGGCCGGTAACCGGATCGATTGGGTCATTACGGAGTTGGCGTCGTGGTTACCTCGGATCACGACCAACGGGATCGCCGCAGACACAAGCCGCTGCGACTGTTGGGCGAAGAACAGTCCGGTGTGGGCGTCGTTCCAATCGTCGTCGTACAGGTCGCCGGCGATCACGACCAAGTCGACCCGCTGCGCGATCGCCAGGTCGACCAAGTTGGACAACGCCTTGCGAGACGCGCCGCGAAAAGCTTCCACCGGAGCGTCAGGGTAGGCTTCGAGGTTCCGCATCGGGCTGTCGAGGTGAATGTCGGCCGCGTGCAGGATCTTGCGAATGCTCATCGATTTTCGGGGGACCGTCGGGATGGAGGTGGAGTTGGATGAGGCCCGAGCGAACCGCGGCCGAAAGCCTGAGGCAGCAGTTCGGTGAGCCGGTAGGTCGACCGCCGGCGGGTGTCGACATCGACGGTGACGATCAACAGGTCCGGAACGAACTCGGCCAGGAATTGCCGACAAGCACCGCAGGGAGTCACGCCGCCCGCGGAAGCGATCGCGATCGCCTGCCAGGTCAAGCGGCCCGCCGTGACCGCGGCAACCGCAGCCACCCGCTCGGCGCACAGCGTCAGCGAATAACTGGCGTTTTCGACGTTGCAGCCAGGGAAAATCACGTCGTCGGTCAACAGCGCCGCACCGACCCGAAAACGACTGTAGGGGGCGTGGGCTCGCAGTCGCGCCGCCAACGCCAAGTCGACCAGCCGATCGAACGCGGCGGGGTCGATCGGGGCAGTGTTGGTCGATGAGCCGGAACCGGGCCCTACCGGTTTGGGACGGGCCGGTTCGGTCGGCAGGCGGCGGCGCTGGGATTCGCTGGACTCGCGATTCATCGCTGCCGCTCGCTTCCCCGGCTGATCGCCGGTTCGGAGGCGGGATGCGAATCGGCCGTGATCCGGTCGATCACCAGCGGGCGACGATCGATCGACTCGCCGGACAACTCGATCGCGTCCAGCCAAGCCGGATCGTCGGAATCGCTGTCGGGGTTCGAACCGGGGACGTAAATCGTCAGCAGCGGATCACCCCGTTCGACCCGATCGCCGATCCGGACATGCGATTCGAATCCGACCGCGGGATCGATCGCATCCTCGGCTCGCCGTCGGCCGCCGCCGACTTGGACGACCAACTCGCCGAGTGATTGGCAATCGATCGCGGCGACGTAGCCCGCCGCTTTGGCCAACAGCGTCCGCGGCTTGGCGAGTGGTAGACGGTGCTCGAGTCGGCCCCCTTGCGCCGCGACCATCCGTGCAAAGCGTTCGTGGGCCGAACCGTCATCGAGCGACCGTGCGAGCGATTCTTGGGCCGCGTCGGCGGTGGCGCCCCGTCCCGCGGCGATCAACGCTTCGGCCGCCAGGCGGATCGTCAATTCACGGAGCCCGTCGGGCCCGCCGCCCGCCAGGCAGTCGATCGCTTCGTTGACTTCGATCGCGTTGCCGACGGCCCGGCCGAGCGGCTGATCCATATCGGTCAACAGCGCCGTGATCGGCAGACCGAGTCGGTCGCCAGTCTGGATCAGCGACGCGGCCAATTCACGGGCCTGATCGGTCGTCTTCATGAACGCCGCCGAGCCGACTTTGACGTCCATCACCAGAGCGTCGAGCGATTCCGCCAATTTTTTCGACAGGATGCTGGCGGTGATCAGGGCGATCGACTCGACCGTCGCGGTAACGTCGCGGATCGCGTAAAGCCGTCGGTCCGCCGGTGCCAGTTTGTGATCGGCGGCGATGATGAAACAGCCGACGGAGTCGAGCTGGGCGTCGCGGGATCGATCGTCGAGCTCCGTTCGGAACCCGGGAATCGCTTCCAATTTGTCGAGTGTCCCGCCGGTGTGTCCCAAACCACGGCCGCTGATCATCGGCACCTGCACGTCGTGACAGGCCAACAACGGCGCCAAAATCAGCGACACCTTATCACCTAAGCCGCCGGTGCTGTGTTTGTCGACCCGGGCGATCGACCCGTCTCGGCGGGCCAGCGAATCGCCGCTGGCGAGCATCGCGGCGGTCAGAGACGCGGTCTCGTCGGCGTCCATCCCGCGGATCGTCACCGCCATCGCCAAGGCCGCCATCTGATAATCGGTGACCGACCCGTCCATAAAACCCTCGACCCAGCCACGGATCTCGGCATCGCTCAGCGATCGTCCGTCACGCTTCTTTGCCAGGATCGTTGCAGGTAACATCGATAGAGTCGGTTCGCGGTGGTGCCATGCCGAATCCGCTATCCTGACCGATCGCCCGGTGAGGGTGAAGCCGACCACCGCTATGGATCGGGCGGAAAATGAGTGTCAGGCACCTTTTGTGAGCAGGACCCGCAGGGCGAGTTGCCCGCGAAAGCTGCCTGACACTTGTTCCCGCTCCTTGCTAAGCTCTTTCTCTCAGCCCATGAATCGAGTCTTCGAATGCGTTTTTTACTGTCAATCGCCTGTTTCGTCTGCTCATTGAGCGGTTGGTCACCAACCTTGGGCGACGATCCGCCGTCGGCGATCCAAGCCGGCCCGCGGGCGCTGTCACGGGCGTTTCGGGTCGCTGCGGCGAAAGCGACTCCGTCGGTGGTGACCGTCTATGCTTATGGCCAGGACCCGACCGGCGGATCGACCGTACCGACCGGCCCCGGCAGAGATCAGCCCGATCCCGGTCAGCCCGATCCCGACACCGACCAGCCCGCTCCCGATCCGTCGCCGCCGGGAGACGATCGTGGCGTCGGGCCGGCGCCACCACGGGTCGAACCGGGCGGCAGGAGTTTGCCGGTGACCGGGCTCGGCAGCGGAGTGATCCTCGCCGCCGATGGCTTGATCATCACCAACAATCACGTCATCGCCGGCGCCCAGCGAGTCGTTGTGCAACTGTTCGATCAATCCGAATTGGAGGCGATTACCGTCGCCGGTGATCCCGATAGCGACATCGCGATTCTGCGGGTCGACAGCCCCGAATCGCTCGAAGCGGCGACGATCGGTGATTCAGAATCGCTCGAAATCGGCGATTGGGTGCTCGCGATCGGCAGCCCCTTCAAACTCGAAGCGACCGTCAGCGCGGGGATCATCAGCGCCAAAAATCGGACCCTGCGACGGATCCGCCGAGGACGGTTGCTGCAGACCGACGCAGCGATCAATCCCGGCAATTCGGGCGGCGCCCTGATCGACCTGAACGGAGATGTGATCGGGATCAACACTGCCATCGCTACCGGCAGCGGCGGGTACCAGGGAGTCGGATTCGCGATCCCGATGGGCCAAGCCGGTTGGATCGCCGATGAATTGGCGACCCATGGCGCCGTCCGCCGGGCGGCGATGGGGATCCGTTTGGCCGATCTGACCAAGCCGGTGGCGACGAAGTTGAATCTGCCGCTAAACATGGGTGTGCTCGTCTATCAGGTGATCGACAACAGCGCCGCCGCCCAAGCGGGGATCGAGCCGCTGGATGTGATCGTCGAGTTCGCGGGGGAACGCGTCCGGGTGGCCAACGAATTGCAAGAGGTCGTCGAACGACAGCCGATCGGCAGCTCGCAGACCGTCAAGGTGGTTCGCGGCGAGCAAGAACTGGAACTGCAAGTCCGGTTGGCACCGATCGAGGATCCGACCGAATCTCGCCCGACCGAACAGGCGGAAGCTGACGCCGAGACTGACAACAGCGGACGGGACTGACCGCCGTCGCTCACTGCGGACGCTGCACGGGTTCCGAGCCTGAACGATCGGCACCGGCGTTTTTTCAGCTTTTTTTCAGATCGGCGGTAAACCACCCGCCGATATTGGTAAACTCGGTCTCGATTCGGTCGCCCTTGTTGGCGGCCTCCCGCCTGCCTCCCGCCCTCCATCCTACCCGTCGATTGGCAGAGTCATGTCCCTGTTGCCATTCGTACAGGCGACCCGAACGTCGGTCGCCCGTCCAAGCTTTCACCCCTGGTTGGCCGTCGCGGTGACGATGATCGGTGCGGTCATCGTTACGGTGACCGTCGCCGCCGAGACACCGGCTGAGCGACCGCTGAATCGGCGGATCGATGCCGCCGTCGAGGCCGCCGCGATCGGCCCGCTCGCCCCGCTGTGCGACGATTCTGACTTCGTCCGCCGTGTCTACCTCGATCTGACCGGGATGATCCCCACGCCCGATCAGGTCCGTGGCTTCGTCACGGATACCGATTCTGAGAAACGACCGAAGCTGATCGATTCGCTGTTGGAAAGTCCCGACTTTTCCCGACACTTTGCCGTCCAACTCGATGTTTTGCTGCTCGATCGACGGACCGACAAGTACGTCGACCAACAGGCTTGGGAGCGACACCTGATCGAGTCGATCGCTCGCCGTAAACCGCTCGACCAAGTCTTTCGCGAATTGATCTATCCCGACGAACTGGTCGATGGCGTCTCCCCAGCCCGCAAGTTTTTACTCAACCGAACCGCCGAGCCGCACGCGATGACCCGTGACGTCGGGCGGATGCTGTTCGGGATGGATATGCAGTGCGCCCAATGTCACGACCACCCGCTGATCGACGATTACTACCAGGCCGACTATTACGGATTGTTCGCGTTTTTGAACCGCACCAGCTTGTTCGAAGATCCGTCGTCCAAACTCGGCAAGTTGGCCGAAGCGGCCGAGGGTGAGGCTCCGTTCGAATCGGTTTTCACCGGTGACGGACGCGCCATCACGCGGCCACGACTGCCCCACGGGGCCGCCCTCTACGACGAGCCAAAATTGCCTGAGGACGAGGCTTATCGCGTCAAACCGACGAAGACCGAGGCGGCCAAGCCGACCTTCAGTCGACGAGAGGCATTGGCCAAAATGCTCGCTGACAGCGGTCCGTTTCGCCGCAATGTCGCCAATCGCGTCTGGGCGATCATGCTGGGCCGAGGCTTGGTTCACCCGAGCGATTTTCACTATCAAGACAATCCGCCGGTCAACCCGAAACTGCTGGCCCTGCTGGCCGACGAATTGGTCGCCCATCAGTTCGACTTGCGATACCTGGTCCGCCAAATCGCCCTGTCCCGGACGTATCAACGCAGTTGCGAACCGCCAGACCCCGAAACCGTCAACGTCGCCGACATCGCCTCGCGTCAACAACGACTAAAAGCCGAACTCGAAACGCTGCAGACCGACACCCAATCGTTGCGGTCACTCGCGGCGACGACCGAGACCGCCTGGAATGACGCGTTGGCAGTCAACGACCAAGTGGTGGCCGAACTGCCGGGGCTGGAAACCAAATTGGCAGAGGCTGAGCAGGCAGCCGAACAGGCGGTCGCTGGGGAAGCCGCAGCGAAGCAAAAGCATCAGCAAGCGGTCGCGCGGGCCAAGCCGATCGATGACGTCCTGGTCGCCACACGGACGGCGATCGAGTCGGTCGCCGACGACCCGGCGCTGACTCAGACAGTGACGATCCTCGAGCAGCGGGCGGACGAGTTGGCGTCGCAGGTCGCCGCGGCGGCTCAAGCGGTCGACGAAGCGACCGCCGCGATGACCGTGGCTCGACAAACGGCCGAGACGCTCCAAAGTGATGTCGTGGCGCTGCGGTCGCGGCAAATCGCCACCGACGAACTGCTCGAACTCGAAACGGCCCACCTCGATGCCTCCGCCGACCTGCAGGAAACCGATGCGATACGCCGCTTGGTCGCGGCGCAGATCGAACTCTGCGATGCCCTGCTCGAGTACCCGTTGCTGGTCGACAACGACCCCGACCGGGCCGTTTCGGTCTGGGCTTCGATCATCGATCGTTGGACGCTGCAGGGGCAGGTCGCTCCGCTCAAGCCATTGACCCCGGAACAGTTAGCGGCCAGCGTGATGCGAGCCACCGGGTTTTTCGCGCGAGCCGAATCCGCCGCGCGAGCCGCCGTCGAAAAGTCGCCGCCCGAAGCGCTTTCCGCCGAGGGCCTCTCCGACGCCGAAAAGGCCGAACTGACGGAGATCGCCGTGCAGAGCGAATTGCTGAATCAACTTCGCGGCAGCGTCAATCAATTCGTCACCCAGTTCGGCGGCTTGTCGGGCGAAGAGTTTCAGGCGACCGTCAATCAGGCCCTGTTTTTCGGCAACAGTCCGACCGTCAACAATTGGCTGGCCGCAGCCGGCGATTCCCTCGTCGGTCGCTTGAAGACGGTCGAGCAGCCAGCGGAATTGGCCGACGAATTGAGCCTTGCGGTACTCTCGCGACCAGCGACCCGAGACGAACAACGCGAGGTGGAAAGCTTCCTCGCGGCGACCGACGAAACGGAGAACGTCGACCGGTCCGCCAGCCTAGCCGAACTGGTCTGGGCGGTGATCACCAGCAACGAGTTCCGCTTCAATCACTAACCGATCCTGCACTCGATTCCTTTTGGGAGCGTCATGATGCGATGCCAATATGACTGTCGTTCGACCGATCACCTGCTCGGCCGGCGACGCTTTCTCGGCGGCCTGGCGAGCGGTGTCGGGGCAGTCGCCGCCGCTGGCGGAATCGGAATCGGTGGCGCCGGGCTAGGTGGCCTGTTGGCGGCCAATCCGGCGATGGCCGATCAGATGAAAGGGAAGCAAAAGCGGATCCTGAATATCTTTTTGCACGGCGGCGTGTCGCAGTTGGAAAGCTGGGACCCCAAGCCAGGTACCGATACCGGTGGCCCGTTTCGCGCGATCCCGACGTCGGTGCCGGGTATCCAAATCTGCGAATTGCTGCCGCACACCGCAAAGCAGATGCATCACCTGTCGATCATCCGCAGCCTCGATACGAAAAACAACGACCACGGCCGCGGCCAAGAGGAGATGACGACCGGGCACAAACGGATCCCCGGCACCGAATATCCTCACATCGGCGCGATCGCCGCCAAAACACTAACACCCAACCAGTTTGCGTTGCCCGGGCACATCCTGATCCGCGGTGGCGGTTCGGGCAGCAACCGCTCGGCCTACCTCGGTCCCAAGTACGCCAGCGTGGTGATGAACGAGGGCAAACCGCCGCAATTTACTCAACGCCCCGAATCGCTCACACCCGAAGCCGACCTGCGGCGGAACCGTTTGCGGTCAACCTTCAACGATCGCTTCGCCGGGCGTCGCCGCACCGCCGATACCGATGCCTATACCTTCTCGTTCGATCAGGCTCAGGATCTGTTGTCGCAACGCCGGGTCTTCGAACTCGAACGCGAACCGGAAGCCGACCGAGAGCGTTATGGCACCAGTGAGTTCGGCAGCCATTGTCTGCTCGCCCGCCGGTTGCTCGAACATGACGTCCCGTTCGTCCAGATCAACCATTCGAACTACGACACCCACCACGAGAACTTCGACTTCCATATCGAACAACTCGGTGAGTTCGATCAACCGTTCGCGATGCTGCTCGACGACCTGCACCAGCGCGGATTGCTGGACGATACGCTGGTTTGCGTGATGTCGGAATTCGGACGTACGCCACGCATCAACGCCCGCTACGGCCGCGACCACTGGGGTAAGTCGTGGAGCATCGTGATGGGCGGTTGCGGGATTCAACGCGGCGGCGTGATCGGCAGCACCAACGACAATGGCACCGAAGTGACCGACCGAGTGGTCGATCATGGCCATGTCGTCCACACGATGTTGCAAGCCGTCGGCGTCGATTCACTCAGCGAATTCGACATCTCCGGGCGAAAGTTCCCGGTCGCTGACCCCGCCAAAGGCCCGATCGGAGAGTTGTTGGCATGAACGACCAACCCGCCGCAGATGACGCGGTCGAACCGACCACCAGCGATGCCGCCAAGGCTCCCGTGATCGATCCCGAACAGACCCGTTTGCTCAGCGAGCAGGCCTTTGAACGCCCGTTGACCGCCTGCCACTGGGACCCGCTCGACCGCTTTCTGTTCGTCGGTTCAGAGGATAACGGGATCCAACGCTTCGCTCCCGCAACGGGCGAGATCACGCAATTCGTCGGCCCGCACGACAGTTGGGTCCGCGCGATCGACACGACCCCCGATGGTGCGGAAACGCTCAGCGGAGGTTACGACGGGCGGTTGGTCTGGTGGCCGACTGGGGCCGAAAAGCCCGAACCGATCCGCGTCGTCGATGCCCATCAAGGTTGGATCCGGGCATTGACCGTCAGCCCCGACGGTAACCGTATCGCCACCTGCGGCAACGACCATTTCGTGCGTCTCTGGGATCGGCATTCGGGCGAATTATTGAACACCTTCGCCGGGCATCAGTGGCACGTCTACAACGTCGCCTTCACGCCGTCCGGCGATGCCTTGGTCTCCTGCGACCTCCGCGGTTTCGTCAACGTTTGGAACCCTGGCGGCGACGCCGCAAAAGAAACCAGCGAAGCTGCCGCCGGTGAAGGCGCGGATGTCGCCGTAGGCTCGGTCGTCGGCCCGCTGCGTGAACTGCCGCAGGTCGAGACGTTGTATAAGTACGACAACACCTTCCGCGCCGATATCGGCGGTGCCCGCTGCATCGCATTCTCTTCCGATGGTGGCCGAGTCGCCCTCGGCGGCGTGACCAACGTCACCAACGCCTTCGCTGGCGTCGGCGACACCTCCGTCGTGCTGGTCGATATCACCACGGGAGAACCGTCTGCCCTGTTCGCACCCAAGGACAAGATCCGCGGGACCGCCTGGGGTGTGACGCAGCACCGCGATCAATTTTGGGTCGTACTCGCCGGCGGCGGAGGTGGCGGCTGGTTCTATTTCTGGCGAGACGACGAGCCGAACGAGTTTTTCAAGTTCAAACTGAAGAATGACGGACGCGGGATGAGTGTCTCGCCCGACGCGACCCGGATCGCCGTCGCCCACGCCGACCGCCAACTCAGAATCTACGCCCTCTACGCCGACCCCACCGAGACCTAATTCTCGCCCCCACGCCAGTCAGCGCACCGACCAAATCCGACAGCCATGGAAGCAAAGTCCATAGTGTAAGGGCGCACCCTGTAAGCGGAATAACGCTAGCCACCGGCCTCGTCAGTGAACGGAATGGCGCTAGCCACCGGCCTCACCGTTGAAATGTTCTTGCACGGCCGGCGGCTAGCGCCCTGCCGCTCACGGGTTTTTAAGGTGGGAACACTAATCAGCACTAATCCACACTAATCGGATGCTCGGCTAAAGACGGAAACCGAAGGTTTTTTATTTTTTATTCATGAGTGTGAGTGGTTTTCCTGCTCACTCAGCCGGCAACCGGGATGAAGTCTGATTGGTTGTCCTGCCCGGTCGGTCGTTTTACACTGGAATGTTGCGATTCGTCTCGCACTCTTATCGAACCTTCTCACACTGCGAGCATGCCGTGCGATTTCATGAACTCGGTCGATCGTCGCTCCGTGGCAGCGTCGTTTTACTGATGCTGATGCTGGTCACCTCCGCCGCGGTCAGCCTCGCCGAAGAGGACGCCTCCGAATCGGATTCCCAATCGGAACAGGAGTATCGAGAGCGTTATCTTGAGTTGGCGATTGAGATCGCCGCCGATTTCGATTCACCGTCTCAGAGTATGGCGGCAATGGTGCTGAAACGAAACTCGATCACCGATCCTCGGTTGGAGGCTGCGGTTCGCAAGGCGTTTCGCCCCGACGCGGCGATCGACTTCGATTCCGATCGACGCCGGCTTGTTGCGATGGAACTGATGTCGCAAACGACGATCAGTGAAGCCGATCAGGTTTCGTTGCTGCTCGATTACCTGGTCGCCAGAAGCTCCGGTGCGACCGATTCCGAGCGGTCGGTCCTGGGGAAAATGTTGCTGAGTAAACGCAGCGAGAGTGTTGTGAATCTGCTCCTCCGACGGATCGCTGAGCGTCTGGAGGCGTTGCCAGAACCATTGGCTACTGCCTTGGCCGAACGTTTAGCCGAAGATGAGCCTCCGGTGGTACTCTTCGCAGCCGCCGAGCTGACCGGCGAGCACGGGGCAAATCTGATACCACAGCTGCTGGCGGCGGCAAAATCCGAGGACCGGTCTGTTCAAGCGGCCGCCTTCCGGTCTTTGGAGGTTATCTTTCGCGCCCGGGAAAACATCACGAAAGTCGAATCGAATCGCTCGCAGGTTGTGGCGATGGCCAAGCGAATCATCCAGCGCAATGACAAGAACAACGACGGAGTGCTAACGCCCGACGAGTGGAAAGGGATGCTGGTCGATCCGTCGCCAGCCGACACCAACCGAGACGGCAAGATCACGCCCGAAGAGTACGCGATTTGGATGGAACAGCGTGCCTCACGCTAGCAAACAACCATCGCAACGACGCCCGATCCGCCGACCAAATCGAATCGGCATCCAA
>SKZY01000375.1 GCA_007127095.1 Planctomycetaceae bacterium
CCTTCGCGATCTGGTCACCCAAGGTGAGGTGTTAACCGCGCTGCGGGCCGCGGGCCCGAGTTTGGCACCGGGCGTGGCGAATGCGGGCGGCATAGCTGGCTCGTCCGAGTCGACTCGCCGTGCTCCCACCGCAGATTCGGAGATATCGTCCGATCGGCAGGTCAGTGAGCGAGCGGTCGATCGCGTCAATCGATGATCGCTGTTAGTGATACCCGTGAGACGATCGTAGCGATCGCTTCCTCCCCGGCTGCGGCGCTCCGCGGGATTGTTCGAATTGCCGGTGATTCGGCGGTCGAAGTTTTATCTCGAATGGCGGCCGATTTTCGACCCGAATCACACCCGCGTCCGACCCGTTTCGACGTCCGGCTCGATCTCGGAGAACCGCTCGGCGAGCTCGATTGTGTGGCGTTGGTTTGGCCCAGCAAACGTAGTTACAGCGGCGTGCCGAGCGTCGAACTTCATACCTGGGGTGCGGTCCCGGTGTTGGAAGCGGTCGTCGCGTCGGCGATCCGCAGCGGCGCCCGTCCGGCGGGGCCGGGCGAATTCACGATGCGAGCTTTCCTTGCCGGACGACTCGACCTGACCCAAGCCGAAGCGGTGCTGGGCGTCATCGATGCCACCGACCGCGGCCAGCTCGATGCCGCGCTGTCGCAACTGGCTGGAAACGTTTCCGCGCCGTTGCGTGATACCCGCGATCGCTTGCTCAACCTACTCGCCGACCTCGAAGCCGGCCTCGATTTTGTCGATGAGGAAATCGAGTTCATCGACGACGCAACGATCGAAGCGGGGTTGATCGATGCCGCCGACGTGATCGCCGAGGCGGCGAGTCGAATCACCGCCCGCCACCGCGGATTCACCGCCGCCGACATCGTTCTCCGCGGTGCCCCGAATGCCGGCAAAAGCAGTCTGCTGAATGCCTTGGCCGGCCGCGACGTGGCGATTGTCAGCGAGATTGCCGGGACAACCCGCGATGTCGTCTCGCACGAAACCGCTGTTGCCGGGCACCCCGTGCGATTGCTCGATACCGCCGGGATCGAATCGGTCGACGACGAGATTTCGCGACAAAGTCAATCGGCGGCCGACGAGAGCCAGCGGACCGCGGCGTTGACCTTGCAGTGCGTCCCCTGGTGGCAGATCGACTTTGACGATCCGAACCAACCGCAGCCGGCACGGATCCTCGTGGCCACACAGGCCGATCGGTTGCCACCTTCTGTCGGCGATTCTGCGAATGCGGCCGGGGCGACCCGAGAAGCGGTCTGGTCGAACCTGCGCCGCGATGGCTGGACCATCACCAGCGCCGTCGACGGTATCGGGTTGGATCAGTTGCAGACACGGATCGCGGAGAAATTGGCAAGTGACCTCGGCTCGGCCGAACGGAGTGTTTCTGCTACCGCCGCCCGTTGTGCCGACTCGATCCGACGCGCCGCCGAATCGCTCGCCGCAGGTCTCGACTTGATCCGCCAGACGGCGGGCCACGAATTGGTTGCTGGCGAGATCCGCTTGGCACTGACAGCGATCGCCGAGGTGACCGGAGAGATTTACACCGATGACATCCTCGATCGCGTCTTTTCCCGCTTCTGCATCGGCAAATGAGCAGCGAGCGGAACCCGACGGCGATTCGGGGGTTGAGTCAGCATAGAATACGGCCGAGCGATCGGAAAACATGTCGGGTAGGGAGCGGTGAGGAAAGCCGGCAACCGTGCCTCGATTTTGCTCCTTTCTTTCTGCACGATCCTTAGGAGTTATTTTTGGCCGTCAGTCAATCGACCGCGATGCGGTATCGGCAATCCGATCCAGATGTGCGGCTGATGCTGCGCGTCCGGGACGGGGACGCCGGCGCGTTCGAAGAATTGGTGCGGCGATATCAAGCCCGTTTGGTACGGTTGTTTCATCACATCGGCCCCAGTCCGGCGGTTGCCGAAGACCTGACTCAAGAGGTCTTTCTGCGTGTTTACCGGGCTCGTTCCAGGTACGAACCAGGGGCCAAGTTCGCGACTTGGCTGTTCACGATCGCCGCCAACGTCGCTCGAAACGCTGCTCGAATGCATGGCCGCCGACGTGAAGTCTCCGAAGCCGACACGAAACGAGGTGTCAACGATTCTCAACCGAACCTGATCTCGGGACTCGCTTTGGACGCCAGTGGCCTGATGCCAGCGAGATTGGTCGAGGGAGAAGAGCGAGCGGCGATCGTTCGTCGAGCGGTCGAATCGCTCGGCGAACGCCAACGGATGGCTTTGATCCTGTCGCGATTCGAAAATATGAGCTACCTCGAAATCGCCGAGACGATGGGGCTGACGTCCAAAGCCGTCAAGTCGTTGCTCAGTAGGGCTCGCGTCAACCTCAAGGAAGCGTTGGCGGATTACATTGAAACGGGAGCCGACCTCGAGAGCGAAGGTAAAAACGATGAGCCCTCTTAATGGCCGACCCGATGCCGGTGACGTCGCCGACGAAGCGGTAGCCGACGATGTCGACGAACAACTCGTCGCCTACCTCGATGGCGAATTGACTCCTCAGGAGCGATCCGCGCTCGATAGCCGTCTCGGTCGCGATGCCGCGCTCCGTTCCCGACTCCGTGAATTGCAGCATGGGTGGGACCTGCTCGATGAGCTGCCGATGGCGACGCCCAGCCCAATCCTGCTCGAGTCGACACTGAGAATGGCTGCCCTGGAAGCCTCCGGAAATCGCGGCGACGCGGCTCGCGGTGATCGCGGCTCGAAGGCTTCCGATCGCCGACGCGGCCGCGGCTGGGGATTCGACCGCCGCTTCTCACCGATCTTGCTTGTGTTGGCTGCCGTCGTCTGTTTCGCAGTTGGCGTCGCCGCATCCTGGACTTCCGAGTCGGTGCGGTTCCGCGACCAACTCAACCGGCTTCCTGTGGCCCTGCACGTCGATGCTTACCTGCATGCTTCGGATCTCGATTGGATGCGAGAACTCGCCGGTATGAAGAATTGGCAACACGCCGTTGCCGTCGCCGAGCAATTCGGCGAATGGGACTTCAGCCTCCACCACCAAGTCGATCAGGCGTCGCCGCTACAGCGTCAGGCGATCCTTCGCGAACTGCCGATTGAAGACCAACAGGTGGTGATGGAGGCCTGGCAACGTTACGAGCGACTCGGTCCCCAAGAGGTCGCCCGCGTTTCGTCGGTCGCCGATCGCGTGGCAGCCCAATCCGATGCCACCGATCTGCTCGCCACCATGGATCGTTACGCCCGCTGGCGAGATTCGCTACCGGCACCGACCCGCGATCAGATCAGCCAGGCTGCTCCTGATGACCGGATCACGTTGGTCGATCAAGAATTGCAAAAAACGGTCAAACAGTGGACGGCACAAACCTCCCGACTGCTGACCGAGGAGGATCTGGAGACGATCTATCAAGCGCTTCGTGATATCGCCCGCGACCGAATCTTGTACCAAGTCGAACTCTACGGCGGTGACCCCAGCGCCGCGCTGCGGATCCTCGAATCCAGCGATCAGCTGCGTGAACAACGGATCGAAGCCTTTTTCCTCCGCCAGATGTTCGAGCCCGTCGAGCAAAGTCCACGACGCGGTCGCGGTGCTGCTGCTGGCGGTGGCAATGCCGCAGACGGTCGCGACGGCGAATCCGACAACACCACAGCCGAGAATGGCCAATCGCCAACCCGGTTTCGTCCCCCTTCCGCATTCGATTTTCTCGCCCCCACACTCGGCCCGCTCCGCTCGACCATCGATCGAATTCGCGGACCGCTGCAACAGGACGAATTGTGGGTGATCGAGTCCGACCTCGGCGATTCGATCTCCGCGTTTCTGGCCGAAGCCGCCAAACTCGATACGCTCCGCGAAGACCTGCTCCGCAGTTGGGCCGACGAGACGCTCCGCCGAATGAGTTGGTCGCGCAGCGGGACGACGCTGAGCGAACGCTACCAACTGATCGAACCGGCCCGACGCGATCTGCTCGACCTGATGCCCGCTGAACGGATCCTCGATTTCCTCCGCGACGAAGATCGGCGGCGACGGCCTCCCCGCTAAGCTCTCGTATCGACAAATTGACGAGAATGCTAAGATGACTTCGAGTGACGGATTTAACCATCACCGCTTTCACAGAGGAAATCAAGATCATGGATAAGCAAGCGGTCATCGACCAGCTAAACGAATGTCTGAAACACGAGTGGACCGGCGTCGCCCAATACTCGCAGGCCGGATTCATCGTCGAGGGAATGTGGCGTGAAGTCTACGCCGACAAGTTCCTCTCGGATGCCAAAGAGTCGTTCGGCCACGCGAAACTGGTCGGAGACAAAATCGCCGCTCTCGGTGGCGTCCCGTCCGTGCTCCGGAACGAAGTCAAGCAATCTCGCGATATCCGCGAAGTACTCCAGTTCAGCCTCGACTTCGAGTCCAAAGCGGTCGAGATGTACACCCACGCTCTCGAACTCGCTGACGACAATCGCGCCCTGGTCGTCTTCCTCGAAGACATCCTCAAGGAAGAACAGGAAGGCGTCGACGAATACACCAAATTGCTTCGCGAAACCCCCGCGACGCAAGCCGATCAGGTGTCGTCCAAGAAAATCAGCTGACTCCGGCCCGACGCTGCCCGAAATCCATCAGCCGAACGGCGTTAGCCGCGGCTGTCAAAAGTTCGGGGTTGCGGCGTCAAGCCGCTTCCGCAAGTTCTAGTCGGCGTGCCTCCCCTGATTTTGGCTCCACTCGCCCCTCTGCGGGGAGAGGGGCTGGGAGTGGGGGGCTCAAGACCCCAACCCCAGATCTTCTCGCTGCGTCCGAGTCGCCGCCTCAAGCTCCTGCTTGTCCGCCAACCGATTCTGTGTCACCCGAAAACCATTGATTCGGTTAAGCGGACTCAGCCCCGCTTTAAAGTGTCTTTAAATATTCCAGAACCGCCCATTTTTCTTCGTCACTGAGCCGCTCTGGAAAGGTGTGGCCGGCGCGGCTTTTCCCCGGACGGCTGGTATCGAAGTACTGCCGCCGGACCGCGACGTCGGTTTCACTCAAGGGGACTCGGTCGACCGACTCGATCGTCAAACCTCCTTTCTCGGCATCGAACTCCTGTCGAGTCCGTCGCCAAATCGCAGGACGCTGATCGGGGTTGAGCACATGCCAGAGCGTCGGGACACTGCCGTTGTGAAAGTAAGGGGCGCTGGCCCAGACACCATCCAACGGCGGGGCAACGTATCCGTCGGGATCGATCACCGTTCGCTGACGCTGCCCAGACGCGTCGATCGCGAACCAGCTTTCCGCATACTTTTTTCGCCCTTTAGCCGGCAGCGCCGCTAGCCGTATTGGATCGGTTCCGATCTCCTCCAGCGGGACCCGGACGTTCGGATAATACGGGGCGTCGCCGTACGTCCCATGGCACGACGCGCAGTGATCGAGGAAAACACCTTCCCCTCGTTCGGCGAGCGGGCGGTCGATCGGACCGGTGTACTGGGGCGGCCGCAAAGACATCAAATAGGCGTAGATGTCGCGAAAATCGTGCTCGTGGCGGCGGTAGAAGTCGGGACCATTCTCGGGCACCAGCGTGAACTGCATCAGGCCACGATGCCCCCGCTCCGCGAAGCCGTCGATGTACAAGTACGGACGCTTGTGAAAATGCCACCAAGGCGGAGCATCCATGTCGTGGTGTACCAGCGACCGAGGGATGCCGTCGATCAGGTTCAAATCGGCGTCTCGGCGGGCCATCAGTCCGACCCCAAACACCACCGCGTTGGTGGTCCCGTGTGTCGAACCGAGCGGGATTACCAGCGAACCATAATCCATCCTCGACCACGGCTTGGCCAACCTCAACTTGGCCGCGCGAATTTCCTCGGTCAGCGTCTGCAACGCGAATCGATTGTTCGGTGCTCCCGGATAAGGCTCTCCGTATACCGTGCCTCCATGACAGGAAAAGCAATTCATCGTCCAAGTCGACTCGCCGGCACCGTCCGGCTGCTCGACGACATACTGAAGCGGGTCTTGCGGCGATTGCGAGGAACGCTTCCCGATCGATTCTTGGTCGGACGACTCTGCGTCGGGCCGAGGGGTCAACCCGTATCGCTCGAACGCCATTCGGCGGCGTTCCTCGGACGTCGCCACAGCGGCCTGATCACGAAGCGGTTGTGGCCAAACCCGCCACACATTGTCGAACACCTCTTCACTGAAATCAGGCGGCAGGAACGGCCGATTGACCAGCAGATCAAACCCACGCTCGGGGTCTCCCGTTATCGCATGAGGGTCTTCAGATGTCGGAACGGATCGATCTCGAATCGCTCCCTCAGACCCCCGCGAGACCGAGCCGCTACCGGCGATCAGCCACGTCAAACCGCACAGCGTGAGGGCCCTGAATCGGTGCGGTTGAAAACCGCTGGCGAAACTCAACACGAGATTCGAAGACCTGACAAAAGCTGGCCGATGCGCTACGATGCGATCAGTCATTCGAAGCCTCCTTTGGACCCTGAGCGAGATTCAACATTCTAACGCTCCGCCAACCGTCGATTGAACCGCTGACGTCACCGGACGGCAATCGGTCGTGCGCGGTCGCGAGTGAAGTGCTCGACGCGATTCCCGCCAGCGGAGTAGCCGAGCGGGGCAGGTCGCTGTCGGAACCGGGCTCCGACTCGGTCAACGCTGAAGATCCGGACCACGCCGAGATCAGGCTGACTGTTGCCCCGAGTAGCGAAATGGAGTTTCCGGCAGAAGCGCCGCCGCGAGCCTTGGCGCCCTTCGCGTCTTCGACCTATCGAATGTTTTGGGCCGCGTCACTGATTTCGAATATCGGCACTTGGGTCCACGAGATCGGCGCCGGTTGGCTGATGGCGTCGCTCGACGGATCGCCACAAATGGTCGCCGCGGTCCGCACCGCGATGGCCTTGCCGATGATGTTGCTCGCCTTGCCCGCCGGCGCGCTGTCCGACCGGGTCGACCGTCGCCAGATGCTACTGGTCGTACAATGCCTGCTGATGGCGACGGCGGCGACGATTTCGGTGTTGACGTTTTTTGATCGGATCAGCCCACTGGGATTGCTGTGGCTGACCGCCGTGATGGGGGTCGGCGCGGTGCTGCATGTCCCGAATTGGCAAGCGGCGATTCCCGAGATCGTTGAACGCAAACATCTGCCGCAAGCGATCGCTCTGGGCAGCGTCAGTTTCAACCTCGCCCGCAGCGTCGGCCCGGCACTGGGTGGCCTGTTGCTGGCCACCGTCGGGATCTGGGCCGCCTTCGGCGTCAACGCGATCACCTTCGGCGTCGTGATCCTGGCGATCTATTGCTGGAAGCGGCAACGCGTCACACCCGCGGCCGAGGACTCGTTCTTCGCCTCGATGCGACAAGGCGTCGTACTGGTGACATCGCGGGGAGAAATGCGTCAGGTGCTCGTGCGGCTCGGCCTGTTCGTGTTACCGGCCAGTTCGCTTTGGGCGCTGCTGCCGCTGATCGCCCGACATCAATTGAATTGGGACGCCCGAGGCTACGGCTACCTGGTCGGATCGATCGGCCTGGGTGCCGTGCTGGCCGCACTCTGGCTGCCGAGACTGCGGGTGCGACTGGGTGTCGATGCGACGATGGTCGCCGCGATGGGACTCTATGCGGTCGGTCTCGCCGGTTTGGCGATGACCAACCAACGTGCGGTGGCGTTGCTCGCCACGCTAGCGGTCGGTACCGCTTGGATGGCGGTGCTGACGACGCTGAACGCTACGGCACAGATGGCTTTACCCGATGAAATGCGGGCCCGTGGGATGGCCTGTTACCTATCGGTCATGGCGATGGCGATGGCTGCCGGGTCGCTGCTCTGGGGTTATGTCGCCGCCGTCGACTCACCCGCCGGCGCCCTCGGCCTGTCAGCCGTTTGGTTGGTCGCTGTGGCGTTGGCCGGCGGTCGTGGATTGCCACGCTCGCTGCGACGACGTGTCCGCCGCTCGGTCGTTGGCTGAGTGTTCGCCGGGGGGCGATCGTCGAACTCGTTCGTGTAGACTAAGGAGTGCTCAGGTCGCATAAGGCCCTGCCTCCGATGATCCTCCTTCCCCTGGTGATTTACCGTGAAACCGCTCAGCCCGATGAAACTGCTGATATCGCTGACTATGCTGCCGCTGCTGTCGGCTCCCGCCGTAGCCGAGAATTGGCATCAATGGCGAGGCCCGAGAAACGACGGGACGTCGATCGCAAAGGACGTGGCGACAAGCTGGTCGAAATCAGAAAACGTCGCGTGGCGAGCACCGATGCCCGGACAAGGTGGCGCGACTCCCGTGGTCTGGGACGATCACCTGTTCGTCACCTCAGCCGACGGTGACGACTTGTTACTGATCGCATTGGATGTCAAAACCGGCGACCAGCGTTGGCGACGTAAAGTCACCAGCGGCAACATCGACGCCCGTGCCGGCGAAGGCAATTCGGCTTCACCCACCCCCTCGACCGATGGCGAGCACGTTTGGGTGTTTTTCTCCAACGGAGTCCTCGCCTGCTATGACTTCGCTGGCTCCGAGGTTTGGAAGTTCGATACCAACGACCGCTTCGGAAAGATCGATATCCAGTTCGGGATGACCTCGACACCGGCACTCGAGGGCGATCACCTCTATTTGCAACTGATCCACGGGCCGATGCGACGAGGCGATGACACCCGCACCGGTAAGGTGATCAAACTCGATAAATTGACCGGCGAAACGGTGTGGGAAGTCGAGCGGATCACCGACGCCGTTTTTGAGTGCAAGCACTCCTACGCCTCACCGTTCGTCTACGACGACGGGGAGAAGCAATTTTTGGTCGCCCATGGAGCCGACTGCACCACCGGCCACTCGTTGGAAACCGGCGAGGAATTATGGCGAGTCGCCGAACTCAATGGCCCCTCCGATGTCAACCCAGGCCGACACGACGCGACCTTCCGCTTCGTCTCCTCACCGGCGGTTGGCGACGGCTTCATCATCATCCCGACCGCCAAAGCGGGCCCCACGGTCGCTGTCACTGTTTCCGACAAGCTCCATGGTACGGTGGCTGGCACCAACGAACCGACTCGCTGGGCGATCGAACAGACGCCTGACGTTTCGATCCCGTTGGTCGTCGACGAACTCGTTTATCTGCTGCACAAAGACGGCAGATTGCAATGTTTGGACCTCGCGACGGGGAAGCAGGTCTACTTCGAGCGGACCCACACCGTCCAGCATCGTGTCAGCCCGCTGTACGCCGACGGACACATCTATTTTTGCGGCAAGGACGGTGTCTGTACGGTCGTGAAAGCGGGCCGCGATTTCGAAATCGTCGCCAGCAATGATTTGGGCGAATCGATCACCGCATCTCCGATCGTCGCCGGCGACACACTTTACATTCGTTCGTACGATGCGGTCTACGCGATTCGCTCGTCACAATGACAGGCGGTCTCGGTACCTCGCTACCGGTCGGTGCGGCTCTCAGCGGTTGGTTACCCGTGATCAACCTGTCGCTGCTGGTTCACGTGTTGCTCGTTGTCGGATTAGCCTCGCGGGTAATCATGCGGCGGCCACCAGTCGGAGTCGCACTCGCCTGGCTGGTCCTGATCTCGGCTGTCCCCTATGGCGGCGCCGCTGCTTACCTGTTGGTCGGCGAACGGAGGATCGGAAGGCGGCGGGCAGAGCGACTCCGCGGGTTGCAACCCGAATTTGCCCAATTGGCGGCACGTTTGATCCCCACGCCGCCAGTCCCCGTCGATTGGTCGCGACAGCGGGAACCGCTGCGGACACTCGCTCAGCTCGGAAAACATCTCGCCGGTAGCCGAGCCGTCCGCGGTAGCGAATTGGAGCTGATCGGTGATACCTCCGAGATCCTCCGCCGGATCGCCGACGATATCGATCGCGCGGAGCAGAGCGTCTTGGTCGAATTCTACATCTGGAATGCCGGTGGACTGGCAGACGAAGTGCTGGCGGCACTCTGCCGTGCCTCGGCCCGAGGCGTCATTTGTCTCGTCCTGATCGACGCGATCGGCGGACGCCCTTGGTGGAAGGGGCCACAGCCGAGCCAGCTCCGCGCCGCCGGTGTCGACTTGCGACCGGCGCTGCCGGTCAGCCCGATGCGATTGCTGTTCGGCAGGAACGACTTGAGACTCCACCGCAAAATCGTCGTCATCGACGGCCGACAAGCCTGGACCGGCAGTATGAATCTTGTCGATCCCCGCTTCTTCAAGACCGACGCCGGTATCGGCCCCTGGGTCGATGCCATGGTCCGAGTCGAAGGGGCCGTGGTTGCGCCTTTGGCAGCGACCATGCTGGGTGATTGGATCGTCGAAAGTGGCGAATCGCTGGCCGACTTGATCGCTCGACTCGAACCCGAATACCCCGAGCCGACCGGCAACGCCGATGTCCAGGTGATCCGCTCCGGCCCCGGTCAAAGTGGCGAAACGCTACTGCAAATGATCGTTCACTGCGTCTACGCGGCGGAACGCGATCTGGTACTAACCACGCCCTATCTGATCCCTGACGAATCGCTCGCCCTGGCCTTGCGGGCGGCGGCGGCTCGCGGTGTTTCGGTGCGAATGATTCTGCCGGAAAAAGTCGATTCGCTGCTGACCAGGCACGCCTGCCGTGCCTATTTCGATGACCTGCTCGTCGCCGGAGTGAAAATCCACCTCTACCACGGCGGCTTGCTGCACACCAAATCGATTCGTGTCGATAACGACCTCTGCCTGTTCGGCACCGCCAATCTCGATTTGCGTAGCTTATGGTTGAACTACGAAGTTTCGCTGTTCGTCTACAGCGACCAGTTTGCCGCCGACCTCGCGCGATTGCATGACAGCTATCTGGCCGACTCCAGCGTCATCGATCCTCACGTTTGGCAGAACAGACCGCTCCGCGACCGGTTCGTCGATAACGCGCTGCGACTCGTCAGCCCGCTACTTTGATCGAGCCAAAATCGCCGTGGTGCCGCTTGATGCCCCCAACACGACGCGGAAAAAAGGTGCCAGACCCTCGTTTTTCGTTCGCTCCTTATCGGTCCGCCTCAGTGTCGCGACCAAGGGCCGGTACGACCGTCACTTTGATACGCCCCTTCCCCGCCTTGATGCCGTCCGCCGGTCCAGTTCAGCCAAACTCGCCGACCCGGCAGCCAGCCTTGGTAGTCCATTCCCCACACCCCCTCCTCTGATTTTCGCCCCCGTCCGCCCCAGACGGCTCCGCCACCTACAAACCAAGCCGAATAACGTTTGTCGATCGACGGTGACGCCCATTTGGCCACACAGTGCGGATTGCCCGCCCGGTCGTGGTCGTCCAGCGAATAACGAAACGGCGGGCAATCGCCACGATCGATGTCGCCGGGTTGCTGCCGGCGTGGCTTGCCCGGATGCCCAGGTGAATGAGAGATCCCCGCTCGGTTCGGCTTCATGCCCTGTCCCGGCAGTGAATTTCCCGATACCGAGTCCCCGCCGGCCCAGTAGACGTCACATGCTCGCGATTCGTCGCTACTGGCTTCGCGAAACGGCAGTTCCCAGCCCGGCATATCTCCGACCCGATACGACTCTTCAGCCGAGACGACGGGTGTCAATATCAGCCCTGCAAGCAACAGACAGCCGACTGCGATGTTCCGCCAACTACTTGCTTGACTCATGCCAGATGCCTCCCCCAAGCGATTCGGGACGTCACGAAGACGCCCGCCATGCCGATTCATCGACACGACGAATCATTCGACACGAATCATCCGGCATCAGCGGCCATATGTTACCCGGAATGCCTACAGTCACAGGCCAACCCGAACTGGCTGGACTCCGCAATTTCACTCGGCCAGGTTCCACCACCAGCGCGACTGATCTTCGGTTTCAGCCAATACTCGCGGCACCAGGGAGTCGTGAGGCGGATAGCTGATGAACTCGTCAGATAAGCTTTCCGAGGGGTCGATCCGAACTCCTCCACTGGCGATCAGGACGAAATGGCGGTTGCCGCGGTGACGAATCGAATGCCCAACGGCGATCGAGCCGATTCGCTGGGGTGTCGCCGTCAGACCGGCCGAGGCGTCATCGAGCAGCAGCGGTGTGACCCATTTTCCGATCGAATCAGCGGATTCACTGCGACGGATCAGTTCGGCGACCGCCGCGGCGTGATAGATCGACTCGAGCCCACCGTAGATCGGATACCGACGAATGATCGCGTCGAGATGTTGATCGAATCCCGCAGCAAACTCGGCGATCCGAGGGTCATCGGCAGCAGCCTGATCGTCGACAGCGGTCAACCGAGTTTGGCTCTGCAGCCGCATCGGGTTGCCAGCGATCTCGAACGCCCGACCATCGGTCGATTGTCGGACCGCCAATGGCGATGCGGTGAACCACAGTCGCAGCAACTGGCCATCGGGCGGCCCACGTCGGATCTGTCGTGCGACGACATCGAGATAATTGGCGGCTCCATCTGGCATCGGTTCCAGCCCCAATGCCAGCCGTTTCATGTGTCGGTCGGCTTCGACCATCAGGTACGCGATCGCCGTATCGCCAGGAATCCCGAACACTCGAACCGATTGGTCACCGAGCGTCTCTCGCAATCGATCCACGGCCGAATCTTCATTGATTTGCCCGTCACGAATCGTTTCGGCGAGCCTCTTCGTGGCATTCAGCCGCTCGGCACTCGGATCGATCGTGCATCCCAGCGGGGTCCGAGTCGCCGCCGAGACGAGGCAGGTGGCTAAAAAATCACTGCGCATCGCCACCCTTCCGCTGACGGCGTCACGCATCCAACCTTGATGGCTTTCCACACCACCGACGTTGCCGATCAGCAGGACGTCATCGCGTTCAGCCGCCAGAACGATCCAGCGGAC
>SKZY01000225.1 GCA_007127095.1 Planctomycetaceae bacterium
CAGAGCACCATCAGCGTGTCCGGGTCTTCGCTCAATCGGCCCAACTCGGTCTTCACCGACACGCGGGCCCCTTCGACTTCGGCGATTTCGACAAGTTTTTTGAGGTGCTCCACCTCTTCGTTGAACGGCGTGCCGAGTTCGGCAGAGGGGACGGTCAGCGTGACGACCTTGGTCAACTTGGCCAACTTGCAGAGTTCGGCGAAGTCGAGGTAGTGCTGTTCCCCGGTCGAAGCGAGTTCGATGCTATAGCCAACGATATCGAGCCGATGTCCTGACCGCAGCAGGTGAGCGCCGCGTTCGAGGTCGCCGATCAGTTCGCTCGGTTTGGCCGCCCCGCCCTCCTCGTGGAGGTCGATTTCGATCGCCGAAAACTCCAAGTCGTAGAGCGTTTCGATCGTTTCGGGGAGTGATTTTTCGGGCCAACAAGCCGTGGATGCAGATATTAACATGAATTCTTCGAGGCCTCCGTGAAAGTCTGGTATCGCGACCAAGCTTAGCCGGTTGCCCGTTGGCAGAGAAAGCCCGAATCAGCCGGACTCAGGGGTGGGCGTCAACAGCCGATCGAACGAGGCGGTCAACTCGTCGAGCTCATGCAGGCAAAACGAATACTCACGATTGTTCAGCACCGCAGTGTCCGACTCAAACTGCTTCGCTTCCGCCAGTGCCTCGCTGAGTCGTTGACGGACACCGCCGAGCCGCTCCGACAGCCGCTGATTGACCGATTCGATCTGTCGCTGCCAGCTCCGTCGTCGGCCGTGGGCGGGGATGTTTGCCAATAAGTCGATTTTTTCGCGGCAGAGCGATTCCGGCAAATCGACTTCATCAGCGAAAGATTCGGGGGCGAATCGGGTCCGGCGGAGTTGGCGGGTCAGCGATTCGATTCGGTCGGGCTCGGCGGCCGGTCGTAGCCCTGCGGTTGGCAGCAACATCGTCGCTGTCACCACCATCAGGCCGGGCGGATGGACGGCGAAGTACCGTCGCATGATCTCGTCGCCGAGTTCGTCATATTTGGCACCGCCGATCCCGTGAACGAAGAGATCGCTGAGCACCAGCCGGGAGTAAATGGTCGTGGCCAAGGCTCGTGGCCGGAGCTTGAACTCGGGACCGAGCCGCTCAGCCAACTCGCTCGCGGCGGCGAGAGACGGGGTTCGCGAAGCGACCGTTATCGACAGGCCGCGGCGGTCCGAAATTTCCAAGCCGCCATTGTCGGTCCGTACCCAGGCGGGACGGCGCTGCGGCGATCGATCGGAGTAGATCCAAAACGGGGCTTCGATCCATTCACCATCGGCAGCCAGATTAGGGACCGGGTGGGCCGAACTGCGAATGTGATTGGCGATCCGGTAATCGGTCGCCGATCCGTTGTAGATCTGGCGGAACCAGGGGGCACTTGCGAGCAGTTCGTAAGCGAATGCCGCAAAGGGAGTTCCCCGACAGGCGACCGACAGCGGCAATTCGAGCGTTTCTAAACCGAGTTCTGCTTCGAGCGAGTGGCGGGCTTGGGCGAGAGCACAGCTGACATTCTCACATCGTTTCGCGGCCGCGACCGCATGGGGCCACAGTCGACTCACCGCCGGGTTGGCGACGATCGGGGAGATCGCCTTGCCAACGGCGTCGCCGAAACCTTCGAAGCGGGTGAGGTCTCGGATCCGATTGAGTTCGTAAGGCACGCCACCGGCTGCCGAATCGTAGGCGATGCTGTCACGACCAGCCCGAGCGGCAACCGGATCCCAAAGCGGCACTCGGATCGACGAAGTGGTCGCCACATCATTGTCGATGACCAGGTTGATCGCGATCACCGGGGCTGCGGGACGGGTCCTGCTGAGCGAGCGGGCGACACGATCGAGGGCAAAGTTCTTGAACCAGACGCCCGGATGGAACAGCGTCGGTTGATGCCCGGCCATCACGATCGATGGCGTCGCAGTACCCGTGTCGTCCGCGGCTGAAACGAGCGTCGCGCCAACCTTGCGATAGCTGCCGGTGTAACGGATCGCGTCGCGGAGCAACTCCGTACGGGCCTGCTGTCGCCAATCAGCGATCGGCCGGCCACAGAGTTCGAAGCGTTCGGCCCGCGCGGAGCGCACGTTGTCCTCAAATAGACGATCGGCCGCAGCGATCTGGGGCACGATCAGAGCCTGAGCGTGCCCCGAGGGGGCTCGGTAGGATGGTTGGGAAGACAAAACGGCGGTCGCGGCTTATCCGAGCTTGGGATGACAAACGTTGACGCCCGCCGCCGGGTCGGCCTGATCAAGACCTGCCGACCGCATCGCATCATCGAGAATCCGATTGTAGTAGGCGAGTCGAGTCTCGGCATGGTCCAAAGACCCGCCGAAGGAACGATTCAGATCAAGATAAATCAGCGGCACCGGGACCTCGACGATCCTCAGGCCGGCCGCCGCGGCCTGCACCCACAGTTGCAACGGCATCGCGTAGCCGCTGTCGGTAATCGTCAGCGCCTCCAAGGCCTCGCGGCGATAAGCCTTGAACCCGCAAAAAGCGTCGGTCAGGTGAAGGCCGAGTCGGCGATTGAGTTCATGGGTGATCCGCCGGTTGATGAACAACCGATCCGCGGGCGGTTCGGCATCACCTTCGTATCGCTTTAAGTAGCGGCTACCGGAGACGATGTCGGCCGAGCGAGCGGCTTCGATGAACCGCGGGATCCGCCGCGGTTGGTGTTGGCCGTCGCAATCGAGCGTCACGATGCCGGTGTAGTTTTCTGCCACAGCGAAGTCGAAAGCCGTCTGCAACGCGGCGCCGTAGCCGCGGTTGACCTCGTGATGCAGCACGCGAATGTCGCTGCGACCGTCGAGCCGCTCGGCCGTTCCGTCGTCGGAACCGTCATCGACGACCAGAATATCGTTGGCGTAGCGAGCGACTTCGTCCAGGATCGGCCCGACAAACTCGGCCTCGTTATAGACCGGCAACGCGGCCAGCCACTTCTCTCGTTTCGCCATCGCGAATCATCTACCTAGGCACTGAGCAGGAAATTACCTCATTCTATGAGAGGCTATGGGCAGGTCAATGTTGGCCTGCGGCGGGGGCGAGCGTCCGCAAGGGATCGACATCGGCGGTGCTGGCAAAAACTTCCGATTCGCCGGTGCCGGTCCCGAGTCGTACGGCCAACTCGCGGGCCAAGCGGCAGATCGCGAATCGTTCACTGGCGTAATGACCGACCAGAATCAACGCCAAGCCGTGGGCTCGAGCTTCGAGGCAAGCGTGAAAGGTGGCCTCACCGGTAATCAAAGCCTGGCAACCCTTGGCGACCGCCGCTTCGATAAAACTGCCGCCGCTGCCGCAGGCGATCGCCACCCGGGTCACGGAATCGCCCGCCTCGACGATCCGACAATCGGCTGCCGAGACAACTTGGGTGGCGGCGGTCGCTAGGCTTTCCAGCGATCGTGCCGCGGCGAGTGTGCCACACCGCCCGCCACCGACCGCGATCGTATCACCCGCAAACATTTCAC
>SKZY01000475.1 GCA_007127095.1 Planctomycetaceae bacterium
GCTGTTGCTGGTCAGGTACTTGTGCCCCCAGCGGTCGAAGTCCATCCCGTGTTGAGCGCCACCCGGTACGGCCCGAAACGCGCGGTCGCGAGGGTCGATCGAAAAATCCTGGCGCCCCAGTCGCAGCGGGCTCGGCAACGTGTCGCCGGTGATCTCGCCGGCATTGCTGCTCGACGCGCCATGCAGACGAAGGTCCGGCCCCCAGCGGAAACTGTTCATCATCCCCTGGACATTCGAACGGCTGAAACCGCTGAACCAAGTCTGTTGTTCGCCGACGATCGCACGGCCCTGCGCATCGTCCTCGATCGGATAGAAGAAGATGTAGGGTGGAGCCCCGACGATCACGCCGCCCGGCCACGATTCGACCGCGGTCGGCCAGGAAATGCCCTCGGCCAGCGTTTCGACCTCGTCCATCTGGCCGTCGCCGTCACGATCGGTCAGCCGACGGACCCGGCCCAACGATTCGCTACCACGTTCGCTGTAATCGATCATTTCGACCACGATCATCCGCCCGGCCGGGTCGAAGCAGAAGGCGATCGGGTCGACGACCAACGGTTCCGCAGCGACCAACTCGACACGATAGCCGGGAGCGACATCGAACGATGCCAACGCCTCGGCCGGCGACAGTGGGTCGAACCGCTCGAGCACGCTGCTGGGCACTTCCTCCGCAGCCACCGACTCGTCGCCCAACGATTCTCGGATCGAGCCAAAGGGAAAAATGACCAGGCTCAGCAACCCGACCAACGCAGGCATTGAAATCAACCAACGGACGAATCGATACGTCATCTCTTGAGCACCTTGTGGGTTTCACAGAAAGGGACTGGCGGCGAAGCTTCTCAAGAGAACCGCAAGCCGCACGAGTTAGCAATCTGCGGGAAAAAAGTGTCAGGCACCTTTTGCGAGGAACTCGCCCTTCGGGTGCTTCGCACAACAGGTTCCAGACACTTATTTCCCGCTCGATCCTTTGCCACTTTAACGCTTGGGGTCGAGGTTTGCGTTCAAATCGTCAACCGTGACCTGCGAGGCAACGCCGCCTGCCGGGACGTCCGCCTTCACGACCCATAAAAGGGCGTTTAAAACCACTTTTCGAAAAGCGTCGTTTCCCCAATTGTCATGAAAATGACCACCGGTGAAGCCGAATCCCCGTCCGCCATCGGGCCGATCGACGGCCCACATCATCGTTTCCGCCCGTCCCCGGTTCGCCTGGATGTGCTCATACGGCCCCGGCGGGTAGACGTAGGGACCGTCGCGGACCTCGTCGCTCGGTGTGGCAACCAGGATCGGTACGAAGTTCATCCCCGCGACATCCGCCGGTTCGATCCCCGCGATGCGACCAGCGAAACGCATGTTGAAATACCATTCGTCCTTGATCTGGAACGGTTCGACGCCGCGCGTGATTTCGTGATCGGGAAAACTTAAAAACTGAGGTTCCCACATCGGATTGCACGAAAACATGTGCTCATAATGACCTCCTATCCACCGCCGAAACTCTTCACCGGCCTGCTCGGCGATCACTTCCACGCCGTAATGTATGAACCCCAGGCCGACACCGTCACGGGCCCAACGGTCGATCAGCTGCAAACGTCGTCCGTCCTCCTGAACCGCCTCGTGTCGCCCGCCGCCATCCATAAAAAAGACGATCCCGTCGGCCCCTTCGAACACGCTTTCATCTTCTGGCCAACCGTTCAGCAACACGCGGACTTCCAGACCAGGTGTGTCCTGGAGGCATTTGGCCAGCAACTGCACGCCGGCATTGAACTCATGCATCCGCGGCGGGTGCGACGGTTTACCAGCCATCAAGATCAATGTCCGCTCCGGCGCCGCTCGCACGCTACCGTTCGGTTGTTCGGCCACAGCCGGTCGCGAATTCGCAGCCCACGATCCCAACACGGCGAACGCTACCAACCACGCGATCGCCGGCAGCGCTTTCAGTAACCATTTCCGTAACATTTCTTGACTCTACCTTTGCGGGTTGCGAATGAACGAAATCAGATCGGCCAGATCCTGTGCCGAGAGGACTTCAGCGAGATTGCCCGGCATCAACGAGCGAAATGACTCGACCCGTGTCTCGACTTCGTCGGTTGCCAACGTGATCGTTTTTCCGGCCGAATCGGCGAGTCGGATTTCGGCGTCATCCTCCGACTGGACCATGCCGACAACGACCCGGCCGTCTTCCATCAGCAAGCTAGTCGTCCGGAATGCCGCGTCGACATTCTGATCCGGCAGCATGATGTCTTCGAACAACCGCGCGACGCTGCGGGTGACGACGCCGTCTAATTGGGGACCTACCAACGCCCCGCTGCCGCGGAACTGGTGGCAGGCCGCGCAATGACGGGTATAGATCGCCTGCCCCGCCACCCGATCGCCGCGAATCGATTCGACCTCATTCAAAAGCTTCGCCTGAGCCGCCAAGTCGACCGGGTCCGACTGCGGCAATTCGGCGGTAATCTGCTGCAAACGGCCGCGTGTATCGGCATCCAGTCGCGGTTCGAGCAACTCACGTACCGAATCCTCCGTCAGTACGGCGGGACTGATCCAACCTCGTTCGCAGACGTCCAGCAACGATTCGAGCGAACCGCCACGACGAACCCACGATCGGGCAAACCCCGGCTCCTCGCGGGCGGATAGGTGAGACGTCAACTTTCGAATCGCCTCCTCGACCGGTTCTCGATTGGCGGCATCAGCTGTAGCGGCATCGACGGCGGCATTGACCGCCAAATATTCTTCGACCACTTCTCCAGCCAATACGGCCAATCGCGGCGCGTCGGCATAGCTACTCAACAACGCTTCCCAATCTCGTTGTCGACGAATCGCCGCGATTGTCGTCGCGACCTCGAGCCGGATACTCGACGAACAACGATCGGATGCCGCGATCTGTTGCAGTGGTTCGAGTAACTCGTCGAAACGCATCCGCCGTGACCATCGCAAGGCAGCCCGCAGGTCGTCATCGGCCACGATCGGGTCGATCCACTGCGGCTCAAAACCGCCGATCGCCAGCCAAGCGTAGGCGCCGCCGGAATCGCCGTCCCGACACTCGATCCGGACCGATTCACCGTCGGGCAGGTCCAAATCCCAGTGAATCTGGGTGGCGGTATCGCTCCGCGGCGTCAGCTCGGTTCGAAGCACCTCACCGTCGACAGCTCGGACCAGGCGGATCAGGTTTTTGCCATGGTCGCTTTGGTCCGGCGGTCCACCATGGCCGGCGATCCAAAACCGGATGCTCGGCGGCGCCGGGAACGGATCGGAAATCAGGCTTCCGGTATAACTTTCGCCGCGGGTGTGGCTGCTCCGCAACAGCCCGTCGCCCGCATCGCGACGAGGGCGGGATTGAAGTCCCCAGGGCTGACCATCGGTGGTGGTCCAGCCGACCGTCAGCGGTGCCTGGCGTGTGGTGGTTAAAAAAGATTCCAATCCCTGATTCGCCAAACTCAACGCCCACTCGCGGAGCGCTCCCTCGGTTTTTCCAGCCGCATCACCTTTCCCCTGGGCGGCAAGCAAAATCTCGAGCATCTCTCCCTGCTCGGCCAGCGAACCTGCGGTGATTTCGCGTGCCAATCCGACAACGGGGCCGAGTGAGTCGAGGCTGGCATGGGTCGCGGCATGCCGCACGAGTTCCTGTCGCAGCGTGGTTTCGGGATTCCGGGTCAGGAACGCGACCGACGGTGCGACGACGATCTCATCGGCTACACCCAACAGGATCGAGGCGATCTCGGTCGCCATCCGCTCCGCACTCGGGCCACCGATCGACTCCGAATCGAGCAACTGTCGCCACAACGGTGAGTCCGACGTCAGGCGGGCGAGACGATTTCGAATCGCGATCCGCAGCGATTGTCGCAGCACCGGGTCATCATCGCCGACTTCCAACAGCCGCTCGGCCAGACGGCGAACGTCACGGTCTTTACTCGGGACCCGGCCGATCGCTTCGGCGGCGGCACGAGCGACATGGGCGTTCTCATCATCCAAGGCAGTCATCACCGCGACTTGTAGGGCCGACGACCAAGCCTCTCGCTCAGCGGCAACAGCGATCGCCACGACGCGTTGCCGAGCTTCGCCGATGTCGGAAATCGCCGCAGCCAGCGCCACCTCATCGAGTCCCGCCAACTCGCGTTGCCGCTCCCGCACGCTTTTCGCATCGCGGTACGCAGCGGAAGAATCGACCTCGCCTGCCGTCGTCTCGTTAGCTGACTTTGCGGCCGGCGAATAGCGGATCTGCCAGATCCGACCGCTGGTCCGATCGCGTTCAGGATGGTCCAACGGCACTTCGTAATGACCGATAATCTTGTTGTAAAAATCGGCGACGTAAAGATTCCCCGAATCGTCTAACTGCAAGTCGACGGGACGAAACCAAGGGTCATCGCTCGTCAGAAAATCAGGCAATTCGATCCCGCGAGCCGTCGCGCCTCGGTACGTCAACAGGTCGCGGTTGATCCGCGAGGTCATCACGTTACCGCTCAACAATTGGCCTCGCAGCGGCACCAACGGCGACGCGTCGTCGATGTAGACGATTCCCGAGATCGCGGTGCTACCGTGTAGGTGGTCGATCGTCGGTGGCAGAAAGCCGAGCCCGTCGTGCGGCCGGCCAAAACTCGGATAACTCGCCCCGGCGATCAATTGCGTGATCGGTTTGCTGTGACAATCGGCCGAATACCAATATCCCCAATCATCTCGCGTCAAACCGAACGGATTGACTTGGCCCTGCGTGTAAAGCTCAACACGGCTGCCATCGGGCCGAAAGCGAAAGGTGTTCCCCGATTCCATCCGTACCTGATGGCCGTCCTGACCGGCGACGATCGAACGGTTGTTGAATCCGTGGCAGGCATAGATCCAGCCGTCGCCGCCGTCCCGCAGCGCGTTGACCATCCCGTGGGTGTCGCGAGTGGTGTCGAACGGGCCGAGGATGACTTCACGCTTGTCGCACACGCCATCGCCAGTGGTATCGCGCAGATAATAGAGGTTGGGGATACTGAAGCAGATGCACCCGTCGCCATACGGCAGCACCCCGATCGGGATGTTCAAGCCGTCGGCGAACGTCGTCACCTGATCGGCGTGGCCATCACCCGTGGTATCTCGCAAAACCTGAACCGCGTCACCGGGGCTCGCGCCGGATGGGTCCGGATGCGGGTAGGCAGTCGTTTGCGTCACCCACACTCGGCCCTCGCCATCGACCGCGATGTTGATCGGTTTAGCGATCTCCGGTTCGGAGGCGAATGATCGAATCTCAAAACCGGGCGGCAAGTGAAAGCCGGCCCGCTGTTCCTGTGGCGATCGCCAGCGGGTCGGACGCACCATCTCGCCGTAGACTTCCTCACCCGTCGCCGGGTCAGCCGCACCGGGAAATCGCGACGGACGAATTTCACTTTCGACAGCTTGCAATGCTGAAGTGTTTTGGCCGCTCGCTCGGTCGATGACGAGCCCAGAGCAGCTCAGGACCCCGAGCGAGATGATCAACAGCCGAAAGGAACGTCGTGAACGGTCGTCGGTGGAGCACTGTCGCCGGATGCAGGGTTTCATAACGATGCGAATGCCGCGTAAGGGTCGAGCCAAAAGTACGTTCCGATAGCTTAACCTGTCGATCGAAACGGCGGTAACCGTCGGCTAAGGGCTGATGGCAATCCGTTCGCAGGTCAGCGGCCGCGGACCTGCGAAGCCTCGCCGCTGCGGAAAGCCCGGATCCGATCGCCATCGTGGATCAGCAGCGAGCCCGATTCGTCGATGCCGACACAGCGGCCCTCATGCCGGAAATCGCCGACATTCAATCGAACCAAGGTGCCGGTCAACAGACATCGCCGCCGCAATTCCGCCAACAACAACTCGGGCCCCGACCAGAGCGACTCGAAGCAGACGTGCAATTGGGCGATCAATTCCGGTAACCACTCGTATCGCTGGTGTGGTCCCCGGGCGAGCCGTTCCAGCGAATCGGCTGGCTGATCGATCTGCTCCGCGAATGCCGACAGATCGGTGGCAACGTTCAAGCCGATCCCGACGACGAATCGGTCGGGATGATTGGCGACCGTTTCGACCAGCACGCCGGCCACCTTGCCACCGCCGACGTAAACATCGTTGGGCCATTTGATTCGAGCCGTAACGGGAGCGGCCAAAAATTCGATCGTGCGGGCCACGGCGACACCGACGGACAGCCCAACCAGCGGCCCCGAGCCGGGCGGCAACCAACCGGGTCGCTCCGTGCTGGCACGATCCTGTGGCACCTCGCTCGCGGTTAAAGGCGTCCCACATAACAGCGAAAAGGTCAATGTCCCGGCATCGGCAACCCACTGCTTACCGAGTCGACCTCGCCCCGCGGTCTGACGATCGGCCAGATAAAGCCTTGGTAACATCGCGGCATCGACTGTCGCGGTGGCCAACTCACGAGCCGCCGCGGAATTGGTCGAATCGACTTCGGCGAAGTAGCGAATCGAGCCACAAGCCGCGGTTCGCAGGAGCTGCTGACACGCCGACCGGCCTGCCTCACACACATCGTCGTCGATCGAGACAAGCTGATCCGTCATCGTGTCAACGCTTGAATCAACAGCAGGACCAAAGGGAGCAAGAAAGCCGTCAACACGATAAACACGGTGTAATATTGCCACGACGACAGCCGCGACCCACCACGCCCGCTGACGTCGCGAATCCCGAACTCTCGCTCCAAAAACTCCTCATATTCGTCCTCCTCCTCCGCGGCGTCGCCTTCGCCGTAACCGAGGCTGTCGTCATACAGATCGTCCTCCTCCGACTCCTCATCGGGATCCTCCCAGGCGTTGCTACGACCACGGCGGTTGATCATCGGACCGCCTCGAAACGGGTCAACCAATCCCGCAGTTTGGCCACGACATGAGCGCGTTCGGGTTCGTGAAAAATTTCGTGCAGCAGCCCCGGAAAACTGACGAACTCGGCTCGTTCGCCAGCCCGCAACGCAAACGACTCACTCGCCCGATGACTGGTGATCGGATCGTCCTCGCCGTGCATTAACAGCGTCGGCAGATCGAGGGCCGCGGCGTGGTCCAACGCGTACCGCCCCTGAGCCAATAACTGGGTGCCGAGGTACAGCGACAGCCGGTTGTGCATCAACGGATCTTCACGAATCTCCTCGATCACCGTCCGGTTATGCGTTAGTCGATCGCCAGAAATCGGCGTGCGGATCGTCCACCACGGCAGCAATCGGCCGGTCAACCACGCGGCAAAGATCTGAGGCCGTGGAGGTGGCTTTTGTGGCAAAAACATCGGCCCCGAAAGAACTAAGCCGACCGGACATATCGACTCGCGAGCAACCTCCTGACGGCGGAGTACGTAATTGGTCGCTAAGTTGCCACCCATGCTGTGCCCTAGCAGTACCAGCGGCAGATCGGGGCAGACCGTGGCCGCGGAATCGAGCATCGTGCCCACCTCCCTCAACGTCTGATCGTAGCTGGCGATGTGCCCTCGCCGACCCGGCGACAAACCATGGCCGGGCAGGTCGACAGCGACCACGCACCAACCCGCGGCCGTCAAATCCTCAGCCAATGAACGATAACGTTGGCCGTGCTCGCCGAGCCCATGGACGATCACCAAACCACCGACAGGCTGTACCTCGGGTCGCTTCCAAAAACGTCCGCGCAGGTCGCCCCGAAATCCCGATAACAACGCCTCCTCGATCATCCCCTCGCCCGTTTCGATACCCTCGCCCGTTTCGATCCGCTCCACCGTCACTTCGCTCCTTCGCCGTGAAACGTCGTCAGCAGTTCCAGACAGCTCTGTTTGTACTCGTCATCGGCAGAGCCACGAGCCCCCTATCGCAGCGACTATCGGCCGACCGCTCAATCCCTACCGACTGCCCAACGGGTTCCGGCAGCAACCACCGCCTGCCAAGTATCGCTCCGCATCGTCTCGTTGTGATGGCCCAGCGTCGTACCGAAGACGCGAACACCGTCCTTTTCGCGGCGCCAAATCACCGGCTGATCGGCTTCCACCTCTTCGCTGTAAGCGGTAGCCAAAACAGTCGTACCAGGCCAGACTCGCTTGATCACATACAGCTCACCGTTGGGAGTCTTCCAGCCGTCGCCCAAGGCTTCGACCAGCCCGCTATCGCGTCCGGCGGCGGTCGGCACCACTGGCAAAGAACGCTTCGCACGTTCGTGAAAGGTCGACGTGACGCCGAGCAATTCCCGCCACTGGTCAGCCGCGTCGGAGTTGCGGTACGAATGCATCGAACAGTGAACCATCACCGCCGCGGCACCCGACTTGTGATGGCCGGCAACGATGTTACCGATCAATTTCGGATCCTTCATGTCGCCGAAACACTCGTTGTGAACAACGAAATCGAAGCCGTCCGCCCAGTCGGGATCCTCATACACGGTCGCACGCGTGTCCTTGTTCTGGTCATACTGATGGATCGTCCAATCGATCGCCCCCAACCGCTTCGTCAACCCTTCGGTAATGATTAACTTTTGAGCGTCATAATCGTGGCAACAACCCCCGGTGACCAGCATCCCTCGCAGCGGACTCGTTTTCCCCGACACCGCCGCTTGGTCGCCCGCCGGAACGTCATCCGCCGCGCCGAACGCACCGCCGGGCATCGACGACGCCGCCGCAACGAGCGATAAGGAAGATAACAACACGTTTCGCCGAGTTAGGCGAAGCCGGGGTCGAGACTGGATCATCGAAAATTAAACTCCCAAGGAGGGCGGCGGGAATCGGCCGCCCCCGCCCGAAAAGAGACGTCGCATGCTGTTGAAATTGCTGGTGGTCTTCGTGACCGTTCCGCTGATCGAATTGTACCTACTGCTCTGGCTGGCGAACATAACCAGCATCGCGACAACCGTCTTGATCGTCATCGCCACCGCCATCGTCGGTTCTTGGCTCGCCCGCCAGCAAGGCTGGATGGCGATTTGGCGGTTTCGTCGGGCCGCGACCGAAGGACGTTTACCGACCGACGAAATCGTCGACGGTCTGCTGATCGTCTTCGCGGCGGCGCTGCTCTTGACCCCCGGACTGCTAACCGATGCGTTCGGGTTGGCGCTGCTGATTCCAACCAGCCGCAAACGGATCCGACGCTTCCTACTGCGGCGTGTCAGCCAGCGGATTCGCGTACAGACGGCGGTCTTCACCGATCGGGCAAACGGCAATAGCGACTTCGACCACGGCGGGACGATCGATGCCCAATTTCGTCACGCACCGCAGGCTCTCGCCCCCGGCGATACCGACGAAGCGGTGACCGACGGTCTGGGCGACCAACAATCGACGCCCGAATCGCCAAGCCCCGGACAACCCCGCCCGCCTAGCGATAAACTCGATTAAAAATCGCAGGGTCGAACGGGTTTTCAACCTTGGGTAATCGCTGTGGCTTCATTCGATCACCACCGCGCGTTGTCGTTCGTTCTCGCGAGGTTCCGGCCGCTGGCACGACATCGCCGACGGGCCAATTTCCACGGTCCGGACCGAAACCGCCACTCGACTCCCGCGGTTGATCGACAAATCCCGCCTGGCGTACCGCCGGTTCGGATTCGATCTGCCGGTCGATCATGTCGCCGCGCACAGGTCGCGACCTCGCCGGCGGCTGAGACGGCGCCGGTATCTTCGCTGCAACGTCGCTATCGTGCCCCGATTCCCAATCGGCGACCTGTGTGACCCAATCGCGAAGGCTCTCGATCGCCGATTCGTCGCCCCGTTTCAGTGGTGCGTCGCCACGACCGGCGTGAGCCATCGTGGCGTATCGCAACAAAGGACTCGTCTGCGGCGAACTCGACTCAATCTGGCCAAGCGTCGCTGCCAGATTCAATCTCGTCAATCGAGCCGGCGTTCGCACACCGATCCCCAGGTGACTCAATTGCCAATTCGCGTCGGTCGGACTGCGGTGGCAACCGGCATTGCCACAGCGGTTGATCAACAATGGCTGGATCGGGTTTGCAAAATGGGCCAGCGCCCCCGAGGGCCACTGCGAATCATCGATCCCATCGTCTTCTCGTTCCGACGCGCGGCCCTGATCGCGATCGGGAAACGCATCGGCCATCACCAAGCCGCCGCGGCCCGTGTCAGACTTGCCAGTGATCGCATCGAGCGAGCGGCGGAGTCGGAGTGTTTCGGGGTGCGACGGGTCGAGCATCGCCGCGGCGTCGAGCGCCACCGCCATTTCATAGTAAAGTCGGTTCTGCAAGCACCAGCGGGCATCATCGTTAAACGACTTGACGTCCGGAAAGGGGCGGTTTGCCGTCCGGTAACGGTAGACCTCATCCAGACTCGACGCCACACAGCTGACCTGTCGGCGATCAAGCCGCAATTCACTGCCGTCGCCACGATCGATCACGACCGTCGTACCGAGCAACTTCGCGCTGCCCTGAATCACGTTGCCGTTTCGCAACAACACAAACCCTGCCGCATCGTCTGTCGCCGCTGAGGGTACTGTCGTCGTCATCGGGTTGATCGTCGGCGCAGGGTTGATCGTCGGCGCAGGTTTGATCGTCGACGCCGGGGTTTGGCCATCCACCACGCCGGGAGTCAAACCGAACCCAACCAACAGAGCGATCAACCGCGGCAGCAACCAGCGGTTCAGTCGCTCGATATTGGCAGGAGATCGTGAGGGAGAAATGTGTCCGATACCTGTTCCGAGCGCTTCGCCCTCCGGATGCTTGGAACAACAGCTACCTGACACGTGATTCCCGTTCATTACCAAATCATTGCCAAAACACTCGAATCGATTCAGCCGCCAGACATCAACTCATCCCGGTCATCTCGACCGGCCAGCACGGGCGACGCAACGCTCCCACAAGTAGCTTGGTTAGCGACCACCGACGGCGAATCGCAAGGCCAATCGCGAGCCTAGCAGCGTTTTTTCATGGCTTACCGCCGGTCGCCGGTAGGTCTGGCCTCGGCAGGGCAGGGCTGCCAACCTTTGGAGGTCGACAAAATGAATGAAGGGTTGCCGATCGCGATGTTTTTGTTCCGCCCCCAGCGCCCCACCTTTCCCTCAGTACACCCAGCCAAGGCAAAACACCCCAGGGTGTTAGGATCGAGCGAAAAATCAGTGCTTGAAACTTTTTGTGCGGAGCACCCGAAGGGCGAGCTCGTCGCGAAAGGTGCCGGACACTTTTCCCCCATACCCACGACGTCACTTATCGATTCCGACTGGCTCAGGACCGGATCGGACAACGCGATCGTTACTGGTCGGCATCGGCGGATGCCGTCGCCTTCCGTTCTCGTTCTCGTTCCCGTTCGATGTCGTTGACCATCGGCGGGGCGTTGACGGCGTGACCGATCGCGAATGCCAATCGCCCGATGATCCCGAAATAGGCGAACACGCCCGACACGGTGACCACAATCGCGAGCAAGGCACCGGTCTTCGGCGGACAGACACTGGCGATCATGAAGCAGAGAAACATCGCGAAGAACAACACGGCCGATGCCAGATAGGCCGCCCCCCATTGATCGGGGCTGCGAACGATCGATTTGCTGACGTCGGTCGAGAACGGCACCATCACACTCTGCTCGTCGAGCATCGACATCAGTACGACCGGAAACAACGCGTACAGAGACAGCATGGTCAACGCGACCGTCAGCAACCCGCCGGGAAACAGGAAATGGGCGACCATCCAGATCGGTCCGGCCGAGACCGCGACCGCCGAAATCACGACGATCAGTTGGCCGAACCATTCCATCGGATCGAAGACCGGCCAATCGCTGACCCGTTCCTCGCCGTTGGCGACCGATTGCAAAATCGCGAACCCACAGGCGAGCACCAAGGCCCCGAACACGGCGCCGCCGGCAAACATCCCGAGCACCACGACGCGGCTCTCATGTTCCACCGACAGGGCGATCGCGGCGGGGATGAAGGCGAGCAGCGAGAGCAACAAGATATGGACCGCGACGGCGGGATCGACGAAAACCCGTCCGAGCCCCGAAAACCAGGCTCCGAAGGCGGGGAGTTCCCATTCCTCTTCCTCCGAATCGTCCTCGGCCGCTTCAGCCGCCCGCAACAAATCGTCAGCCGATTTACGGAACGGGTCGGACACGCGAGCCGGTAACTGATCACCGTCACCGTCGCTGAACGCGTACGTCGCGGCCGCCTCGAGGTCAGGCTTATACTTCGGTTTCGCCCGCTGAGGCGGCGGGACGACGATCGCCGAATGACAATCGGGGCAGCGAATCCGCTTACCCACCTGAGCGACCTTCGCGTAAGTCACCGATTCGCAGACCGGACAGCGAACCCGAAACGAATCGTCAGCCGACGGCTTGGCTTCCACTCGCTTCATCGGAGCCGCTTGCTGGTCGTCGTCGTTAGCAAAACCGGCCAACGCATCGAGGTCGGAGGAGCTCAACGGCGGCGGATCAACCGGCTTCCCGCCAGCCGAACCTCCACGTCCCGTGACTCCGCCAGTCGAGCGGGTCGGAGGTTCCGCCGGAATCATAAACTCGTCGTCATCATCCGCATCCGCCGGGCCCGCTGCATCCGCCGCACGCGCCGGACCCGCTGCATCCGTCGACGCCGATGTCAAATCGGTCTCGAGTTTCAACCAATCGTCGTCGTCGCCAGCGGTCGCGGCGACACCGGGCACCTTGATCTTGTTGCCACACTGTTCGCAAGCGACCCGTTCGCCCCGCCGCGATGAGGGAATCAACAAGATCGATTCGCAAACCGGGCATTTGACCTTAATCGGCTGAACCTCAGACATGACAGCGACACGCTCGAAAAACGCGGGGGGCGATTCAACCGATTCAGTTTACTCTTCCAGCACTTCGGCTTCGCGGGTTTTCGCCAATTCGCTCGCCTGCGACTCAAATTTTTTGGTCAACTCCTGGACCTCATCCTTCAGCCTAGCGCGGTCGTCCTCCGACATCAGCTTTTCCTTTTCGGCGGTATCGGCCGCTTTGTTGGCGTCACGGCGAATGTTTCGGATGCTGATCTTCGCGTCCTCGGTCAACTCCTTGATCCGGGCGACCATTTTCTTCCGTACTTCGGTCGACAATGGCGGGACGTTGATCCGAATGATCCGTCCGTCGCTCTGCGGATTGAGTCCCAAATCACCGGCGACGATCGCTTTTTCGATTTCCTTAATCGTCGACGTGTCGTAAGGCCGGATCACGATCTGCTGCGGTTCGGGGGTACCGATCGAGGCGAGTTGTTTCAGCGGCGTTTGTGAACCGTAGACCTCGACGCGAACCGAATCGACCAACCCCGGATTGGCCCGTCCGGTTCGGATCCCAGCCAAATTGTGACTCAACACGGCGAGCGCTTTATCCATTCGCTGTTCGGTGTCGGTCAGGGTTTCTTCGTAGGTCATGAGGGAGACTCCATCGTTGGGGTGTTGAGGTGCATTTTTGATCGCGATTGCGATTGATAGGACGGCGCTGCTTCAGGCCGTTAGGTCGCGGTCGCGACGTCGTCGATCATCCGCTCGGGCCGCCGATCCAGGTCCCGATACTTTCGCCCGCCACGGCACGAACGATATTGCCATCCTGCTTAAAATTGAACACCAAAATCGGGACTTGGTGTTCACGGCAAAGCGCGATTGCGGTGGCGTCCATGACCCGGAGGTTCTTTTCGATCACTTGCTGGTAGCTGAGTGACTCGTAGAGCACGGCATGGGGGTTCTTTTCGGGGTCTTCAGTGTAGACGCCGTCGACTCGGGTGGCCTTGAGCACGACATCGGCGCCAAGTTCCAGGGCCCGTTGGGCGGCTGCGGTATCGGTCGTCACGAAGGGCCTGCCGATCCCGGCGGCGAGGATCACAACGCGTCCCTTTTCGAGGTGCCGGAGGGCTCGACGACGGATAAACGGTTCGGCGACCGTATCGACTCCGATCGCCGACATCACGCGGGTGCTGCAGCCAAGCGACTCCAGGGCGTCCTGCATCGCCATCGAGTTGATCACGGTCGCCATCATACCCATGTAGTGGGCTGTGGCCTGTTGGACCATCGTATTGGTGCCGCTGAACTGGGCTCCGCGAAGGATATTTCCGCCACCGATCACCACCGCGATCTGGCAACCCGTGGCATGAGCCTGTTGGATCTGCCGAGCGATGCACTCGACCTCATCACCGCTGATCCCCCGTTGATTCGAGTCGGCCAAACTTTCGCCGCTAAGTTTCAGAATCACGCGGTGGTAACGCAGCGGGGGCGGGGCGTTGGCTTCGGGCATGACGGTCATTTTCGGGAATCGGGGAATCCGTGCGGCGGTATTCTAAACAAATGCTCGCCCCACGCCATGCCGGGTCGACGACTCTAGCGGTCGCGAAAACGCTTCAATTGCTCATGAACATGCCACTCACCCGGATCGTCCAGCAGGCACAATTCGGCGACCTCGATCGCCTCGTCGGTACGACCGAGACGATGCAGCACCTCGGCCAATGTGTCGCGATAGACCGTGCTGTCAGGGGCGAAATGGACCGCGGTCCGAGACAACTCGAAGGCCTCGTCGAGACGGTGATCGGATAACGCCAGCACCCAAGCGAGATTATTCGCGGTGACGATATCGAGCGGGAACCGTTTCAGGTATTCGTCGCCCGAACGGTAGATCGCCTCGATCGTCGCTTCGGCGACTTCGCTGAACCCCGCATCACGTAATTTGCCGATCGCCTTTTCGGCGAAGTCGATATCGACGGGATTGAGCCGCAACAAGGCGTCGCGGTGCTTGAAGATCGCTTCCAAATCGCCCTGGGCGATCGCGGCGTAGACCCGCTTGCGGTGAACCACCGAAGGCAACGCAACATAAGCCGCCGGGAAAAAACTGGCCGATTCGATCGTTCCGACAACTGCCAGGTCGAGCAGGTCGGCCTCCAACTCGGGGTCACGTTGGTCGACAGACCGCCGGTAGTTGCTGACCACCGAGTAGAATCCGTCCTCCTCACCTGCCCCGAACGCGACCAGCGGCAGCAGGTCGCGATAGATCGCCTCACCGCGATCGTGATAGCCCTGTTCGACCAGCCAGTTGGCTAATGAGTCACGCAGTTTGACCGACGGGCTACACGCCATCAGATCGATCAATCGCCAGAGCCGCTCCGAACCCTCGTCATCACCGGATCGCGCCGCCGCGATGGCTTCCCCGACGATCGCCCGCAGCGCAACCGACGCGTCGTCCTCGCTGCGACTGAGCCGCGAGTCGACTCGGCGATTGCGTTCGCTACGATTCCAGATCGAAGCGAAAGCGTCGCGGGCCGTCGCGGCCCGCCCACCGTTCAATTCCGATTGGGCATATTCCAAGATCGCCTCAAGTTCACCGAATGATGCCAATTTGACCAGTGTCCGCTTCGCCAATGCGACTTCGCCATGAGCCTCCAACAGCCGAACGATATCGAGCGACAGCCGAACCACGGGGCGCTGGTCCAACCGCCTGGCATCGAGCGGCCTGGCGGCCCGTCGTCGGGTCGAATTGAGCGACGGTCCGGTAGCCTCCCCGGAGAGTACGGCGACCAACTCCCGGTAATCGGTCTGGGGATCGAACCCGAGCGGTCGTTTGCCGGCGACGAAGTCGACGACTGCGGCCAGCAGATCAGGCCCTTCCAGCGAGAGCACTTGGGCAAGCCCGATTCCGACCGACGCCAACGTTTCGGGTTCAACACCGAAGGCCCGGGCGAGGTAGGCCTGGGTATTCCCCGCTGTCGGCCCCCCTTCACCCGAGACGTAAATTTCGGCCAGCCAATCGGACCGATTCAACCTCATCAGCGCCTGCAACGAAAACAACCAAGAAAAACGCTTCGCTTGATCGTCGCCCTCGACCGGCGATAAGACCAAACCGCGAAAAATTTCCCAGGCGGCGTCACGCCGCCCGGTCTGGTAGAGCAGGCGGGCGATCGTCAAGGCGCGGCCGAGTGTCGGCGGCGGCTCGCCCGACCGGATGTCGGCCAGATTGACGACGACCGCTTGGGCGGCCGCGATGATCTCCGCAATCTGGCCATCGGTTTGATCGGTATCGAATCCGACGGCCTCGAATGCCTCGGCCGCTCGACCCGCCTGAAACAACAATTCGGCCGCCACAAATGGCTGATCGGGAAGTAAGATCTCGACCGCCCGGTCGATTTCGCCATGCATCGCCAGCACCCGCCAGCGAAGACTGACGAACGGGTCGTCGATCGCCGCATCCGAGCGGTGGTCGTCGTCGCGGTGAGACAACGCGGCGATCGCTTCTCGCCGTAGCTCCGTATCACCCGAGCGATCCGCGGCGATCAGAGTATATGCCCAGTGCCGGTCGGCGATGTCCGATCCGGGCACCGCAGCGCGGGCCTCCGCGACCTGGCTGAGGGCTAATTCCGACCAGTGTTTTCCCAACAACTGACAGACCCGCAAGAGTTCGGGGTCACCCGATTCGCGGGCCAACGAAATCGCTTCTTCCTCACGCCCCAAAATGGTCAAATTGAGCACCGCGATCCGCTGACGATCTTCGTCCGACGCGACCCGATCGGCCGGCAGTTCGATGATCGGCGCCCCCTTGTCGAGACGTTCCCAGAGACGGTTTCGACATTCGATCATTTCCGTCGTCGTGGCTAACCGGTCGATCAATTCGGCGAACTCATCCAATTGATCTTGGCTGTCGGCCAATCGAACATAAAAGGGAAAACCGCGGGTCACCACGGCGGTCACGCGGACGAGTGTCGTCTGATCGTCCGCATCGATCGCTTCCTCGGTCGCCACGCGGGCGCCGGCGAACCATCCTTGATCGAGCAATTGCTCGACCGAATCGCCCTCGTTGGCCGATTCGAGTTGGCGGACGAGAGAGGTAGGGGTTTCGAACAGGATCCCATGTCGCCAGCGATCGAGAATCCATCGGGCTCGTGACGCGACCTCGGGATCGGAGGCTCGGGTCGCCCGCAATACCGCGTCTCGACTCGTGTCGCGGTCACGCCACAGTTCGAGAGTCGCCCGCTGCCGCTCGCCAAACGTGCCGCCGCCGAGTGCCGCTTCGAGGTCCTCCGCCGTCCAGGTCGTCGCCGGGGCATCTGGCGACAGGGCCAACGGTGTCGTATCGGCGAGCCCGCCCGCCTCGACTACCGATCGGGTCGAATCGGTGGCAGATCGGTCGACGTCGGTATTCGTCGGGTCGGTGCCGGCCTGCGCGGCTGTCGCCCGGTGCGGCGAAAGGCACCACCCGAGCGTCAACAGCGTAATGACGACGGCACCGATCAGCGGTCGACATCTCGACCGAAGTCGGCGTTGGGGCTTGATCGAGCCGGTCGTCGAGAGCCGCAGGACGCGTGGGCAGATCGGGATAAACGGCATGGATGGTTCCCGCAGGGCTCGTCGGATGAGGAAATCAACCTCAGGGGGCACGTTGAATCTGAGCTAAAAGTATACGCTAATGAAGGTGTGGGTCGGGGATTTGGAAGCCCCGACCGTGACCATTCGACTTGCCCCCGCCGAGGAATCCGACATGCCTACCAAGCCCGAACAGCAGACTCTTGGCGAGCTAGCCTACTGCGGTTCCCTGCCACGGTTTCGTTCACCGCAGTTCTCACCGCCGCTGCCGCGACGCGTCGGCTCCCGCTCTGTCGTCGTGGCGTTGGCGATCGGCTCACTGATCGTCGCTTTCGGGGCGATTTCGCCCACGATTGCCATCGCCGACGATTGGCCTCAGTGGCGTGGCAAGTCGGCCAGCGGCGTCGCGGACGGCGACGGGTTTCCCGTCCGTTGGTCGCCCGCAGAAGGGTTCAAATGGAAGTGGGACGATCCGGGCATCGGTAGCAGCACCCCGGTGCTGCTCGGCGACCGGGCTTTGGTGACCAGCGGTATCGATGGCCAGAATCGGTTGCTGAGCATTGATTTGGAAACCGGAGAAATCGCTTGGACGGCTCGACTCGGTACCGATCGCGGCGGCAAGCATCGTAAGGCGAGCGGGGCGAATTCGTCGGCGGTCACCGACGGCAACTTGGCGTTCGCTTATTTCCGTTCCGGTGATATCGCTTGTGTCGACGCCCAGGGAAACGTCCGTTGGCAAAAAAATCTTCAGGACGCCTTCGGGGAGGACACGCTGTGGTGGGACCTGGGGACGTCACCGGTATTGACCGAGGACGCCGTCGTCGTCGCCGTGATGCAAACGGGGCCGAGCTACTTGGTGGCGCTCGATAAATTGACCGGCAAGGTCAAATGGAAGGTCGATCGGGTCCTCGACGCTCCCGAGGAAGCGGCGCACAGCTATTCAACCCCGGTCCTGACGACGATCGGTGACACCCGCGTGATCGCCGTGTTGGGAGCCGATCACCTGACACTGCATTCCGTGACGGACGGCCGTGAACTCGCCCGACTCGGCGGATTCAACCCGACCGGCCAGCGTTTCTTTCGCTCGATCGCCTCACCGGTCATCAGTGGCGACATCATCGCCTGTCCCTACGCTCGGGGAGCGACTTTGACCGGCGTGCGGCTCTCCGACCTGCTGGCCGGCAAAGGTGACGAAGCGATCGCTTGGTTCCGCGACGACATCGGCAGCGACGTACCGACACCGGCCGCCGACGACGGCCGATTTTATGTCTGTGGCGACAAGGGCGAAGTCACCGCCCTCGATGCCGAATCGGGTGAAACGCTCTGGACGGTCGACTTGCCCCGTAACCGGCACGCTTACAGCAGTTCGCCTTTGGTCGCCGGCGATCATCTCTATCTGACCCGCGAAGATGCGGTGACCTTTGTGGTCGGCCCGCTGTCGGATCCGACGCCGAAACTCGTCGCCACCAACGAAGTCGATGACGATTCACTCAACACCGTCGCCAGCCTGATCCCGGTCGGCTCGGACCTGCTGCTCCGCAGTCGGCAGTTTCTCTACCGACTGAACCGGCAATGAACTCCGCGTTCGACGTGATCCACTGGACAACTGGTCGGCGAGCGCCGACGATTTGAGTTTCGCCGGTCGATCGACTCGATCGACTCCCTTTGTCCCCTGGTCACTAGCGAGGTTCGTTCTGTTGTCGTCGAGAATCAACATCGTCGGGATCGGAGATGACGGTCTGGATGGCCTCACCCGACAGGCCCGTACGGCCGTGGAAACGGCCGAGGTCATCATCGGCAATCGTGTGATCATCGAGGGAATCGCCGACGACTCCTTTCCCGGAATCGAACGGGTGGTGGCCGACGGCGGCCTCGATGAACTCCTCGACGCGTTACAACTTCATGCCGACCGACGCGTCGTGTTGCTGACCGGCGGTGATCCGCTGTTCTACGGAATCGCACGGTTTTTGGCTGATAAACTCGGCAAGGACCGCTTCGACGTCATCCCGCACGTCAGCAGCATGCAGCTGGCCTTCGCACGGGTGAAAGAGAGCTGGGATGACGCCTACCTTTCCAATCTCGCCACGCAGTCGCTCGACCGTGTCGTCGACAACATTCGCACCGCGGAACGGGTCGGGCTGTTCACGACCGAATCGATCTCGCCGGCGGTGGTCGCCTCGGCGCTGCTCGACCGACGGATCGATTATTTCACCGCCTACGTTTGCGAGAATCTCGGCACGCCCGACGAAATCGTAACCCAAGGCGATTTGAAGACGATCGCCGGACTCGATTTCAATCCGCTCAACGTGATGGTGCTGCTCCGCAAGCTCGGTCGGGCCGACCGACCGAGCGAAGCCGGGGCGACGCGATTGTTCGGCAACCCCGACGATGCGTTTCTGCAATCTCGCCCCAAACGTGGCCTGTTGACCCCCTGTGACGTCCGCTGCATCGCCCTCGCCGAACTCGATTTGACCCCGACCAGTATCGTTTGGGATGTCGGTGCCGGCAGCGGTTCATTGGCGATCGAAGCCGCCCGGATCGCTCACCGAGGAAAAGTCTACGGGATCGAAATGGATGCCGAAGACTATGGGCTGATGCTCGAAAATGCCGCCCACTTCGATTGCCCATCGTTGATCCCGACCCACGGTCGGGCGCCCGACGCCTGGGCCGACTTGCCCGACCCCGACGCCGTCTTTGTCGGCGGTACCGGACGCATCGTCTCCGACCTGGTCGCCCGGGCCGTTTCGCGGCTCAACCCGGGCGGCCGGATCGTGATCAACGTTTCGTCCCCCGAAAGCCTGGTCGAGGTCCAACGGGTGCTGGAAGGTCAAGCGATGCGAGTCGACGTCCGCATGATCAATATCGCTCGCGGCCAATATCAGCTCGATCGAATGCGGTTTGAGGCGATCAACCCGACTTTCCTGATCGTCGCCTCCCGGGCGTCGGACCGCTAGCCAGATTGCATCGCATCCCACGTCCGCGGCAAGTGGTTGATCCTGCCGCCGCAGGCTAGTCGCCCATGCGTTGTAATCCTGCCCCGTCGGGTTACAATCCGCCCGCGGTCGCCGGTTCGAGGGGCCCGGTCCGATAGCCGTCGGACCGTTCGCAGAATCCGACGGACAGGCTACCGAACCGAGCCGAATCGCCCCCATCCGTTGCACTTCCCCGTTAGGTGACCCCGTTGGAACTTTCAGCCTTGACCTCGCTATTGAGCGAGTTTATCGGCGGCTTGGGACTGTTCCTGCTAGGCATGAAGAGCATGTCCGACGGGATGCAGGCGGTCGCTGGCGCCAGTCTGCGGCGAATGATCAGCGTCGTGACAAAAAATCGCATGCTGGCATTGTTCGTCGGCATCGTGGTGACCTGCGTCGTCCAGTCGAGTTCGATCACGACGGTGATGACCGTCGGTTTCGTGAACAGCGGGTTGATGACGTTGCAGCAGGCTGTCGGCGTGATCATGGGGGCCAACATCGGCACCACGATCACCGGCTGGATCCTGGTGTTGCAAATCGGCAAATACGGCTTGCCGCTGATCGGCGTCGCGACCTTCATTTACCTGTTTTCGAAGTCTGATCGGTGGCGGTACTGGGGCATGTCGCTGATGGGCGTCGGCATGGTCTTCTTCGGGTTGGAGGTGATGAAGGATGCCTGTGCGATCATCAAGGAAAATCCGGGCTTTGAGGAATGGTTCCACCAATTCCAAGCTCACAACTACGCGGGGGTGCTCAAGTGCGCCCTGGTCGGTTGTCTCCTGACCGTCCTCGTCCAATCGTCCTCGGCGACACTCGGGATCACGATCTCGCTCGCCTACCAAGGAGTGATCGGCTACGAGACCGCCGCGGCGCTGGTCCTGGGCGAAAATGTCGGCACGACGATCACGGCCATCTTCGCCTCGCTCGGTGCGACCACGACGGCCCGGCGTGCGGCCTACTTTCATATCATCTTCAACCTGTTGGGGGTCTTCTGGATCACACTGGCGTTCCCTTGGTACGTCCGCCTGATTCAGATGTTGCTGGGCGGCGGGGTGTCGGATGAGGTAATCGTCAATGGCGTTGCGACGTTCCCTCACACGACCGCCGCGATCGCTGCTACCCACAGCCTATTCAACATCGCCAATACGATCCTGTTCCTGCCCTTCGTTCCCACCTTCGTCCGCCTCCTCGATCGCTTCGTACCGGCCAAGGAATACAAGGAACGTCCGCAGTTAACCGACCTCGATATCCGAATGCTGGAAACGCCCGCCCTGGCGATTCAACAATCTCGGAACGAGATCGAAAAGATGGGCGATGGTTGCGAAAAAATGCTCAGCTGGCTCGGTGACCTGCGTGATCAAGACGCCCCCGACAAGGCGCTCGGCGATCGGCTCAAACTACGCGAACAGGTCTTCGATTCGGTCCAAGACGAAGTCGCCGCGTTCGTCACCGACCTATTGGCCAACACGCTTCCACACTCGGTCGCCGATGAGGCCCGACGGCAACTCACCCTGGCTGACGAATTCGAATCGGTCAGCGATTATCTGCTCAGCCTCGATAAGTTCGACCGCAAGCTCCGCCGCGACGGATTCCGCTTCACCAGCGCACAACGCGAAGATTTACGTGAACTCAACGACCACGTCATCACCTACTTGAAGGCCGTCAACGAAGGCTTGGGCAAGGATAACCGTCACGTCGCTCGTGATACCGATGGTCTTTCCAAACGGATCAAGGTCGAGATCAAACAATTGCGCAAAAAACATCTCGAAGACCTCTCCGGCGGCGAGATCCCTCCGCAGGTCAGTGTCGCTTTCCTGGCCGCTTTGAACGCTTACGCCCGGGTCCGCGATCACCTCGAGACGATCGCCGAAACGATTTCGATCGACAAGTGATTTCAGGCACCGTCAGGCAACCGGGGCTCGCACGGCCCGATTGCCGGTCACGGTTGAGGCCGAGGCTCGATTCCAGCTCGCGTCAGAGCCAGGCCCGCGTCATCCCCGCTTCGAGATCGCCAGGCACTTCGGCGGGCGGTCGTTGTGGTACCGCCAGCGAGCACCAATCGATCCCCGTCTCGATAGCGCCGTGAGCGACCTGACCGAGCAGCGGGACGGAGGTAAAGCGACGCAGCGTCGCGGCGTTGCTGGCAGCCGACGGGTCGAGCGGTTCCGCGACATCGCTCAGTACGATACCGAGGATCGGTAGCCCCAGCGTCTTGGCCGCTAAGACAGTCGCGAGAACCTGGTGGATCGTGCCGAGCCGATTGGCCGCGACGATCACCAATTCGGCGTCGAAGCGAGCGGCGAGATCGCTGTTGAGCATCCCGGTCGATAGCGGCGAGAGCAATCCGCCAGCCCCCTCGATGACGACAAAATCGGCATCACCGACGACCGCATCCAGGCCAGAGACCAGTCGCGCTTCGTCGACGTGGCGGCCTTCCAGTTCCGCCGCCGCGGGCGGGGCCAGCGGAGCGATGAATCGTTGCGGACAGACCGCATCGAGATCGCCCGGTTCACCAGCGGACCTCCACAACGATTCGGCGTCGGGGCTGACCCGCGATTCACCCCGCTGCTGACAGCCACTCGCCACCGGCTTGTAGACCGCCACGCGATGGCCAGAATGACGGACCTCGGCAACGGCCAACGAGGCGACGTAGGTCTTGCCCACGTCGGTGTCAGTACCGGTAAAGTACCACTTGCGAGCAGCGGGCTGGGGCATCAAGCGATTCCTCCGCGGATTATCCGGGCCGGCCGGGGCGAGTCAACGATCCCTGACTGAAACGAGCGGAGCGGACCGGCCGTCAACCGTCTCCGACGCGACAATCTAACACTTCGTTCCCCGTTCACCAGAAGGCGATACCGCTCATGTCCAGCGTCCGTTTGGCAGTCCTGCAGATGCGTGGAAACGATTCCCGAGACGGCAATGTCGATCGCGCGATCGCGGAGATCGAACGGGCGGCCGACGACGGGGCAAAAATCATCTGCCTGCAAGAACTGTTCACCGGCCCCTATCCCTGCCAAGCCGAGGACCATCGTGTCTTCTCCTGGGCCGAATCGGTTCCGGGACCGACCACCGGACGACTCGCCGAGGTCGCGGCCCGTCGCAGCGTGGTGATCGTCGCCCCGCTGTTCGAACGCCGGGCCCCCGGGCTCTACCACAATACCGCGGCGGTGCTCGATGCCGACGGTTCGCTCGCGGGCATCTATCGCAAAATGCATATCCCCGATGATCCGCTGTTCTACGAAAAGTTTTATTTCACTCCCGGCGATCTCGGGTTTCGCGTCATCCCGACTCGCTATGCCAAACTCGGAATCGGGATCTGCTGGGACCAATGGTATCCCGAGGCGGCGCGACTCTTTTCGCTCGCCGGCGCCGATATTTTGCTCTACCCGACCGCGATCGGCTGGATTCACGAGGAAAAAGAAGAATACGGAACCGCCCAGCACGACGCCTGGCAGACGATGATGCGGTCTCACGCGATCGCCAACGGGATCTGGCTGGGTGCCCCCAACCGTGTCGGTATCGAGGATTCGCTGGAGTTTTGGGGCGGATCGTTCATCGTTTCTCCCCGCGGCGAAATCGTCTCGCGTGCCGGACATGACGACGAAGCGATCGTGACCGCCGATTGCGATCTGGCGCTGTCCGACGAAGTCCGTACCCACTGGCCGTTCTTCCGTGACCGCCGGATCGATGCGTATGGTGACCTGACCCGACGCTGGCTAAATTAGTCGACTTTCTCGCCGCTCCACACTGGCCGCTCCACACTGGCCGCCCCACACCCTCGGACACCGACCAAGATGAAACTTTGCCGCTACCGCGACGACGCTGCCGAAGACCGCTTCGCTGTCGTCGCCGACGGAGGACTGATCCCGCTTGATCAATTGATGGAATCGCCACCGACCGCAGCGACGATCTGGCAGCGATTACCCGAGGTGATCGCGGCGGCCAGCGATGCCAAAACGGCCACGATGACGATGCCTGCCTGCCTGCTGCCGCCCGTGGCGTCGCCCGAAAAGATCATCTGCATCGGACTCAATTACCTCGATCACGCGATCGAGACCGGGGCCGAACCGCCGACCGAACCGATCGTGTTCAGCAAGTTCAATACGGCTTTGGTCGGCCATGGCGATCCGATCGTGCTACCGACGCTGAGCCGCGAGGTCGACTACGAGGCGGAATTGGTCGTCGTCATCGGCCGAACCGCCAAGCACGTTTCGAGCGCGGAAGCCCTCACCTGCGTCGCTGGTTACAGTTGTGGACACGACGTTTCGGCTCGAGATTGGCAGAAAGGTCGTCCCGGCGGCCAATGGCTGTTGGGCAAATCGTTCGACAGCTTCGCACCGCTGGGCCCCTGGATGGTTACCAGCGACGAACTGGGCGACCCGTCCGACCTCCGCGTCCGCATGTTTTTGGGCGACGAGGTCGTCCAGGATTCGACGACCGCCCAACTGATCTTTAACATCCCCCAATTGATCGCCCACCTCTCTTCGATCATGACGTTGAAGCCTGGCGACCTGATTTTTACCGGCACGCCGCCGGGTGTGGGCGCGGCGCGTCAGCCGCCACGATTCCTGCAAGCCGGCGATGTCTGCGGCGTCGAAATCGATGGCATCGGCCGACTGATCAACGCTTGCGTCGACGAACCGGCCTGATCACCGGTCAATCGCGAAACGCGTCTCGCCACCTCCGCTCAACCGCAAACAGATCGTTCAATACCGCGTCGACCTCGTGCTGCTCGTAAGGGTCATGTTCCAACTCGTGTTCGAGCAGTTCGAGTTTCTTGCGGAGCAGATAGCCCTGCATCCGCTGGTAGGGGCGGACTTCTCCACGACGCAAGAACGTCCCGACCTCGAGCCGGCGACTCCAATCTTCGATCTGCTCGACCCAATGCAATGCCTGGTCGACGTTGCCCGTCCGCGCCGCCGAATAGGCTTCGCCGCGAGCCACCGAAATCTCCTCCAAACAGACTTTCGCCGGCGGGTAATAGGCGAAACAGCCGACCACACTGACCGCAATCAATCCGACCAACAAAGTCCCACCGAGTACCGACGGAGGTACCAAACGATCATAGCTCGCCAGTTCGGCGGCTTGAGCAGAACGGAATCGCGATTCATCGATCCCGAACTTCCTGAATGTCAGTCCGGTCGCCGCGACCAATGCCAACATGCCGAAACCGATCATCTCGAACAGTTGGAACGGACGCATCGCGGCCGCCCAGATCGCCTCAACGCTGAGTGCCGTCTGTGGTGCAAACGGAGTGGCATAATTGTCGAACGCATGGGTATGACCGGCCGGCTCGGCCCCAGGCAAGATCAGCGGCCGGTCGATCGCGTAAGCGGCCAACAAAACGATCGTCACCAACGAGATGAACCAGATCGAAATCGCTCGCCGGCCATAGCGACCGACGAACCAAACCAACGTCGCCAGGTTCATCCCCGCGCCGAGCAACAACAGCGAGAGGGCGGCACCCGGCGAATTGGAATGAACAAACATCATCCCCAATTGACTCATCGCTGTCATCGGCGTGGCGTAAACCGGGATCGCCAAGAACGTCATCCGCGCCGGGGCCCAGTGGTCGTGCATCTCGAACGAAGATTGCAGCGCCGCGTAGGGCAATAGGGCTCCGAGTATGCCGAGCCCGGCCGCCGCGATCAGCGTCAAACGGCCGGTGTCGCCGACCAGGTCGCGGGCGGCGAATACCGCCAAAGCCAACATCCGTCGCAACCCGATGATTCGCAATCCCTCGCCGCTCTGCTGCTCGTGATCATGCCCCGCAACGTCACTGCTTTCTCGGTCAGCAACCGCGCCGTCGGACTCCACCGACCGTGACGAAAAGCGGTCCCAGATCATCCCCAGAACGGTCACCAATACCAGCGACGCGAGCGCGAAACAGATGATCACGATCGGCCGCGAAAGCGTCAGTCCGTAGAGCAGCGATAACGGATTGAACAGCGGCGCCGATAACGCGAAGGCGGTCATCGCTCCCGGTCGAACCTTGGCCCGATAGAGTTCTGCCAAAATCGGCAAGACGCCGATCGAACAAACCGGCAACAACATTCCGATCAACCACGATTGCGGTAGCGAACGGATCGATTCGCCGCCAAACAATCGCCGCGTATCAGCGGCACCCAAGTAATAGCGCAACACCCCAGCGATGAACAAGCCGACCAACAGCGTCGGAGCACTCATCACCAACGCCTGAAACATCCGCACCAATCCGGAAACCAACATCAAGCTCATCGGGAACCCTCCCCGATTGGGTCAACGAGCTCGCTTTCAACCGTCGGTTCCTCGCCGTCAACCGTCGGTTCGGAATCGGGCTCCGAATCGCTCGGAGGCGCATCCCCCGCAATATCGTCGCCCAACAGATTCGCCCGTTCTCTTAACAGTTCGCAGTAACGGTCCAACTCCGCCAAGGTCGCGGGGTCGAGCTTCGCCCCGCCCTGACGTAGCCGCCGCGACAACGATTCGCTCGCCACATGAATCGGAATCCACTGCTCCTCGGTCAAGTCGGTGTCCGCCGCGATTTCGGGGACCCAGCCGACGATGTCTCGCAATTCGCTCAAGACGATCGTCGGCGAACGTTTCTCGATCGCGACGTCGTCAAGGCCGGTTTCACTTAGCGCCGCTGCACGATCCCGCAGTTTGTCCGCCGCATCGACCAGGTCGGCTGGCCAGTGCTCGGGGACAAAATGCTCGGCGACAGGAGCATCGCCTGCGGTACCCGAACAACCGCCGCTCAACACCAACCCGCAAACCAACAGCACGGTCAGAAAAGGGGTCAGGCCTCTTTTGCGAGGGTCAGAAAAGGGGTCAGGCCTCTTTTGCGGGTCAGGGGTCAGAAAAGGGGTCAGGCCTCTTTTGTGCGCAGCACCCGAAGGGCGAGTTCCTCGCAAAAGAGGCCTGACCCCTTTTCTGCACCCTTTTCTGCGGCTCTTTGCGATCGACATCATGTTCGATAATCCGGTACGGGAGTGTCGTTCAACAAGCTTTCGACCACCGCGGTTTCGGTTCCCGTCCGCATCACCAAGCGGACCGCTAGGACGTGCGGGGCGACGTCCTGAATATCTTGCGGCGTGACGAAATCCCGGCCATCGAGAAACGCCCAGGCCTGCGCGACACGCTGCCAAGACAGCATCCCGCGAGGGCTGACGCCCAATTCGATCGATTCATGCCGTCGCGTCGCCTCGACCAAATCGACCAGATACCCCTGGACCGCCGGATGGACCGTCACGGCCGCGACCCGACGCTGCAGGTTGCGGAGATCCTCGATCGACAGCCGATCGGTCTCGGTGGCGACCGGTTCGCCTTCACCCACAGGCTGAGCGAGCATGGCCAGTTGGGCCTCGCGATCGGGGTAACCGATTTCTAGCCGCATCGCGAAGCGGTCAAGCTGCGCCTCGGGCAACGGGTACGCGCCGTGGCTGTCGATCGGGTTCTGGGTCGCGATCACAAAAAAAGTGTCGACCAGGCGATGGGGCACCGCGTCGATCGTCACCTGCCGCTCCGCCATCGCTTCTAGCAACGCACTCTGAGTTCGCGGCGTGGTGCGATTGATTTCGTCAGCTAACAAAATGTCAGAGAAGACCGGACCGGGGTGAAACTCAAACTCGCGAGTCTTCTGGTTGAACAGGTTGAACCCGGTGATGTCGGTTGGCAACAGATCCGGCGTACACTGCAAGCGGCCGAACCGGCCGCTCAAACAAGCCGCTAACGTCTTGGCCAACGTCGTCTTGCCGGTACCGGGCAGGTCGTCGAGCAACAGGTGGCCGTGGGCGAGCAAGCAGGCCAACACCAATTCGATTTGCCGTCGCTTGCCCAACAATACCCCGTTGAGCCGATCACGGAGACTATCGAGCTGGCGTTTGGCCGTGGTGGAAGTCGGCGTGATCGTCGAAGTCGTCATCATCGAAGTTGTCATAGTCAAATGTGTCGCTGTCGGAGTCGTCAAAACCGGTGTCGTCATCGGTTACCGATCCTTCGTTCGGTTGTGGGCAGCGGGCGACGCGACAGGCTGCCGGTCGCGACTTTGGATCAACAGTCCGACCCTTACCCCGGTCGCGACCCGGTCGGCGTCGCCTAACCAGTTCGCCGAGGCGATCTCGCCGGGCCCAAAAAACACAGCGTCGGCGAGATCAAAAAAACGCTCTGCCGAAGCGGCAAGCGAACCGTCGACCGCCCGGACCGTTCGCTCGATCCAATCCCGCGGCGTCATCCCGACCGGACGTCGGACGCCCGCCAGGCGACCGCGAATATCGAGCAACCGGACCAACAAGGCCACCCGCCGACGCGCGGCGAGCGGCCATGACAACCGCCACGCCAAGCGACAAGCCCATTCGCCCCAGCGACACCGCGACCACCAGAGTACGGCGACCGCCAACAAGGCCGCCAGCAACGTCGGTGTGGCCGCCTTGACCGCCGCCAACGCCCGCTGTGAGGCCGATTCGTAAAAGACCGGCAATGCATAGCCCGGCGTCGGCTCGATCGCCATCCAAAGGTCCTCGGCCACCAACACCTCCGCCCAAACGTGAGCGTCATCGGCCAGCACATCGACATGCCCCGCCAACCAATCACGCCCCCTTGGCGGCGTATAAAACCCCGTCACCAAACGCGACTCGATTCCCAACGAACGGAGCATCACGGCGGCCGCGGTAGCGAACAAGTGGTCACCGCCACGCCGACGGTCGAGAAAATCGGCCAGCGGATCGTCGCTGTCACTCGCCGTCGTACGATCGAACACGAAACCTTCGCGGAGACGTGCTACCACCCGCTCCACCCGCTCGTAGTCCGACTCCAGCCCCGCTGTCCAACGCCGAGCCAACCGGGCTGCTGCCTCCTTACCCTCAAAATCGGGTTCGGCTGACCGATCATTCAGCGCCCGCGGCATCGTCTCGACCGCTCGCAGTTCCCCAGCAACGAAGCGACGCGTCAACAACCGTACCACCGTCAATTCCGGGATCCGACTGCGCCCCGGCATGAACCAGGCGTCATCCGCCGTGATCCCGAAGAAGTCGTCGCGATCGACGTCGGCGACATGCACGGCCGCGGTTCCGACGGGCGCCGGCACCCGGGGCGACTGCAGATTGATGATCTTGACCGCATCGCCGCGGTAAGGACCGAGCAGCGACGAGGCAAACGGGGCGCCGGCCGGCAACGTCAATACCGCCGGTTTTCGCCTGAAAAACCAGACCCGATCCGCGATCTCCTGACGCCTCAGCCGATCGTTCTGCCCCGGCGATCGCCCGTCGATCGCGTCACCACCATCCAGCGATTCGTCTCGTGTCCAATCGAGACCATCGAATCGATCGAACCGCTCCAACGCCAAACGGACCCCCGTCGGTCCCACCCACTGCAGCAATGCCGGCGAGGTCGCCTGACGTGGCTTCGACGACGTCTGGTCGGGTCGACGCGCGAGCGAAAAACCGGCATCTCCCCGCTGCGAACGGGTCGTCCGTGGCCGGTCGCGACTCTGCTGGCGGTTGGCCAGCGCGATCGCCCGCTCCGTCCGACGCACCTTATTGGGACGCCCCAACACATCGTCGAAAACGTCGTACAAACTCGGTTGGTGAGACTGCAAAAAGATCTCCGACTCGACGGCCCCAAAGGATGCGGCATGTCCTTTGGCCGCCACCACCGCATCGCCATCACCGACACCCGAACGCGCGGTCGGATCATTCCATTTCGTACCGCCACTGGTCGGCATCACCCCCCATGAAAGCAGTCGCGTCGCCGGACCGCGGCCCCAACTGGCCAAAAACGCGATCCCGCAAATCACCATGCCGAGCGCGGTCATCCCCAGTCGCACCCCGTGATGCCGCCGCACCGAGTCGGCCAAATGAACCTCGATCCGCTCCCAGTGATTTGCCAGCAACCACCACAAGCAGAGCAGTACCCAAACGCCCGCCAGTACCAACGTGTCGCCACGATCGCTGATCGAGGTCGCGAAGAGCGTCAAGAATCCACTGCATATGACCGACAACGACGCCTGACGAGTAGCGACGCTACAGACCGCCAAGACGACCGCACCGATCCCCAAAGTCGATAACAGCACCATTTCCCAGGCCGCCGCAGTGCCGCCCAGCGGGGTGAGCAAGAGCCGACCACAAAGCGGAATCAGGAGTGCGCTGATCACGAAAAAGCGGCCCGATCGCCGCGCGATCCGACCGTTGCCTGGCGCGAAACGATCGAGCAAAACTCCGATCGATACCCAGAGTGAGACGAACACCAACTCGGCCTGAACCACGAACGCCGACTGCCCACCGATGCGCACACCCGCCAACGCAAATAACGCAACGACCGCCATCACCACGGCACCGCGACGGCGGCGGTCTCGCAGACTCGACCACAGCCCGCCAGACGAAACTTCCCCGTCGGTCGATCGGGGCGTGGCAGCGAGAAACTCCGGCTGATCAAGCCGCGGCGTCAACATGCCGAACCTCTCGCCAAAATCGTGATAAAGCGATCCCCAGCGGTGCTTCCGCCAAAATCGTGAAGTCGCCGGAATCAGCCAATAACCCCTCAACGGACGGAACTATGGCGGATCGACGCGACTCCCGTAGCCGACTGCTGCGAGGCGAATCGACCTGAACCCGAACCGCGCCAGCCGACGCCGACGACCCCGATATCCGGACCGTCGTCCGCGACCGTGAGCCGAGTGACGATTCGTTCTTCATCGTGTCAAAACATCCGTCGATCGGCACCTCCATCAAGGCCGTCAACAACTTTCGCCGTCCCGACGCGCCGGGGGCAAACGACAACTGGTCGCGCCCGATCACCAATCGCAACGGCAGGTGACGGGCATGCAACGCCACCGCCACACTGGCGGCAACACGAACCCGACGAGCCAACGCCTCGCGATGGCAATCACGGTCGACTGGGGTCCAGGAATAGGGGAGGCTGGTGTCGAGCTCGATGGCGATCTCAGGACGCTGCGGACCGCCACGCTCGCAAACCGTCAAGTTGCCGGTACGGGCGGTATGGATCCAATGGACATTCCTGAGCCGATCGCCGCTGCGAAACGCTCGCACCCCCAACGGCTCACCCGACTCGCCGGTTCGCAATCCGTCACCACTTTCGCTTCGCACGCCACTCGCCAATTCGGGATCGTCCTGAACCCGACTGACCTCGGGAAACACGACCAAAGGAGCACATTCGGCCAACCGCCGACGAGCCGTCCAAAGCCCGAACGGCATCGAACAGCTGACCGACGGCGGTTCCTCGGGATAGCGTCCGCGGAGCTTCGGGGCGACCCGCAATCGATACTCGGCATCGCTGCACGGCGGCACGCACGCCAATGCGATCGAAGGCTTGACGTCATCGCCTCGACGATCGAGATACCCCTCGACCGAAATCCCCCACAACGGGATCGGAAAACGATTCGCAACCACCAAAATCAGGTCGCAGCTCTGACCTTCGTGAAGCTCCGGTACCGACGGCCGCAGTCGACAGCGGGCAGCCCGGACAACGCACCATGGCCAAACCATCCCGGCCACGATCACGGCGAAAATCATGCTCGCCAATACCCAACCGACCGAACTGACGTACAACCCGACCAGCAGACTGATCGCTAATGCCGCGACGAACCAACCGATCGGCTCCTTCAACCAATAGACATATCGATTCGCCCAAGGACAAAAGTCGATGACCAACAAATCGGCCCAACCGGGCTGCGCCCGGTCAGCGCCTCGAGCTAAAAACGGCATGACGAATCCAACACGACACCTGGCCCGCCGCGAAACCGATCGGACGCCCCGAGCGATTCGCTTGCTTCGATATTATCCACAACCAGATACTACTGCAATCACAGTGCGTATGCATTTCGAGTGCGGTGGTTCGGGTAATGGCGAGCCGATCGTCGGGACAGTACCCAAGCGGCGCCGACTCGGGTAGGCTGCCGCCATGAGCACGCAGGGACGCCCCCGAGCCGGTTCACCGACCTTCACCGAAGGGCTCAACGCTGCGCAGGGCGAGGCGGTCGCGACTCTGCGAGGACCGCTGCTGGTATTGGCCGGTGCGGGGACCGGCAAAACCCGTGTGGTGACGGTACGGATCGCCAATCTGATCCACCACGGCACCGCCGCCGATCGAATCTTGGCGGTGACGTTCACGAATAAGGCCGCGGGCGAAATGCGGGAACGGATCGGGCTGTTGCTCGACCACCGCCAATCGCCGCGCGGTCGCGGCAAACAGGACCGACCGACGCCGGTGATCGGCACCTTTCACTCGCACTGCGTCGGCGTCCTGCGGCGGCACGCCAAGGCGATCGGCTACCCAGCCAAGTTCACGATCTACGACCGCAGCGAACAAGAATCGCTCGCCCGCAGCGTGCTCCGCGACCTACGGTTGCCAGGCCAGGCGCTCAGCCCCAGCGATATGTTGGCGATCATCGGCGGCTGGAAAAACGCGTCGGTAATGCCCGCGGCCGCGTCGGGCGCTGCCCGAACCGACAAAGAACACCTCGCCTCGGCAGCCTACCGTCGCTACCAAGAGGGACTCAAAATCCGCGGCGCGATGGATTTCGACGATCTGCTGCTGAACACCGAAATCTTGCTGGCCCAACATCCCGAGCTGTTGCGCCAGGAGGCTTCTCGGTTCGATCACGTTCTGGTCGACGAATACCAAGACACCAACGGCAGCCAATATCGGATCATCCGAGCGCTGTCCGCCGCCCATCGCAACCTCTGCGTCGTCGGCGACGATGACCAATCGATCTACGGTTGGCGTGGCGCGGATGTGACGCACATTTTGAACTTCAAGAACGATTGGCCCGACGCCAAAGTGATTCAGCTCGAATCGAATTACCGCAGCACCGCCGCGATCCTGCAGATGGCGAACACCCTGATCGCCTACAACACCGACCGCTACGGCAAGACGTTGCGTCCTCACCGCCCGGAAGGCCAGCGTCCTCGGATCCTGCAGTTCAAGGACGAGACCGAAGAGGCCAAGGTGGTCGTCGGCGAAATCGCCCGACACATCAACCAAGATCACCGCCAACCACGCGATATCGCGATCCTGTTTCGGACCAACGAACAACCGCGGATCTTCGAAGTCGAACTCCGCAAAGCCCAAATCCCCTATGTACTGCTCGGCAGCCAATCGTTCTTCGATCGCCGCGAAGTCCGTGACATCCTCGCCTACCTGAAATGGATCGACCAACCCGACGATGAGGTATCGCTGTTGCGGGTCGTCAATACCCCGCCACGTGGCTTAGGGTCACAAACGATCCAACTGCTGATCGCTCGTGCGGTCAGTCGCGGTGAACCGGTCTGGCGAGTCATGAACGATCCCACGGCGATCCAAGACCTGACGCCCGCAGCCAGACGCGGGATCGATGACCTCCGCGGGATTTTGCGCGATATCGGCGGCGCGATGACGGGCGGCCCGATGGCCGAAGCGGTCCAGTCGTTGATCGCTCGCACCCGATACGCCGACGAGATCAACCGGGTGTACGACGAACCCGAGGAACGTGAATCAAGGATGGCATCGATCCAAGAAGTGACCAACGCGGTCGGCGCTTACCAACAGCGAAACCCGACAGGCGATCTGAACGGCTTTTTGAACGAGATCGCCTTGGCCGGCAAAGAAATGGGTAGCGAAAAAGACAAGGCGGCGGCCAAAAATGCCGTTTGGTTGCTGACCATGCACGCCGCCAAAGGGCTCGAATTCCCGATCGTCTACCTGGTCGGAATGGAAGACGGATTGCTGCCCCACAGCCGCGCCGTCAAGAGCGGCGAAGAGAAAGATATCGCCGAGGAACGACGATTGTGCTACGTCGGCCTGACCCGCGCCCAAGAAACCTTGACCCTTTCGATGGCGCTGACCCGGATGAAATGGGGCAAACCGCGACCGACCACGCCGAGCCGCTTTCTCTACGAACTGACCGGCAAGGCGACCAATCCCAACCGCTACCGACGCCGACGGTAACGGTGACGGTGACGGTGACGTCACAAGTGTCTCTCGTGACATCGCTGGCAACCATTGGTTGGTTTTCCCAACACGGATTGGCTTAAACTGAAGTGTGTGAACGCCCTGACCGCAGGGTGGCACGCTGATGTTTGGGTGGCACGCTGAGGATTGGGTGGCACGCTGAGGATTGGGTGGCACGCTGAGGATCGGGTGGCACGCTAATGTTTGGGTGGCACGCCCTGAGACATCGGGTGGCACACGCTGATCATCGGGTGGCACGCCCTGAGGAACGAAGGACGTGAGCAGCGGCGTAAACGCCA